>NZ_JBSGSG010000042.1:0-77882 GCF_053606765.1 Streptomyces sp. NPDC055189
GGGCTGGGATATCCAGCCCGTCCGGCGTTTGAGGACGAACTCGGCGGAGCCGGTGATTTCCGGTGCGCCGGGCCCCAGGCCAGCTGCGGCTCAGTAGGAGCCGTTGGCCTGCCAGTGATTCCACGCGCCGACCGGGCTGCCGTAGCGGTCGTTCATGTAGTCGAGGCCCCACTTGATCTGGGTCTCGGGGTTGGTCTTCCAGTCCGAGCCCGCCGAGGCCATCTTCGAGGCGGGCAGCGCCTGGACCAGGCCGTAGGCGCCGGAGGAGGAGTTCGTGGCCGTGGCGTTCCAGCCGCTCTCGTGCTCCACGATCTTGCTGAACGCCTTGTACTGCGCGGGGTCCTTGATCATCTTCTTCGCGATGGCCTTCGCCGACGAAGGCGCCGCGGCGGGAGCGGCGGCCGGAGCCGCGGCCTTCGCCTCGGACGGGGCGGCGGCCTGGGCCGCGCCCGCGCTGAACACCATGCCGGTCGTGGCGACGGCCACGGCGGCACCGGCGAGGGCCTTCTTCGGGGTGGCGATGCGGCGGATGAGCGTGGCGGACAAAGCGTGACCTTCCGTGGGGAACATGGTGTCGCGGGCATGCCGTGGGCCACGGGGGTGTGGCTCGGGGGGCTGCTCCCGCGCCGCTGTTCGAACCTGCGGCGCTGTGCGACTCGATCCAGAGAAGCAGGGCTGTTGCGCCTCCGCAATGCCCCTTTTTACTAGTGGATGTCGCATCCGGGCGAAAGGTCCTTCGTGTGACGTGGCTCTCAATCCGCAGGTCAGAGGCGGTTTTGACGCGTGCGCGACAAGACGGGTGAGCTACGGCCCTCCTTCGTAGAGGACCTTGGTCCTGTGGGCCGCCTCACCCCGAACGGCGCTCCATGTAACGGAGAGCCAGTGGCCGCCTACGCCTTGGGCCCCTCGAAAGTGATCTGCGCCTCGAAGGCGGCCCGGCGCGTGGCCCGGCGCAGCGCCTTCAGTACGGCGGGGCCAAGCGCGAGGCTCAGCAGGACGGTCACGACGGCGCGGGGCAGGTCCCAGCCGAGCGAGGTCGCAAGGCAGTACGCGATGAAGCGGCCGAGGTTGTCGCCGACGGGATCGCCGGGCACGAACGAGACGCCGGTGGCGAGGCCGCCGATGTAGGGCCAGCCCTGCAGATTCATGACGGTGCCGTAGAGGACGGACGAGACCGCCCCGTAGGCGGCAAGGAGCCACAGCTCGCGCCGCCCGCGGATACTGTCGGCGCCCGGCAGCAGCCCCGCGCCCATGCAGACCCACCCCATGGACAGCATCTGGAACGGCATCCACGGCCCGACACCCCCGGTGAGCAGCGCGGAGGCGAACATGGACACCGCGCCGAGCACGAACCCGAAGCCGGGTCCGAGCACCCGCCCGCTGAGCACCATGAGGAAGAACATCGGCTCGATCCCGGCCGTCCCCGCGCCCAGCGGCCGCAGCGCGGCACCGGCGGCGGCGAGCACCCCGAGCATCGCGATGGCCTTCGCGTCGAGCCCGACATCGGCGATGGTCGCCACGACGACGGCGAGCAGGAGCGGCAGCAGCGCCGCGAACAGCCATGGCGCGTCCCCGGCATGCGCGCTCAGCCCCGATTCCCCGCTCGCGATGAGCGGCCACCCGAAGGCCACGACGCCGACCGCGCTGACGAGCGCGAGGGCGCCGACGGAGCGCGGGCCCAGGCGGATGGGGCGGGCCTGGCGGCCGGCGGACTTGCCCGCGGCGGGAGCGGAGCTCACGGGGTATCGCCCTCCGTGCGCAATGCCTCCCGTACCTCCGTGACCGTCAGCCACTTCTGCGGGGCGAGGATCTTGGTGGTCTGCGGGGCGAAGGACGGGGACGAGACCACGATCTCGGGGGTCGGGCCGTCCGCGACGATCTCGCCGTCGGCGAGGATCGCCACCCGGTGGGCCAGTTCCGCCGCCAGTTCCACGTCGTGCGTCGCCAGGACGATCGCGTGGCCGTCGGCGGCCAGTCCGCGCAGGAGCGTGACCAGGCGCGCCTTGGCCGCGTAGTCGAGGCCACGGGTCGGCTCGTCGAGGAGGAGCAGGGGAGGGCGGGCCGTCAGAACGACCGCCAGGGCCAGGGTGAGGCGCTGGCCCTCCGAGAGGTCGCGGGGGTGGGTGTCGTCCGTGATGCCGGGGAGCAGCTCCGACACCAGCGCGCGGCAGGTGCCGGGCTCCGCCGCCGCGTCGTGGTCGGCCGCCGCGCACTCGGCGGCCACCGTGTCCGCGTAGAGGAGGTCCCGCGGCTCCTGGGGGACCAGGCCCACGTGGCGGATCAGCTCGCGCGGGCCCGTGCGGTGCGGGACCTTGCCGCCGACGCGGACCGAGCCCGCCGCCGGTTCGAGCAGGCCCACCAGGGTGGAGAGGAGCGTGGACTTCCCGGCGCCGTTGCGGCCCATCAGGGCCACGGTCTCGCCCGCGCTGACGGTGAGGTCGACGCGGCGCAGGGCCTCCACACGGCCCCGGCGGACGGCCAGGCCGGTCACGCTCGCAGCGGCTGCTTCCGGCGCCTGAGTCTTCGTACGCCTGCGCAGGACGGACCGGCGGGGCGCCGGGGGTGCCTCGTCAGGCTCGGTTCCGGCGGGGGCCAGGCCGGTCAGCCGCTCCCGCAGCGCCCCCGCCCTGCGCCGCGCGTCGCGCACCGTCAGCGGCAGCGGCGACCAGCCCGCGATGCGGCCCAGGCCCACCACCGGCGGGTAGACCGGCGAGATCGCCATCAGCGAGGCGGGATCGCCGAGTACGGGCGGCTCGCCGGGGGCCGCGAGCAGCAGCACCTGGTCCGCGTACTGCACGACCCGCTCCAGGCGGTGCTCGGCCATCAGGACCGTCGTGCCCAGGTCGTGGACGAGGCGCTGCAGTACGGCGAGTACCTCCTCGGCGGCGGCCGGGTCCAGGGCCGACGTCGGTTCGTCAAGGACGAGCACCCGGGGGTGCGGCGTGAGCACCGAGCCGATCGCGACGCGCTGCTGCTGGCCGCCGGAGAGCGTGGCGATGGGACGGTCGCGCAGGTCGGCGAGGCCGAGCAGGTCGAGCGTCTCCTCGACCCGGCGCCGCATCACGTCGGGGGAGAGGCCGAGCGACTCCATGCCGTACGCGAGCTCGTCCTCGACCGTGTCCGTCACGAAGTGCGAGAGCGGGTCCTGGCCCACCGTGCCGACCACATCGGCCAGTTCACGCGGCTTGTGGGTACGGGTGTCGCGCCCCGCCACGGTCACCCGGCCCCGCAGCGTGCCCCCGGTGAAGTGCGGCACGAGCCCGCTCACCGTGCCGAGCAGCGTCGATTTGCCGACCCCGGAAGGCCCGACGAGGAGCACGAGCTCGCCCTCGGGCACGGCGAGATCGACCCCGCGCACGGTGGGCCCGGCGACCCCTTCGTACGTCACGGAGACATCCTCGAAGCGGATCATGAGGGCTCCTCGGAGCGAGCGGGGGCGGAAACAGGGGCGGTGGAATCGGCGGGCACCGGCGCCACGAAGGCGGGCAGCAGGCCGATGAGCACGGCTGCCGCGGGCCACAGCGGCAGCGTCGGCGCCGTCAGGGGGACGACTCCCGGGTGCAGGGCGGCAGCGTCGTACGAGGCGGCCCAGATCATCAGGCCCGCCACCGCGATGCCCGACCCGGCGACGAGCCAGGCGCGCACGCCCCAGGGGTCGGGCCGGTAGCGGGTGCGCACGGAGCGCCGCCCGCCCAGGCGCAGTCCCGCGAGGGCGGCGAGCAGACCGGCGGCCAGGACCGGCAGACCGTAGCCCGTACCGCCGGCGGTGAGCAGGCCGTATGTTCCCGCGCAGACGCCCATCAGACCGCCGAGCGTCAGTACCGCCGTGGTCCTGCGCACCCGTGCGGGGACCGGCGCGCTGCGGCCGAAACCGCGCGCGTCCATCGCCGCGGCAAGGGCGACCGACCGTTCGAGGGCGCCCTCAAGGACCGGGAGTCCGACCTGGAGCAGCCCCCGGATGCCCTTGTCCGCACGCCCGCGAAGGCGCCGCGCGGCACGCAGGCGCTGCACATCCATGATCAGGTTCGGCGCGAACGTCATCGCCACGACGATGGCGACCCCCACCTCGTACAGCGCGCCCGGCAGCGACTTGAGCAGCCGGGCCGGGCTCGCGAGGGCGTTGGCCGCGCCGACGCAGATGAGGAGCCCCGCGAGGCGCACCCCGTCGTAGAGCGCGAAGAGCAGCCCCTCGGCCGTGACCCGGCCGCCGATCCGCACGCCCTTCGCCCAGTCGGGCAGCGGCACTTCGGGCAGCGTCACGATGACGTGCGAACCGGGGATGGGGGAGCCGAGGACGACGGCGAAGACGAGCCGGATCGCGATCACGACGAGGCCCAGCTTCACGAAGGCGCCGTACGACCGTGCCCATGGCGCGGACGTCTTGCGGGCCGCGACGACATAGCCCGCGACGCCGATCAGGAGGCCGAGCAGCAGGGGATTGGTGGTGCGGGACGCCGCGACACCGAGCCCCAGCGCCCACACCCACCAGGCGCCCGGGTGCAGGGCGTTGCTCCGGTGCGCCTCGGGGGCCAGCCGCCGCCGCAGCGCACCGGGAGCGGTGCTCGGGTGATCGTTCATGGTGCGGTTCAGCCGCGTCGGCGGCGTGCCTGCCAGAGGGCGGCCCCGCCGAGCAGGGCGATGGCGGCCACGCCTGCGATCAGGCCGACGGAGGGACCGCCGGAGCCGCTCTCCTTGTCTCCGGCCTCGCTCGCGGTGGACTTCTTCCCGGACTCGCCGTCGCCCGCGACCTGCTCCCCGCAGCCCGACTTCGGGTAGTCGGCGATGGCGCACAGGAGCGCGTTGCTGTCGTAGCGCAGCGGCTTCGCGACCGCGGCGAGGGCGTCCGCGCTCGTCGCGTCGTCCGCGATCAGCGCGCAGGCGGTACGGGACTTCGGCGGCCTCTCGCCTTCGGGAGCGTCACCCGGCGTACCGAAGTCGATGACCAGGGCGATCCGCTTGCGGTCGTCCTCGGCGGGAGTCTTGGCGCAGATCGTGTCGAAGTCCGCGGCGGCGCCGCGCGGCTTCGCGGCGTCCTTGGAGTCCTCGGACACGGAGAACCGGAAACCCTGCACGGCACCGTCGTCGGGGCGCGCGGTGCTCGGCCCCTGGCTCGCGTACACCCACGCGGAGCCGTCCCGGTCCCAGAAGGACCAGTAGCGGTAGCCGGCGGCCTGGGCGGGGGCGGCGGCGAGGACACCGAGCAGGGCGGCGACGAACGCCCCCGCGAGCAGGCGCCCCCACCGCGCGCGACCCCGCGTCACAGCTGCTGCTTCTTCTTGTTGCCGCTGTACAGGAAGCCGATGCCGATACCGGCGACCATGCCGACGCCGATGATCCACCAGATGCTCACGCCGCTGCCGTCGTCGCTGTCCTTCTTCTCGTCGGCGGCCTTCTCGGTGGCCTGCGGGGCGGGGCCCGTCGCGTTCAGCTGCTTGACCAGGTCCGCGCCGCCGAAGTCGCGCGGGTCCATGCCCGCCGCGTGGGCGGCGAAGATCAGCTGGGAGTAGGCGGCGGGGCCGGACGTCTTCGCCCAGTCCGCCGAGTTCTTCGCCAGCCACTCGGCCGACTTCTTGGCCTGCTCCTGCTGACCGGCCGCGGCGAGCGCGAGCACCGAGTCGGCGGTGTTGCCGAGGTCGGGCATGTTCTTGGCGCCGGGCAGCGAGGACATCAGGTGATCGTCGCCCTTGGCGAGGGTCTTCAGGAGGTAGCCGGTGCCGTTCGACGCTGCCTGCTCGGCGGTGTCGGCCTTCGCGCACTTCGGGGCAGCGGCCTGCTTCTTCGCCTCGTCCACGACCAGGCCCTTGCCGTGGCCGCCGAGGACGCCTGCCGCCGTGGCGTCCGCGTTCGGCGAGAGCTTGCCGGTCTTGGCGTCCGCGAGGCCGAAGGCGCCGCCGTCCTTGTCGCAGCTCATGGAGAGGGCGGGCAGCGCGTCGTACGCGGACTTGCCGTCCTGCGACTTCACCGACTGCGGCTTCAGACCGGCCCCGGCGAGGGCGCCGATGACGATGCCGGTGGAGTTGGCGTCGGAGTCCATGCCGGGGCTGTAGCCCCAGCCGCCGTCGCTGTTCTGCACCGACTTCAGCCAGTCGACGCTCTTCTTGACCGTCTCCTTCTCACCGCCGAGCGCGGTGAGCGCCTGCACGGCGGCGGCGGTCGAGTTGCTGTCGACCATGGTCTTGGAGTCGCACGGCTCGCCCGCGTCGGCCCGGTACGCGGCGAAACCGCCGCTCGCGCACTGCTGCCCCGTGAGCCAGTCGACGGCCTTGGCGGCGGGCTTCACACCGGCCGAGTCCTGGGCGAGCAGGGCGTACGACTGCCGGAACACCCCGTCGAATTTGGGGTCGGAGTCGCCGTACAGGCCGGAGGGGAGCGCGGCGGAGGGCGACGGGGACGCGGTGTCCGCGAAGGCGGCCGGGGCGGCGACCGAACCGAACACGGCGACGGCGGCCAGGACCGCTGCGCTGCGGCGAACGTTCATGATGCGGCGGGTGCCTCTCCCTGCGGGGAGCGGGGCAGCACGGGCGCGTAGCTGGGCACGGGCACCGGGCGGCTCCGGCTCCGTATACCTCGACGGTGCCGGTCATCGGCGGTTCCGATGACGCGAGCCGGTCATGCTCCGTACCAGGCATTCCGGCTCACCGCGCGGATGCGGTATACGGCTGCGGGTCAGCGCCGGATTCGCACCGGCTTCCCCCCGTACGGGCATGATGACGACGGGCCCACTCTACCGGCCCGTAGGGGAGCGGCCCTGGCTGCCCGCCCCCGGCCGGAGGTCGCATCGCCCCGCCACGGAGGTCACACAGCCCGGTAGCGGACAGGATCGCTGCCCACCGCCTCCGCGCGCCCCAGCTTCACCAGGCGCCGCACATGTGCCTCGGCCTCGGAGACGGCGATGTTCCGCGAGCCGTAGCGGATCTGGTCCCAGGGGCGGTTCCACTCCATCTGCGTGGCGAGCTGCCAGGGGGTGAGGGGCTCGGCGAGGAGGGCGAGCAGGTCGGTGAGGCGCTCCTCGTGGTGGGCCAGGATCTCCCGGACGCGGGCCGGGGCGTCCGTGAACGCGTACTGGTGGGCGGGCAGCACCTCGGCGGGGCCAAGGCGGCCGATGCGCTCAAGGGAGTCGATGTAGTCGCCGAGCGGGTCGGTGACGGTGTCGTCGTCGGGGTCCTCGTACAGGCCGATGTGCGGGGTGATGCCGGGGAGCAGATGGTCGCCGGAGAACAGGCGGCCGTGCCCGGCAAGGCGTGCCGGGTGCTCCTCCTCCAGGTGCAGGCAGACGTGGCCCGGCGTGTGGCCGGGGGTCCAGATCGCGCGGAGCCTGCGCCCCGGCAGTTCGAGCAGTTCGCCCGGCGTGATGTCGCGGTCGGGGAGCGCGGCGGCCAGTCCCGGCAGCCGGGGCGTGCGGCCCGCGTCACGGGCGGCGATGAGCGGAGCGAGATGCTCGGCGGGGGCGCCCGCGGCCGTCAGCTTCTCCATCATGTAGTCGAACCAGCGCGCGGGCGGCCCGGTCCGCGTGCGGCGTACGACCGACGCGTCCGCCTCGTGCATCGCGATCCACGCACCCGAAGCCTCGCGGACCTTGGCCGACAGGCCGTGGTGGTCGGGGTGGTGGTGGGTGATGACGACGCCGTGCACCGCTTCGGCGGAGGTGCCGCAGGCGGCGAGGCCGGTGGCCAGAGCGTCCCAGGACGTCGGGTCGTCCCAGCCCGTGTCGATGAGGACAGGGCCCGCGTCGGTGTCCAGCAGATGGACGAGGGTGAACCCCAGGGGGTTGTCGGGGATCGGGACCTTGATGCTCCACACGCCCCCGCCGTGCTCGGTCACCTGCGGTTCGGTCACCTGCGTCATCGGGCGCCCTCTTCTTCTCTCGTTCTTCCCTCGGCCGTAACTAGAACTAGTTCCAATGATCGCCCAAGTCGACCGTTTCGTCAGGCTACTTGAGTCTTGCCCTTCGTGGACTAGTGGAACTAGAACTGGTATCAGTTCTGAAACAGTGTCAGAAAGCGTGCCGCGCAGGCGGAATCCCGCAGGAGGCAGTCAGCCATGACCGAGATCGTGGAACACGGGCAGCTTTTCATCGGCGGGGAGCTGGTGGACCCCCTCGGCAAGGACGTCATCGAGGTGATCTCGCCGCACACCGGCCAGGTCTTCGCGCGCGTGCCGCACGCCGCGCCCGCCGACGTCGACCGGGCCGTCGCCACCGCGCGCAAGGCGTTCGACGAGGGGCCCTGGCCCCGGATGACGCTCGACGAGCGGATGGAGGTCATCACAAAGATCAAGGACGCGTTCGCCGTACGGCACGAGGAGATCGCCCGCGTCATCAGCTCCGAGAACGGCACCCCGTACACCTCCAGCATCATGGTGCAGGCCCTCGCCGCGATGATGGTCTGGGACTCGGCGCTCACGGTCGCCCGTAACTTCACGTACGAGGAGCAGCGCGACGGAGCGCTCGGCAAGATCCTCGTCCGGCGCGAGCCGGTCGGTGTCGTGGCGGCCGTAGTGCCGTGGAACGTCCCGCAGTTCACCGCGGCGGCCAAGCTCGCGCCCGCGCTGCTCGCCGGCTGCCCGGTGATCCTCAAGACCTCCCCCGAGGCGCCGCTCGACGCCTACATACTCGCCGAGATCGCCACCGAGGCGGGTCTTCCGCCAGGCGTGCTCTCGATCATCTCGGCGGACCGCGAGGTGAGCGAGTACCTCGTCGGGCACCCCGGCATCGACAAGGTGTCCTTCACGGGCTCCGTCGGCGCGGGCAAGCGCGTCATGGAGGTCGCGGCCCGCAATCTCACGCGCGTGACCCTGGAGCTCGGCGGCAAGTCCGCAGCGGTGATCCTGCCGGACGCGGACGCGGCGTCCGCGGTGGCCGGCATCGTGCCCTTCGCCTGGATGATCAACGGCCAGGCGTGTGTGGCCCAGACCCGCATCCTCGTGCCGCACTCGCGCCACGACGAGTTCGCCGAGGCCTTCGCCGCAGCGGCCGGAGCGCTCAAGGTCGGCGACCCGCTCGACCCGGCGACCGAACTCGGCCCGCTGGTCGCGCAACGCCAGCAGCAGCGCTCGCTCGACTACATCCGCATCGGGCAGGAGGAAGGCGCCAAGATCCTTGCCGGTGGCGGGCGTCCGGCAGGGCTCGACGAGGGCTGGTACGTCGAGCCGACGCTCCTGGGCGGCGTGGACAACTCGATGCGCGTGGCCCGCGAGGAGATCTTCGGCCCGGTCATCTGCCTTCTCCCGTACGGCGACGAGAGCGAGGCCGTGAAGATCGCCAACGACTCCGACTACGGGCTCAGCGGCAGCGTCTGGACGGCGGACACGGAGCGCGGCATCGACATCGCGCGGCAGGTGCGCACCGGGACGTACTCCGTGAACACCTTCAGCCTCGACATGCTCGGCCCGTTCGGCGGCTACAAGAACTCCGGTCTCGGGCGGGAGTTCGGGCCCGAGGGGTACGGCGAGTACTTCGAGCACAAGATGATCCACCTCCCGGCCGGATATGAAGGGGCGGGTGCCTGATGGGTGACCGCTGGCACGTCGAGGTGGACCGCTCCGTCTGCATCGGCTCCGGGATGTGCGTGATCACGGCGCCGGGCGGTTTCTCGCTCGACTCCGCCCGCCAGTCGCACCCCGTGGATCCCGAGACCGACGCCAACGAGAAGGTGCTCGAAGCGGCCGAGGGATGTCCGGTCGAGGCGATCACGATCACGCTGTCCGGCAGTGGGGAGGTCGTCTTCCCGCCGGAGGACTGACCGGTTCGGAGCCGGGCGGCTGGCCGGTCCGGAGTTGGACGACTGGCCGGTTCGTTGCCGGAGGGCCGACCGGCCCGGCAGCGGCGGCGGACTTTACGTCCGCGACGCCGCCCGTACCGATTCGTATACATCTTGTACGTATCGTGTTCGATCGAACAGGTGCGAACACGAAGTTACCCGTGCGTTCCGCATGGCTGATCGATGACATCCGTGACTGTCCGCCCCCTTTGCGGCCTGGAAATCTCATTGCCAGACCACATGGGGAGGGGACGCCGTGGACAAGCGGTACGAGGTCTACTGTCTGGCCGACAGGCACTTCTACGAGACTCCGGACCGCTTGTCCGTGGGCGGCAGCGCCCCCGAATTCGGGACGGCACAGCGCCCGGTCCCGCAGGGATGGCGCTCGGCGCGCCAGGGCGACTGGCTGACCTTCGTCCCCGTCGACGAGGACGGGCACGCCAGGCCCGCGCTCCAGCAGGGCTGGAAGATCCACGTCTCCGCCACCCTGGAGAACGCCGACCGGATCGCCGCGGCGGTCACGGACCACTGTGTGCCGCGCTCCGTCCCCTTCAAGTTCATCGCGGGACGGCGCCTGCTGCACCTGCGCAACAGCAAGTACGCGGGACGCGACGGCAGCGGGAAATTCGCCACGATCTACCCCGCCGACGAGCTCCAGCTGAAGTCCCTGCTCGAAGAGTTGGGGCAGACGCTCGCAGGGCACGAGGGTCCCTACATCCTCACCGACCTGCGCTGGCAGGAAGGCCCGCTCTACGTCAGGTACGGCGCCTTCACCCGCCGTATGTGCGCCGACGAACACGGCGGTCTCGTCCCCGCGATCGAGGACGACCAGGGCCGCCTCGTCCCCGACTCGCGGGACCCGGCCTTCCGGGTCCCCGACTGGGTGACGCTGCCGCCGTTCCTCGAATCGCAGCTGGCGGCGCGCAACAACACGACGGTCACCGACCTGCCGTACCGCATGGAGAAGGCGCTGCACTTCTCCAACGGCGGCGGGGTCTACGCGGGCACCGACACCCGGGACGGCCGCAAGGTCGTCCTGAAAGAGGGCCGGCCGCACGCGGGCCTGGCATCCGACGGGGCCGACGCCGTGGCCCGCCTGGAGCGCGAGCGGGACGCGCTGGGGAAACTGGCGGGCCTCGGCGTCGCGCCCGAAGTGCGGGACTGGTTCGAGCTCGGCGGCCACCGCTTCCTCGTCATGGACTTCCTGGAGGGCCGCCCCCTCAACTCCTTCTTCGCCGACCGTCATCCGCTCCTTGTCAGCGAGCCGGACGCCGACGCGATCGCCGCGTACACGGCCTGGGCGCTGCGGATCCACCGCGCCGTCGAGGAAGCCGTCGCGGCCGTGCACGAGCGGGGCGTCGTCTTCAACGACCTCCACATGTTCAACATCATGGTCGCGCCCGACGAACAGTCCGTCTCCTTGCTCGACTTCGAGGCGGCGGGGCGTGTGGGGGAGAGCGGCAGGCAGGTAGTGGCCCACCCGGGGTTCATCGCGCCCGCGGACCGGGAGGGGGTCGACGTCGATCTCTACGCCCTCGCCTGTCTGCGCCTCGCCCTCTTCCTGCCGATCACCACGCTGCTCGCCGTCGACCGGGGCAAGGCCGCCCATCTCGCGACGGTGATCGCGGCCGAGTTCCCCGACGTGCCGCGGGAGTTCCTCGCCGAAGCGGTGGCGGAGATCGAGCGGGACGGGACCGGCAGGGGCGGGACCGGCCGCGGGGTGGGCGCCGCCAAGAGGACCACCGCGGGGTCGGCCACGGCACTCGTCGACGTCGCCGACTGGCCCGCGAGCCGGGACTCGATGGTCAAGGCCATCCTCGCCTCGGCCACTCCGGAGCGCGACGACCGGCTGTTCCCCGGCGACATCGCGCAGTTCGCCGACGGCGGCGGGCTCGGCCTCGCGCACGGCGCGGCCGGAGTGCTCCTCGCCCTCGCCGAGAGCGGCGCCGAGCGCTACGAAGAGGGCGAGCGCTGGCTCCTGAAGCACACCGAGTCCGCCCCGCCGGGTACGCCTCTGGGTCTCGACGACGGCCTCGCGGGCATCGCCCACGTACTCGAACGGCTCGGTCACCGCACCCGCGCGCTCGACCTGATGGAGAGCATCCTCCAGGAGAACTGGCAGCGGCTGCCCTCCGATCTGGACGGCGGTCTCGCCGGTCTCGGCCTCGCCCTCGACGCCCTCGCGCACAGCGCCGGCGAGGAAGGTCTTGCGCAACACGCGTTTCGTGCAGCCGAGTTGATCGGCGAACGGCTCACCGCCGGGGCCGGGACCCCGCCGAAGGGGCGGCCACGGGCCGGTCTGTTGCACGGGTCGACCGGCCCGGCACTCCTCTTCCTGCGGCTCTACGAGAGGAACGGCGACCCCGCGCTCCTCGACCTGGCGGCACGGGCCCTGCGCGCGGACCTCGACCGGTGCGTGGCGCGGCCCGACGGCAGCATCGGCGTGGACGAGGGGTGGCGCACGATGCCGTACCTCGGCGACGGCAGTGTCGGCATCGGGATGGTCATCGACGACTACCTCGCGCACCGCGACGACGCCGGGTTCGAGGCCGCGAGGCCGGGCATTCTGGCCGCCGCGCGCTCACGCTTCTGCGTACAGCCGGGCCTCTTCCAGGGGCGGGCCGGCTTCCTGCTGCACCTCAACCGCAGCACCGCGCCCGGCATCACGCCGGGGGACGGTGCCGCGCAGATCGAGGGGCTCGGCTGGTTCGCGATGCCGTACGAGGGGCAACTCGCCTTCCCCGGCAACCAGATGCTGCGCCTCTCCATGGACCTGCACACCGGAACGGCGGGCTGCCTTCTCGCGCTCGCCGCCGCCCTGGGGGACGGCGGAGCACACGTCCCCTTCCTGCCGCCCCTCGGGCGGCCCCGAACCCGGTCCCGCCACGCGGCGGGGTCGTGACACCACCCATAAGGACACTACGTCCCCAAATGAGAGGGAAGATCATGGCGCTTCTCGACCTGCAGAGCATGGAGTCCGACGAGATGACCGGTGGCGGCCACGGTGGCGGCGGCAGCAACGTGAGCCTGCTGCTGTGCTGGAGCGACGCGAGTGTCCTCCTCTGTCTCTGATGCCGGTCCGTGCCGTCTGACCGGCACGTCGTGAGGGACCGGGCGGCGCCTCTGCCCAGAGGCACCGCCCGGATCCGTCCCCCACCCCGCCACGGACAAGAGGACTGCGAGGACCCGGATCGCATGGCGACCACGACCACCCGTCCTCACCCACCCGACCCACCCGACGACGACGCCGGCCTGCTGAAGGCCGTGACCCGTCACAACGCCGTCCGCTGCGCGGCCCTGGCGCTCTGCAGTGTCGGGGGTGCGGGCGCGAGCCTGCTCCTGCCGTTCGCGATCGGCCGTGCCCTGGACGCCGTCCTCGCGGGGCACGCCGCGGGCCACGTCGGCGCCGACGCCGGCCGCTGGATCCTCCTGTGCACGGCGCTCGTCGGTGCGAGCGCACTCCTTGACGCGTTCGACGGCGTCCTCACCGGAACCACCAACGCCCGCGCCACCGCCTGGCTGCGGGGCCGTGTCGGACGCCATGTGCTGGCCGTCGGGCCGCGCGCCACTGCCCGCTTCGCCCCCGGCGACCTGGTGGCCCGCCTCGTCGACAACGCGGCACACGCGGGCGTCGCGCCCGCCACGCTCGCCGCGCTGCTCGCCGCCCTCGTGGCGCCCGTGGGCGCCGTGGTGGCCCTCGCCCTGATCGACGGCTGGCTCGCCGTGGTGTTCGTCGCGGGGGCACCCGTCCTGGTCCTGCTCCTGCGGGCGTTCGTGCGGGTCTCGTCCGACTGCGTGGCGCGCTACCAGCAGGTCCAGGGGGACATCGCGGGCCGCCTCGGGGAGGCGATCGGCGGGTCCAGGACCATCGCCGCCGCGCACACCGAGGACAAAGAGGCGGAGCGCGTGCTCGGGGCGCTGCCCGAACTCTCCCGGCAGGGACACCGCATGTGGCGGGTCCAGGGCCGCTCCCAGGCGCAGGCCGTCGCGGTCGCGCCGCTCCTGCAGATCGCGGTCATCGCGGTCGCCGGCCATCTCGTCGTCCAGGACCGCATCACCGTCGGCGAACTCCTTTCCGCCTCCCGGTACGCGGTCCTCGCCACCGGCATCGGGATGCTCGTCGGCCAGCTCGGCGGCCTTGTCCGGGCGAGGGCCGCGGCGCGCCGCCTGGGGGAGGTGCTCGCGGAACCCGCGACCTCGCACGGCCACGCGGAACTCCCTCCGGGGGAGGGGTTGTTGGAGCTACGAGGGATCAAGGCGGCCCGTGGCGGACGCACCGTGCTCGACGGTGTCGACCTGACGGTGCCCTCGGGGAGCACGCTCGCCGTGGTCGGCCGTTCCGGCGCGGGCAAGTCACTGCTCGCGGCCCTCGCGGGCCGGCTGGCCGACCCCGACGAAGGCGACGTACGCCTCGACGGCGTCCCTCTGGGTTCGCTCAGCCGCGAGGAGCTGCGCCGCGAGGTCGGCTACGCCTTCGAACGGCCCGCGCTGCTCGGCGCGACCCTGGAGGACACGATCGGCTTCGGCGCCCCGCGCCCGGCGCCGGGCCGCGTCCGCGAGGCGGCCCGCGCCGCCCGCGCCGACACGTTCATCACCCGCCTCCCCGACGGTTATGCCACGCCCTGCGCCGAAGCGCCCCTCTCCGGAGGTGAGGCCCAACGCCTGGGCCTGGCAAGGGCGTTCGCGCGCGGCGGCCGGATCCTGATCCTGGACGATGCGATGTCGAGCCTGGACACGGTGACGGAACACCACATAGCCGAGGCCCTCCTCCACCACACCCCGCACCGCAGCCGCCTGATCATCGCCCACCGCGCGGCGACGGCGGCCCGCGCGGACGTGGTCGCCTGGCTGGACGGCGGCCGGATCCGGGCGGTGGGAACGCATACGGAGCTGTGGGAACGGGCGGAGTACCGGGAGGTGTTCGGCGAGTGAGGCACGAAACATCCGACGCCGTGGCTCCGCCCGGCCCCTACCGCCGGGGTGTCCGCTTCCTGTGGCGCAGGTGGCCGGTGGTGCTGCGGCTCGCGCTCTGGTCGGTCCTGGAGACCGGGCAGACCTTCCTCACCGGATACGCCCTCGCGCGCGCCCTGGACGACGGTTTCCTCGCGGGGCGTGCGGCGGTGGGCCTCGGGTGGCTCGGCGGGGCCGGGCTCGGCGTGGTCGTGGCGGCTTACGGCACGGGGCGGGTGTTCCGGGCGGTGGCCGACCTGGTCGAGCCGCTGCGGGACAGCCTGGTGCGCCAAGTCGTCGGCCGGGGGCTGCGGGACGCGGACGGCGCCTCGGTCTCACGGCTCACCCAGCAGGTGGAGATCGCCAGGGACACGTTCGCGGGCCTGGTGCTCGTCTCCCGCTCCTTCGTCTTCACCGCGGCGGGCGCGCTGATCGGCCTGTTCTCGCTGGCCCCGCTCCTCCTCCTGGTGGTCGCACCACCGCTGCTCGCCGGTGTGGCCCTGTTCGCGGCGAGCCTGCGCCCGCTGGCCCGACGCCAGGAGAGGTTCCTGGTGGCGGACGAGGGGATCGCCGCACAACTGGGCTCCATGGCGCCGGGGTTGCGGGACGTGACTGCTGCCGGCGCCGAGCAGGAGGCGGCCGGGGATCTCGACCGGGGCGTAGCCGCCGAGTACGCGGCGGCCGGAGCCCTCGCCCGCTGGGGCATCCTGCGCACGGCGGCCCTGGTGACCGGCGGCCAACTGCCGCTGGTCCTGCTCCTGGTCACGGCCCCCTGGCTCCTGAACCGCGGGGTAACACCGGGCGCCCTGGTAGGCGCGATCGCCTACGTCACCCAGGCCCTGCTCCCGGCCCTGAACAACCTGATCCACGGCCTGGGCACAAGCGGCGCCCGCCTGGCCATAGTCCTACGCCGCCTGACCTGGACCCCACCGTCCCCCGAGGCCGACCGGGCTGACGAGGATCCCGGCACGGCGTCGGACGGCGGGGGGCCCGCAGGCGACACCGAGTCCGTGCGGGGTGATCGGCCGGCTCCCGGGGTCCCGGCGGCGGCTCCCGGCGGGCGCCCCGTCCCCGCCGCGGGCGGGGTTGGCGACGCGGCGCTGCTCGGCGTCGGGCCGGGTGGCCGCGCGGGTCCCGGCACCGCGTCGGACGGCGAGTGGCCCGCAGGTGACACCGAGCCTGTGCGGGGAAAGCGGTCTGGTCCCGAAGTCCCGGCGGCGGCTCCCGGAGTGGGCGCCGTCCCCGCCGCCAGGTCCGGCGGCAGTTCGGGGCCCGGCACCGCGTCGGACGGCGGGTGGCCCGTGCGTGGTGTCCGGCCCGTGCAGAGCGACCGGCGCGCTCCCGTGGGCCCGGGCGCCCCCGCCCTCCAGCTTTCCTCCGTCACCTTCGCCTACGGCCCCGTCGCCGAACCCGTCCTACGGGATCTGTCGCTCACCGTCCCGCGCGGCGGGCACCTCGCGGTTGTCGGGCCCAGTGGGATCGGGAAGTCGACGCTGGTCGGGCTCGTGGCCGGGGTGCTTGAGCCCGGGAGTGGTGTCGTGCGGGTGGACGGGCGGGGTGTGCGGGGGGCGGAGGCCGTTGGGCGGCGGGTGTTGATTCCGCAGGAGGCCTACGTCTTCAGCGGGACCGTGCGGGAGAATCTGGCGTATCTGCGGGGGGACGGCGTAGACGACGCGGAGTTGCTCGCCGCCGCCGAGGCCGTCGGGCTGGGCGGGGTCATCGAGCGGCTCGGCGGGATCGACGCCCCCGTCGACCCCGCCGCGCTCTCCGCGGGCGAGCGCCAGCTCGTCGCGCTGACCCGCGCCCATGTCTCGTACGCGCCCCTCGCCCTGCTCGACGAGGCCACCTGCCACCTCGACCCGGCGGCCGAGGCCCGCGCCGAGCGGGCGTTCGCGGCGCGGCCCGGCGGCACCCTCGTGGTCATCGCCCACCGCATCAGCTCGGCCCGCCGCGCCGACCGGATCCTGGTGATGGACGGAACGCACACCCTGTGCGGCGGACACGAGGAGCTCCTGGAGAGCTCCCCGCTCTACCGTGAACTGTCCGGCAGTTGGGGCCCGGCGAACGGGGCGGCGTCACACCCAGCCCTCCACGCGCGAGATCCGTATGGCGTCGATCCTGTTGCGCGCCCCGGTCTTGCGGGTGATGGCGGCCATGTAGTTGCGCACCGTCCCGTTGGTCAGATGCAGTCGGTTCGCGATCTCGGCGATGGGCGCGCCCCCGGCGGCGAGCGCGAGGACCAGTAACTCCCGGTGAGTCAGCGGCATCTGAGAGGCCTTCAGGAAGCCGAAGCCAAGTGACTCGTCCACGAACCGACCGCCTGCCGCCACCTGCCTGATCCCGGCGAGCAGCCGGTCCGGCGGGCTGGCCTTGTCCACGTAGCCGAGGGCGCCCGCCTCCATGCAGCGGCGCAGCAGTCCCGGCCGGTTGCCGGACACCAGGACGAGCAGCGGGCTGCCGAGGCCGCCGGTCACCGGATGGGACTGCTCCCCGAACTCGGTGGGCGACCCCGAGTCGCCGTCGGGGTCGACCACGCAGACGTCGGGTCGCGCGGCGCCGATACGTTCACGGGCTCTGCGCCACGGTGCATGGAACACCTCCAGGTCCGGCTCACGGGCGAGGCGTTCGGCCAGAGCCGATCGCAGTAGACAGGCGTCATGCACGAGAAGAACCCGGATCACGTTCCGATCCTCCAGCTCTCCGCTTTTGGTCCGATGGCTTCGTACGGCACGTAGACCATTCATAGCTGCGCCGACCGCCTATACGGACGCGGAGAACTGGCCAAGCGGGACCGGACGAGGCTCAGGGGCGCAAATGCCGGGCGAGTGTGCGCCCCCCATGCAACTGTTCAGAGGTTGTGTTCGAGTGGCTGCGGGCGCCGCGCCACTCGCTATGACCTGCCTCGCGGACCGGCGCGCTACGCGGACTCGGGAGACGTCAGGTCGATCAGCCGGCACACCATCTCGATGTCGATCTTCACCTGCGCGATCGACGCCCGCCCCGAGAGCCAGGTGATCAGCGCGGAGTGCCAGGTGTGCTCGATGACCCGGACCGCCGAGAGCTGCTCGGGCGTCGGCGCCTCCGCAAGACCCATCGCGTCCAGGATGATCGCCGTGGTCAGCCGCGAGACCGTGTCCACCTCGGGGCTCACGGAGCGATCGGCGAAGGTCAGCGCCCTGACCATGGCGTCCGCCAGGTGCGGCTCGCGCTGCAGGGCGCGGAAGGCCCGCATCAGCGTCTCGGCGCACCGCTCGGCGGGCGTCTCGCCGGCGGGCGGGCGCTTGCGGATCGTCGTGTGCATGTGCTGGAGCTGGTCCTGCATGGTGGCGACCAGCAGATGCACCTTCGAGGGGAAGTAGCGGTACAGCGTGCCGAGCGCGACGCTGGAGGACTCGGCGACCTCGCGCATCTGCACCGCGTCGAACCCGCCCCGGCTCGCTAGCTGGGCGCTGGCGTGCAGGATGCGGCGACGGCGCGCCTCCTGCCGTTCGGTCAGGGGCGGCGACGCCGGATCAGCTGCTGCGACTTCCGCTGCCTTGGCTTCCGCTGTCATATGTCCCGTTGTTCCGTCGTCCCGGTCCAGTGAGGTGGTCGGCCAGCATGGCAGGGGACCAGCCGTGGCGCGAATCACCTGATCCGGGCCTTACAGCGCGGCTACCTGCCGGTAGATTCAGACCTCGTTCAGCGATCATTCAACGATCAAGTCTGAAACTTGTTCTAGATTACCGTCCCGGCGTAACCTCGCGGACAACCGCGTGCAGAAGGGGGCCGAGAGTGACCGCTGAGGCCATGGAGGCGGGCCCCCGGACGGGCCCGCAGGGCTCCGATGGTGACCGACCGTTGCGCATCGCTCTCCTCACGTACAAAGGGAACCCGTTCTGCGGGGGGCAAGGCGTCTATGTACGTCACCTCTCCCGCGAACTGGCCCGCCTCGGGCACAGCGTCGAAGTGATCGGCGCGCAGCCCTACCCCGTCCTCGACGAGGGCCTCGAAGGACTCCGGCTCACCGAGCTGCCGAGCCTCGACCTCTACCGCTCGCCCGACCCGTTCCGCACGCCCAAGCGCGGCGAGTACCGCGACTGGGTCGACGCGCTCGAAGTGGCGACGATGTGGACCGGCGGCTTCCCCGAGCCCGCGACGTTCAGCCTGCGCGCACGCCGTCATCTGCGCGCCAGGCGGGGCGAGTTCGACGTCGTGCACGACAACCAGACGCTCGGCTACGGCCTGTTGGGCGACCTCGGCGCCCCGCTCGTCTCGACGATCCATCACCCCATCACCGTGGACCGCCGCCTCGACCTCGACGCCGCGCCCGACTGGCGCCGCCGCATGTCGGTGCGCCGCTGGTACGCCTTCACGCGCATGCAGAAGCGCGTCGCCCGCCGGCTGCCCTCCGTGCTCACCGTCTCCGGCACGTCACGCCAGGAGATCATCGAGCACCTCGGCGTACGCGACGACCGCATCGACGTCGTGCACATCGGCGCCGACACCGACCTCTTCTCGCCGGACCCGGCGGTCGCCGAGGTGCCCGGCCGGATCGTCACGACGTCCAGCGCGGACGTCCCGCTCAAGGGTCTCGTGTACCTCGTCGAGGCGCTTGCCAAGGTCCGCGCCGAGAACCCCGCCGCGCACCTCGTCGTCGTCGGCAAGCGCGCCGAGGACGGCCCCGTCGCGCAGGCCATCGAGAAGTACGGCCTCGCGGACGCCATCGAGTTCGTCAAGGGCATCACCGACGAGGAGTTGGTGGACCTGGTCCGCTCGGCCGAGGTGGCCTGCGTGCCTTCGCTCTACGAGGGCTTCTCGCTCCCGGCGGCCGAGGCGATGGCGACGGGGACGCCGCTGCTCGCGACGACCGGCGGCGCGATCCCGGAGGTCGCGGGCCCGGACGGCGAGACCTGCCTGGCCGTACCGCCGGCGGACCCCGGCGCGCTCGCCGCGGGCCTGAACCGCCTCCTGGGCGACCGTGAGCTGCGGGTGCGCCTGGGCGCGGCCGGACGCGAGCGGGTCCTCGCCAAATTCACCTGGGCCCGAGCCGCCCAGGGCACCGCAGAGCTGTACCGCGCGGCGATCGCCGGAAAAAACGCGGCCCCGCAATCCGGCCGCCCCCCGGCCACCACCCCGACGTACTCCGGGAGCCATCGCTGATGCTGACCGTCGACTTCACCCGCTTCCCGCTCGCCGCGGGCGATCGCGTACTTGACCTGGGCTGCGGCGCGGGCCGGCACGCCTTCGAGTGTTACCGGCGGGGGGCTCAGGTGGTGGCCCTCGACCAGAACGGCGAGGAGATCCGCGAGGTCGCCAAGTGGTTCGCCGCGATGAAGGAGGCGGGCGAGGCGCCGGCGGGCGCGACCGCCACCGCGATGGAGGGCGACGCGCTCAATCTCCCCTTCCCGGACGCGTCGTTCGACGTCGTGATCATCTCCGAGGTGATGGAGCACATCCCCGACGACAAGGGCGTGCTCGCGGAGATGGTCCGTGTCCTGAAGCCCGGCGGCCGCATCGCGGTAACCGTCCCGCGCTACGGCCCCGAGAAGATCTGCTGGGCGCTCAGCGACGCGTACCACGAGGTCGAGGGCGGCCACATCCGTATCTACAAGGCGGACGAACTGCTCGGCAGGATGCGCGAGGCGGGCCTGAAGCCGTACGGCACGCACCACGCGCACGCCCTGCACGCGCCGTACTGGTGGCTCAAGTGCGCGTTCGGCGTGGACAACGACAAGGCGCTGCCGGTGCGGGCGTACCACAAGCTCCTGGTCTGGGACATCATGAAGAAGCCGCTGGCGACGAAGGTGGCGGAGCAGCTGCTCAACCCGGTCGTGGGCAAGAGTTTCGTGGCGTACGCGACGAAGCCGCACCTGCCGAAGGCCGACGTGACGTCCGACGCCGGGTCCGACGCGAAGACCGACGTCAAGACCAACGCGTGACGAGCCCGGAGCGGACGGAACACCTGGTCCTGCCGGGCGTCCTGACGGCGGATCAGGCGATGCGAACGGTGCGCGGGATCCTGGCCGTCCAGCGCGAGGACGGCGCGATCCCGTGGTTCCGCGGCCACCACCTGGACCCCTGGGACCACACCGAGGCCGCCATGGCCCTGGACGCGGCGGGCGAGCACGCGGCGGCGGGCCGCGCCTACGACTGGCTCGCGCGGCACCAGAACCCGGACGGTTCCTGGTACGCGGCGTACGCCGACGGGGATCCGCACGACGTGACGGACCGGGGCCGCGAGACGAACTTCTGCGCGTACATCGCGGTGGGCGTCTGGCACCACTACCTCTCGACGGGCGACGACACGTTCCTGGACCGCCTGTGGCCGACGGTGGTGGCGGCGGTGGAGTTCGTCCTCACCCTGCAACAGCCCGGCGGCCAGATCGGCTGGAAGCGCGAGCAGGACGGTGAGCCGGTCAACGACGCGCTTCTGACGGGCAGTTCGTCGATCTACCAGGCGCTGCGGTGCGCCCTGGCGATCGCCGAGCAGCGCGAGGAGGCGCAGCCGGACTGGGAGCTCGCGGCGGGCGCCCTCGCCCACGCCATCCGCAGCCACCCGGAGCGGTTCCTGGACAAGGACCGCTACTCGATGGACTGGTACTACCCGGTACTCGGCGGTGCCCTGACGGGTGCAGAGGCCAAGTCCCGCATGAAGGAGGGCTGGGACCGCTTCGTGGTGCCGGACCTGGGCGTGCGCTGCGTCATCCCCAACAACTGGGTGACGGGCGGCGAGAGCGCCGAACTGGCCCTATCCCTCTGGGTGTTGGGCGAGTCCGACCGCGCCCTGGAGATCCTCCAGTCGATCCAGCACCTGCGGGACCCGGAGTCCGGCCTCTACTGGACGGGCTACGTCTTCGACGACAAGGCGATCTGGCCCGAGGAGCTGACGACGTGGACGGCGGGTTCCCTGCTGCTCGCGGTGGCGGCACTCGGCGGCGACGAGGCCACCTGCGCGGTGTTCTCGGGAGAACGCCTGCCGGTGGGCCTCGCGCCGGAGTGCTGCGTGCCGACTGCGGGGGATCAGTGACTGCAGGAGATCAGTGACTGCGGGGAATCAGTAGCGGCGCAGGCGGCCTGCGATGGCGTGGCCGATGAAGACGTAGACCAGCGCCGCGAGGCCGTAACCGCAGACCACGCGGGCCCAGGCCTCGTCGAACGTGAACAGGTCGTGCGACCAGCCGGCGAGCCAGCGGGCCACGTCGTGGATGAATTGGACGAGGTCGTTGGCGCGGTTCGCGTCCAACAGATACATGAGGATCCACAGGCCGAGGATGATGGCCATCACGTCCGCGACGATGACGATGACCCTCGCTGCGGTGCTGCCACGTGCTTGTCGGGTGGACATGACACCCGAGTACCTGTTTTCGCTTGGATGAAACCCGTACGGACTCGCCCGGGTGGCGGGCTCCGCTGCCGGGGGTGACGCTGCCGGGAGAGCTGTCCACTCCCCGGAGGTCCCCGTGTTGCTGTCCGCCGCGACCGTACGCCGGTCACTCGTCGCCCCTGTGCTGTGCGGCACCCTGTTCGCGGGTACGACCGCGTGCAGCGGTAACGACACCGCCGACGCGGCGTCGTCCACGCCGTCGGCTTCCAGCTCCGCGGAGAAGCAGAAGTTCGCGAAGACACGGTTCGTCGCGAACGCGGGGATCGCCGCCGGAGCGACGTACCAGTGGATCGTGAAGCCCTTCAAGGCCGGAAAGTTCAAGAAGGGCGCCGACGGGCGGAAGTTCGCCCTGATCAAGGCGGGGCTCGCGGGAACGCTCGCGTACAACCGCCTGAAGGCGGCGACGAAGAACGCGAAGGGCGACCCGACGCTTTCCAAGGCGGTGGCACCGCTGACGGCGGGGATCGACTCCCTGAAGGACCTCCCGAAGAAGCTTCGCAAGGGGGACTCGACGGACTCGGTCGTGAACTCCTTCGACGATGTCATCAACAAGGTGAAGGATGCGGGGAAGGGGGCCGGGGCGGAGGTCAAGGACAAGGTGCCGTCGGCGGGGGAACTGGCCAAGGGGTAAGCCCCATGACGGGCTGGGAATCCAGCCCGTCCGGCGTTTGAGGACATCTTGTCGGGGTCCAGGGGGCGGAGCCCCGTGCCACGCGGCGGAGCCGCACATCAGATGCAGCGGGAAGGGGCGGGATTGGGGATGCCCCGCAGGGAACGCCCTAACCGTTCAACTCGGCCAGCACCCGCAACGTATGCCGATCAGGCGCCAGCACCAGCAGATCGGTCACCGGCCCCTTGCGCCACAACTCCAGCCTCTCCGCAATGCGTTCGCGAGGACCCACCAGCGAGATCTCATCGGCGAATGCATCAGGAACCGCAAGGACCGCCTCCTCCCGGCGCCCCGCCAGAAACAGCTCCTGAATTCGCCGCGCTTCCTCCTCGAACCCCATCCGCGCCATCAGATCCGCATGAAAGTTTCGCGCGGAGTGCCCCATTCCGCCGATATAGAACCCCAGCATCGCCTTGACCGGAAGCAAGCCCTCCGCCACGTCGTCGCAGACCTTGGCCCGGGCCATGGGCGCGACCACGAACCCCTCCCGCGCTCCCGCGAGCGACGCCTCGTAGACGTCGGACCGCATCGGCGACCAGTACAGCGGCAGCCACCCGTCCGCGATCCGCACCGTCTGCGCGATGTTCTTCGGCCCCTCCGCGCCGAGCAGCACCGGCAGGTCCGCCCGCAGTGGATGGGTGATCGGTTTCAAGGCCTTCCCGAGGCCGCTTCCGTCCTCCCCCTGGTAGGGGTGGGAGTGGAAGCGTCCGTCGAGGGTGACCGGGCCGTCGCGCCGCAGCACCTGGCGGATGACGTCCACGTACTCCCGCGTGGCGGTCAGCGGCGACTTCGGGAACGGCCGTCCGTACCACCCCTCCACCACCTGCGGCCCGGAAAGCCCGAGCCCGAGCATCATCCGCCCGCCGGACAGGTGGTCCAGGGTCAGCGCGTGCATCGCGGTCGTCACCGGCGACCGCGCCGCCATCTGCACGACCGCCGTGCCCAGCTTGATCCGCGAGGTCTGCGCCGCGATCCAGGTCAGTGGGGTGAAGGCGTCGGAACCCCACGCCTCCGCCGTCCATACGGAGTCGTAGCCGAGCCGCTCGGCCTCCCGGGCGAGTGCCACGTGCCCGGGATCGGGACCGCGGCCCCAGTATCCGAGTGCGAGCCCCAGGCGCATGCCGTTGCCCATGCCCCGATCCTTTCTGACGGTACGTCAGTTCAGTGCAGAGGGGCGACTGTACGACAACGGCCCCCCGCCCGGAAGGGCGAGGGGCCGCGAGGTGCGGGAGGGCGGGCCGGTCAGCCGCGCTGGATCCCCGTGGTGTCCTGCAGTACGCCGCGACGGCCGTCCTGCGTCTGGGCCACCAGGCCGGGGCCGCGCTGCTCGACGGCCAGGTACCAGGTACCGGGCGCCAGTTCGGCGATCGGCGTCGGCGAACCGTCCTCCGCGTACAGCGGACGCGGCACCGGCACGGCGAACCAGAACGGCGAGAAGTCACCGGTGGCCTGCGCCGCCGCGGGAGGCGGCGTCTGCCCCTGCGGCTGACCCGGCTGGGCGCCGTAGGGCTGACCCTGCTGGGGCTGGCCGGGCTGGGCACCGTACGGCTGGCCCTGCTGGGGCTGGCCCTGCGCACCGGGGTAGCCGTAGCCACCCTGCGGCTGACCGCCGTAGGGCTGCGGGGCGGGACGCGGGGCGCCGACGAGGGGGGCCTTGAAGGCCGGGACGGTCAGGGAGAGGATCGCCCCGGCGGCCAGGACCAGCGTGGCGATCAGCGAAAGAATCGTGCCGATGCCGGCGTCGATGCCGCTGTCGCCCTGGCCCATGTTGTCGATGCCGCTGGCCGGGTCGAAGATCTGGCCGAGGGCGCTCCAGAGCGCGGCCACGGAGAAGACGACGCCGAAGTGGCCGAGGTCGATGCCGAGGACCTTCGGGGCCGCGGGCAGGCCGCGGGCCACGATGATGCAGACGGCGCCGATGAGGCCGGCCAGGGTGACGCTCAGCAGGAACGGCCCGCTGTTCCAGGCGTTGGGCATGTCGGCGGAGTCCGAGATGGTGTCGATATCCCAGATGTCCAAGAACGAGGCGATGAACAGCAACACCGCTGCCCCGATCACCACGCCGTCGCCTCGAGTGAGAGAGCGGATATTCACTTCAGGTCCTTCGTAAGTCGTCTCGTCGGTGGAGGCGTCGCTCGCCGCAGGTCTCGGCGCAGAGCGCGGGGATGGCCCCCCATCGTACGGAGGACATTATCGTTCCCACGGGTGGGGTGTCTGCTCGGGATAAAGAGCTACCGACGCGTTATCCCCGCAGAAAACTCACGATTCCGTCCGAGATCCCCCGAGCCGCCTTCTGCCGCCAGGCGTCATTCGTGATCAACGCCTCGTCCTTCGAGTCCCGCATGTTGCCGCACTCGATGAACACCTTGGGGACGGTGGAGAGGTTGAGGCCGCCCAGATCCTTGCGCACGTCGAGTCCGGTGCCGTTACCGATGTAGTTGGACGGGGCGCTGCCCGTCGCCTTCAGGAAATTGCCGGCGATGCGCTCGCCGAGGTCGCGTGACGGGACGACGATCTTGGAGGTGTCCGCGGCGCCGGACTTCACCGACGCGGGCAGGATGACGTGGAAGCCGCGGTTGCCGGCCGCCGATCCGTCGGCGTGCACGGAGACGACGGCGTCCGCGTCGGCTTCGTTGCCGATGCGGGCGCGCTCGTCGACGCAGGGGCCCCAGGGTCGGTCGCCGTCCTGCGTGAACTTCACCGTGGCGCCCTCCTTCTGGAGCAGCGTGCGCAGGTGGCGCGAGACGGAGAGGGTGAACTCGGCCTCGGTGTAACCGTTGTTCGTGGAGGTGCCCGTGGTGTCGCACTCCTTGCGGTGCGTACCGACGTTGACCAGGCGGTTGATCTCGGCCGTGTGCTTGCCGTTGCCGGTGTTGTGACCGGGGTCGATGACGACGACCTTGCCCTTGAGCGGGCCGGAGGCGGCGGGGCGGCCGGAGGACTTCGGGGGCTTCGACGCGCTGGGTTCGTCGCTCGCCTTGTCCTCGTCGCCCTTGCCGTCCGCCTTGTCGTCGTCCTTCTTCCCGGATGCCGACGGCGACGGCCGGGCGGACGAGGGGTCCTGCGCGGACTGGCTCGTGGCGGGCAGCGATCTCGCCGGCTCGTCGCCTCCCGGCCCGCTCGTCGCCTCATAGATGAGCCACCCGGCCAGGCAGGTGGGCACCAGCGCGGCGAGCGTCACGGTGAGGGGGCCGCCGGTGAAACGGCGGGGCGGGCGTGGGGGCTGACTGTCCGGGCCTACGTACGACACGAGAGCGACTCTAACCGGGAGGTCAGATCCCCGCGCCCGTTCGACGCAGGACGCGCAGGGAGTCGGTTGCCGAGACCTCGGTGAACGCGCCGGACTCCAGTGCCCTGAGGTAGACGCGGTACGGGGCCTGGCCGGTCATGATGTCCGCCGGGTCCGGGAAGACGTCGTGGATCACCAGTAGGCCGCCGGTGGCGATGTGCGGGGCCCAGCCCTCGTAGTCGCCCGTCGCGTGCTCGTCCGTGTGGCCGCCGTCGATGAAGACCAGGCCGAGCGGCCCGCCCCACGCCTTCGCCACCTGCGGCGAGCGCCCGACGATCGCGATCACGTGCTCCTCCAGGCCCGCGTGGTGCAGCGTGCGGCGGAAGGTCGGGAGGGTGTCCATGCGGCCGACCTCCGGGTCGACCGTCGCCGGGTCGTGGTACTCCCAGCCCGGCTGCTGCTCCTCGCTGCCGCGGTGGTGGTCCACGGTGATCGCCGTGACGCCTGCCGCGCGTGCGGCGTCGGCGAGCAGGATCGTGGAGCGGCCGCAGTATGTACCGACCTCCAGGAGCGGCAGCCCGAGCGCCGCCGCGTCCGCCGCCGCCGCGTACAGGGCGAGGCCCTCACCGGCGGGCATGAAGCCCTTCGCCGCTTCGAAGGCGGCGAGAATCTCCGGCTCGGGGTGCGGGGCGGCCATGGGGGCCATGCGGGGTTCCTCCCGGTCGTAAATGCGGTGGGGTACGTCTGCGGGCCGCCCTATGCTGCCGCATGGCCCGGCCGTTGAGGGAGGCGGGGCCGTGGATCCGTAGTGAGAGGCAGCTTCCGTGAACGCTTCCATGAACAACGTCCCGGCCGATCCGACGGTGCTGCATCCGTTTCCGGACCAGCCCCGTGTCGTGCTCCTGAAGCCGCTGGTGAAGTCGCCGCTGATCGAGGTGGGGGAGTTCTCGTACTACGACGATCCGGATGACGCGACAGCGTTCGAGACGCGCAATGTCCTCTACCACTACGGGCCGGAGAAGCTCCGTATCGGGAAGTTCTGTGCGTTCGGGACGGGGGTGCGGTTCATCATGAACGGCGCGAACCACCGGATGGACGGGCCCTCGACGTTTCCCTTCCCCATCATGGGGGGTTCGTGGGGCGAGCACTTCGATCTGATCAGCGGGTTGCCCGGGCGGGGGGACACCGTTGTCGGGCATGACGTGTGGTTCGGGTACGGGGTGATGGTGATGCCGGGGGTGCGGATCGGGAACGGGGCGGTCATCGCTTCGGGGTCTGTTGTCGTGGACGACGTTCCCGATTACGGGGTGGTCGGGGGGAATCCCGCCAAGCTGATTCGGCGCCGCTACAGCGAGGACGAGATTGCGCGGCTGCTGGCCGTCGGGTGGTGGGACTGGCCCTCGGAGCACCTGACCGAGCATGTCCGGACTGTGATGTCCGGGACCATTGACGAGCTGGAGAAGGCCGCGCCGCGGGGGTAGGGGTGCGGGGGTCTCGGTGGCCGTCATCACCGGCAACGCCGGCCGGGCCGGGAATCCAGCCCGGCCGGCGTTTGAGGCCATCTTGTACGGGGTCTGGGCCCCGCAGGGCCCGCCCTACGCCAGCACGTCACTCCCGCCCGGCAGCAGCAGGTCCATCTCCACCGCCCGGTCGTCCCCGCGATGCGCCGCCGCGGAGGCAAGCGGCGCATGCCCGGCGGCCGTCGCCGCGAGGACGTAGGAGCCGTCGCCCGGGACGGAGAGCGAATAGCGCCCGCCCTCATCCGTGAGCGCGGACCCCGCCTGCCGCCCCCGGCGGTCGATCAGCGTGACCTTGGCACGGGCGACCGGCACCCCGGAGGGCGCAAGCACCCGGCCGTGGAAACCGGCGAGCGCCTCCGTGGCGGCCCGCAGGTTCGCGTCCTCCTCGCTGCTGGCCCGGAGCTGGGTCTTGACCGAGCGGCGGGCGGAGGGGAGGAAGAGGGCGAAGACCAGGCCCAGGGCGACCGCACCCGTGGCGATCAGGAAGGACGTGCGGAAGCCCGTCATCGTCGGGATCGCGACGCCACCCACGTGGTCCGCGGTGTTGGCGAGGACCATGCCGATCACGGCGCTCGACACCGACGTGCCGATCGAGCGCATCAGGGTGTTCAGGCCGTTCGCCGCACCCGTCTCCGACGCGGGCACGGCGCCGATGATCAGTGCCGGGAGCGAGGAGTACGCGAGGCCGATGCCCGCGCCCACGACCACCGCGATGATGATCGTCTGCCAGGCGGCGCTCATCAGGCCGAGGCCGGCGCCGTAGCCGATCGCGATGATCAGCATGCCGAGGATGAGGGTCACCTTCGGGCCGTACTTCGCCGACAGACGCGCGTACACCGGCGCCGTGAACATCATCGTGAGGCCCAGCGGCGCCACGCACAGGCCCGCGACGACCATGGACTGGCCGAGGCCGTAGCCGGTGGCGGTCGGGAGCTGGAGCAGCTGGGGCAGGACGAGCGAGATCGCGTAGAACGCCACGCCGACCATGATCGAAGCCAGGTTGGTGAACAGGACCGCGGGGCGGGCCGTGGTGCGCAGGTCCACCAGCGGGGCCTTGAGGCGCAGCTCCATCACGCCCCACAGGACGAGGACGACCGCTGCCGCGGCGAACAGGCCGAGCGTCATGCCCGAGGTCCAGCCCCAGTCGCTGCCCTTGGTGATGGGCAGGAGGAAGAGGACGAGTCCCGCGGAGAGGCCGAACGCGCCGATCACGTCGAAGGTGCCCTGGGCCTTCACCTTGCTCTCGGGTACGAAGGCCACCGTCAGGAGCATCGATATGACGCCAAGGCCCGCCGCGCCGAAGAACAGGGCGTGCCAGTCGGCGTGCTGCGCGGTCAGTGCCGCGAGCGGCAGCGCGAGGCCGCCGCCGACGCCGATGGAGGAGCTCATCAGGGCCATCGCGGAGCCGAGCTTCTCGCGGGGCAGCTCGTCGCGCATCAGGCCGATGCCGAGCGGGATGGCGCCCATCGCGAAGCCCTGGAGCGCGCGGCCGACGATCATCACGACGAGGTCATCGGTGAAACCGCAGATCAGCGATCCCACGACCATCACGGCCAGGCTCGTGAGGAGCATCCGGCGCTTGCCGTAGAGGTCACCGAGGCGGCCCATGATCGGGGTCGAGACGGCGCCCGCGAGCAGGGTCGCCGTCATGACCCAGGTGGCGTTCGACGGCGAGGTGCTGAGCAGCGTGGGCAGGTCCTTGATGACCGGCACCAGGAGCGTCTGCATCACCGCGACGACGATGCCGGCGAAGGCGAGTACGGGGACGACTCCGCGGGGGCCGCGTTGGTGGGTCGTCGACTGCGTCATTACGTGGGGCCTCCGGGGGCGGTGCAGAAAACTGGCAGGGGTACGTGCAGTGCGAACCTGTTTCCCCGGGCGACTATTCCGACGGATGTCGTACGAGGGGAATTCTTGACCTGTTGTTAACCAGCCGGATAAGTGGTGCGTCAACCGGCCCCGCATCTGACCTTCCGTCAGATTGGAACGTGTTCTAGTCTGTCGCCGTCCCGGAAGCTGCTACCGGCGAGGACGCGCATGGGCATCGGAATCACGCAGGAACAAGGGGAGTTGGCGGCGGCGGTGCGCGGCTGGACCGCCCGCGCCGTACCGCCAGAGGAGATACGCAAACTGCTCGACGCCCCGCCCGGCACGGGCGGCAGGCCCGCCTACTGGGACGGCCTCGCCGAGCAGGGCCTGCTCGCGGTGCACCTGCCGGAGGAGTGCGGCGGCGGGGGCGGCGACCTGGTGGACCTCGCGGTCGTCCTGGAGGAGGCGGGTCGCGCCGCGCTGCCGGGGCCGTACCTGGCGAGCTCCCTCGCCTCGGCCGTGCTGCACGGGGCGGGCGCCCGCGAGCTCGCCGCCGACCTGGCCTCCGGGGCGCGGATCGGCGCCGTCGCGCTCGACGCGGGCACGCTGACCGCGGTGTCCGTGGCGGACGGCTACGTCCTCGACGGCACCGCGCCGCCCGTGCTCTGCGGAGCCGACGCCGACCTGCTGATCCTGCCCGCGGTCTCTGCGGAGTCCGCGCGCGCGACCGTGTGGCTCGCCGTCGACGCGGCTGAGCTGACCGTACGTACACAGGAGAGCGCCGACCCGACGCGGCCCACCGCCGAGGTGACGGCCGCCGGGGTGGAGGTCCCGGCCGGGCGGGTGCTCGACGTCGACGCGGCACTCGTACGGGACCTGGCGTGCGCCCTGTACGCGGCGGACGCGTGCGGGGTGGCCGGCTGGGCGCTGGAGACGGCCGTCGAGCATGCCAAGGTGCGCGAGCAGTTCGGGCGGCCCATCGGGCAGTTCCAGGCGGTCAAGCACGCTTGCGCCGACATGCTGGTGCGGCTCGAACAGGCGCGGGCACTCGCGTGGGACGCGGCGCGGGCGGCCGGTGAGCCGCCGGAGGTGCGGGGGCTCGTGGCCGCGCTGGCCGCCGGGTCCGCGCTCGACGCCGCGTACTCCTGCGCCAAGGACGCCATCCAGATCCTCGGCGGCATCGGCTTCACCTGGGAGCACGACGCGCACCTGTATCTGCGCAGGTCACTGGTTGCCCGGCAGCTGCTCGGCACCGGCGACGCGCACCGGCTGCGTGCGGTGCGGCTCGCGGAGGGCGGGGCGCGCAGGGAGCTGCGGATGGAGCTGCCGGAGGAGGCGGACGCGTACCGGGAGCGAGCCCGTGAGGTCATCGCGCCCACCCGCGGGCTCGACCCGGCCGCCGCCCGCAAGGCACTCGCCCCGACCGGCTATGCCGCGCCCCATCTGCCCGAGCCGTACGGCCTCGGTGCCGGCCCCGTCCAGCAGCTCGCCGTCCAGCAGGAGCTTGCGGCCGCCGGAGTGCGCGTCAGCGATCTCGGGATCGCCACCTGGGTGGTGCCCTCGCTCATCGCGTACGGGACGCGGGAGCAGCAGGAGCGGTTCCTCGCGCCGACCCTCCGGGGCGAGGTGCTGTGGTGCCAGCTCTTCAGCGAGCCCGGGGCGGGTTCGGACCTGGCATCCCTGCGGACGCGGGCCGAGCAGGTCGATGGCGGCTGGCTGATCAACGGGCAGAAGGTGTGGACGAGCGCGGCGCAGTGGGCCGACCACGGAATCCTCCTCGCCCGCACGGACCCCGAAGCGCCCAAGCACAAGGGGCTGACGTACTTCCTCATCGACATGAAACGCGCCTCGGGCGTCGACATCCGCCCGCTGAAGGAGATCACCGGGGACTCCCTCTTCAACGAGGTCTACTTCGACGACGTCCTGCTGCCCGCCGACGCGGTGGTCGGCGAGGTGAACGACGGCTGGCGGGTCGCGCGCCACACCCTCGGCAACGAACGCGTCCACATGGCCGACCAGCTGACCTTCGACACCGGCCTGGAGGCGCTCATCGGGCGCGCCGCAGATCTCGATGGCGCGTGCCGCGCGCGGATCGGCGCGCTCGCCGCTGAAGCGCACGCGCTCGCCTGCATCGGGCTGCGCACCACGATGCGGCAGGTGTCCGGCGCGGAACCGGGGGCCGGGGCCTCGGTCCGCAAGCTCGTGCAGACCCCGCACCAGCAGAAGGTCGCCGAGCTCGCCATCGAACTGCTCGGTCCGGCGGGTGCGGTCCGCGAGGGCGCGGGGGAGCGGGCGCTGCACGGCTTCTTGATGTCGCGCTGCCTGACCATCGCGGGCGGGACCACGCAGGTGCAGCTGAACGTCGTCGCGGAGCGGCTCCTCGGCCTGCCGAGGGACCCCGAGCCGCGCCCCATCATCTAGCCCCGTCATATAGAAGGAGCCGGACAGTGAAGGCGTACATAGTCGGCGTCGGAATGACGAAGTTCGAGAAGCCCGAGACGCGGGACTGGCAGTACTGGGACATGGCGAAGGAGGCGGGCACCAAGGCGCTCGACGACGCCGGGATCTCGTACGAGGACGTGGAGCAGGTCCCGGTCGGCTACTGCTTCCAGGCCTCGACGGCGGGGCAGCGGGCCGCGTACGAACTGGGCCTGACCGGCGTCCCCGTCTACAACGTGAACAACAACTGCGCGACCGCGTCGACCGCGCTGATGATGGCGCGGCAGTTCGTCGAGGGCGGCATCAACGACTGCGTGCTCGCGCTCGGCTTCGAAAAGATGGCGCGGGGCGCGCTGGGGGGCGGTAGTGACGGCGGGGACTTCAAGACGTCCCCCGTCGCCAGGCACTACGGCGTGATGGCGGCACGGCACGGCTTCGAGATGACCCCGCCCACCGCCCAGATCTTCGGCAACGCGGCGCGCGAGCACATGGAGAAGTACGGGACGACGGAGGCGCAGCTCGCCGCGGTCGGCGCCAAGAACCACCGGCACTCGGTGCACAATCCGTACGCCCAGTTCCAGGACGAGTACACGGTCGACGAGATCCTCGCCGCCAAGACCATCCACCGCCCCCTCACCAAGCTGCAGTGTTCGCCGACCTCGGACGGGTCCGCGGCGGCGGTGGTGGTGTCGGAGCGGTTCGTGGAGCGGCACGGCCTCCAGGACCGCGCCGTGGAGATCGCCGCGCAGGCGATGACGACGGACACGGGGGAGTCCTTCGACTCGGGCTCGTGCATCGACGTCGTGGGGCAGCCGATGTCGAGGGCGGCGGCGCGGCAGGTGTACGAGAGGTCGGGGCTCGGCATCGAGGACGTCGACGTGATCGAGCTGCACGACTGCTTCTCGGTCAACGAGCTCCTCACCTACGAGGCGCTCGGCATGTGCGCGGCGGGCGAGTCCGGGAAGCTCGTGGAGAGCGGGGCGACGACGTACGGCGGGCGGTGGGTGGTGAACCCGTCGGGCGGTCTGATCTCCAAAGGACACCCGCTCGGCGCGACCGGTATCGCGCAAGTGGCGGAACTCACATGGCAGTTGAGGGGAGATGCCGGGGCCAGGCAGGTGGCAGGGGCCCGGGTGGGGATGGCGCACAACATCGGCCTTGGTGGGGCGGCTGTGGTGACGCTGCTGCGGAAGGGATAAAGGGATAGGGGCCAGGGACGGACGGTGGCCGTGAGTCCCGGCGTGAGTCCTAGGACCCGCGGCCGAGGATCTTTGCGCCGAAACCCCGATGCACGGGGCACGCAATCCCTGAGAACATTCCCGTCATGGTCCAAACGCCCCCCGACACTTACATAGCCGCGACCGCGCGGAAGTCCGCACCCGTATGGGCGGTGCTGCTCGCCGCCTGCGCGGGGCAGTTCCTGGTCGTGCTCGACGTGTCGGTGGTGAACACCGCGCTGCCTTCCATGCGGTCAGACCTGGGCATGAGCGCGGTCGGACTGCAGTGGGTGGTCAACGCGTACTCGATCGCCTTCGCCGGTTTCATGCTGCTCGGCGGGCGGGCCGGGGACCTCTTCGGACGCAAGCGGATGTTCCTGGTCGGGCTCGGGCTCTTCACGGTGGCCTCGCTCGCGGGCGGGCTCGCGCAGGCCGAGTGGCAGCTGCTCGTGGCGCGGGCCGTGCAGGGCCTCGGCGCGGCGGTCCTCGCCCCTTCCACCCTGACGATCCTCACCTCGGCGGTGCCCGAGGGACCCGCCCGGATACGGGCGATCGGCACCTGGTCCGCGGTGGGCGCGGGCGGCGGTGCCGCGGGCGGTCTCGTCGGCGGTGTCCTCACCGACCTGCTCTCCTGGCGCTGGGTGCTCCTGATCAACGTGCCGATCGGCGCCCTCGTCGTCGTCGCGGGCGTGGCCTGGCTGACCGAGAGCCGGGCCGGCGAGGCGCGCCGGCTCGACGTGCCGGGCGCGGTGCTCGTGACGGCGGGGCTCGCCACGCTCGCGTACGGGATCGTGCAGACGGAAGAGAAGGGCTGGACGGCTTCGGCGACCCTGGTGCCGCTGGCCGCCGGGCTCCTGCTGCTCGGCCTCTTCCTCCTGGTGGAGGCGCGTACGAAGGTGCCGCTGATGCCGCTCAAGCTGTTCAGGGTGCGGTCCGTTTCGGCGGCGAACGCGGCGATGTTCGTGTGCGGCGGCGGCATGTTCGCCATGTGGTTCTTCATGACGCTCTACGCGCAGAACGTGCTCGGCTACTCGGCCCTCAAGGCGGGCCTCGCGCTGATTCCCTCCTCGCTCACCATCGTCTTCGGGTCGAAGCTGGCGCCTCGGCTGATGCGGGTGCTCGGGGCGAAGAACGTGTCCGTGCTGGGGATTCTGGTGGCGGCGGCCGGGTTCGGCTGGCAGTCCCTGATGACCGCCGACGGCGACTACGTCACCTCGATCATGCTGCCCGGCATCATGATGATGTTCGGCGCCGGGCTCGCCACCACCCCGCTGGCCTCCCTCGGCACCTCGGGCGCCGACCCCGCGGACGCGGGGCTCGTCTCGGGGCTCATCAACACCTCGCGCACGATGGGCGGCGCGCTGGGCCTCGCGGTGCTCTCGACGGTTTCCGCGTCGCGGATGGGTGGTTCCACTACTCCGGAGGCGCTTACCGCGGGGTACTCGATGGCGTTCCGGACGAGTGGGTGCATTTTGCTGGCCGGGGTCCTTGTGCTGCTGCTGTGGATGCCGCGGGACGGGCGTGTCAGCCCGTCCGGCGTTTGAGGACGAACTCGGCGGAGCCGGTGATCGGCGGTGCTCAAGGCCAGGGGGCCCGCTAAAGCCAGCCCCGCTGCCGAGCCTCCCGTACCGCCTCCATGCGATTCCGCGTCCCCGTCTTCCCGATCGCCCCCGAGAGATAGTTCCGCACCGTCGACTCCGAGAGATGCAGCTTCGACGCGATGTCGGCGACCGTCGCTCCGTCCACGGAGGCCCGCAGGACATCCGCCTCCCGCGTCGTCAGCGGGCTGGGCCCCGCGCTCAGGGCGGCCGCGGCCAGCGCGGGGTCGATCACCGTCTCGCCCCGCAGCGCCTGCCGGATCGCCTCCGCGAGGTCCTCGACGGGGCCGTCCTTGACGAGGAAGCCCACCGCGCCCGCCTCCATCGCCCGGCGCAGATAGCCGGGCCTGCCGAAGGTCGTGAGGATGAGGACCCGGCACTCGGGGCACTCCTCCCGCAGCGCCGCCGCCGCGTCGATCCCGCTGATGCCCGGCAGCTCGATGTCGAGGAGCGCCACATCGGGGCGGGAGTTCAGCGCCGCACCCACGATCTCGTCGCCCGCGCCGACCTGCGCGACGACCTCGATGTCCTCCTCCATGCCGAGCAGCAGCGCGAGGGCGCTGCGCATCATGCCCTGATCCTCGGCGAGCAGGACTCTGATCATGGGGTGCGCTCCTCCACAACGGGACCGGTCACGGCGGGGCCGGTGCTGAACTCGGTGACCGGCAGCTCCGCCGTGACCCGGAAGCCGCCGCGCGGTCCGGGCCCTGACTCCAGGGAGCCGCCCGCCGCCGCCAGGCGTTCGGCCAGGCCCTTCAGCCCGCTGCCGGGCGCTGTCGAGCCTACGCCGCGGCCGTCGTCGGTGATCAGCAGCCGAGTCCGTTCGGCGGTGCCGCTCACCTCGATCTCGCAGCGGGTCGCCTCGGAGTGGCGTACGACATTCGTGGCTGACTCGCGGACCACCCAGCCGAGCAGCGCCGCCGTCTGGGGGGCGAGCGGCGGCCCCGACTGGCGTACGACCGACTCGATGCCCGCCGCGTCCAGGAGGTCGCGGGCCCGGTCGAGCTCCGTGGCGAGGCTGCCCTCGCGGTAGCCGGTCACCGCCTCGCGGATCTCGGTCAGGGCCTGGCGGCCGACGGACTCGATGTCGGAGACCTGGCCGAGCGCCGCCTCCAGGTCGCGGGGCGCGAGACGCCGCGTCGCCTCCGCCTTGACCACGATCACCGAGAGGGTGTGGCCGAGCAGGTCGTGCAGGTCCCGGGAGAAGCGAAGGCGCTCCTTCTCCACGGCGCTGCGGGCCAGCTCCTCGCGGGTGGTGCGCAGTTCCTTGACCGTCTCGGAGAGGGCCAGGATCGCCGCCGTCACCATGACGGAGAGGAACGTGCCGTACGCGATGCCCGCCGCGTCCCAGCCGTCCTTCAGGCCGCCGACCACCGCCGCCGCGATGCTCAGGGCGAACCCCGCGGGAGCCAGCTGCTTGCCCCGCAGGACCGAGCCGGTCGCCAGGCCCAGCAGCGGGAAGAACATCAGCCAGCTGCCGCCGTAGCCGATGGCGAGGGCGAAGGTGACCGCGGTGAGGCCGAGCAGCGAGTACTTGGTCGCGCGCGCCTCCCTGGCCTGCTTGGTGAAGGCGCGGAACACCACGGAGATGTAGAGGGAGTTGAAGGTCAGCAGGCCGATCCCGGCGAGCCAGGGGTTGCCGGTCTTGCCCTGGAGCAGGTTGGAGAAGGAGCCCATGCCCATCAGGAGCCAGGGCAACATCGCGAAGCCGTTGGGCGGGCCCAGGTCCTCCGGCTTGCTCCGGCCCGACTTCTCGTGCGCCCGCATCTCGGCGAGCTGCTCCTTGCTGCTGTGCTTCCATCCCGCGAGACGTGTGTGCCTCTGCCAGAAGCTCTTCACCGGCATTGCTTCTCCTGTCGCGCCGTGGCGCCTCGTCGTCGGCGGGAACGCCTTCGTCACGGTGATGACGTTACGAATCCCGGGCGGGACGGGGGCAGAAGCGGTTGTACGGACTCGGCCGGTACAAATGTCACACGCGTGATCGGCGACTGCCCCGCACCGCCTATCTGACGTGACGTCAGGAGTCTTCACAACTACCGGACGCTCGGCTATACATGGGATCGCCGGACTGGAACGCGTTCTAGAACGGGCTCCTTCCGGCCCTGTTGCGACCTCGGTGCGACCGACGGTGCGGACGGCCGCACCGAGGTCTTCAGACAGTCTTCAGTCAGTCTTCAGACCGGCCAAGGAGCTGCCAACCACATGCCCATCGACGCCGCGAAAGCACTGGCCGCGGAGCCCCGGTCGGCCGAGATCGGCTGGGATCACAAGGACATCCAGCTCTACCACCTGGGTCTGGGCGCGGGCGTCCCCGCCACCGACCCCGACGAGCTGCGCTACACCCTGGAGTCGAAGCTGCACGTCCTGCCCAGCTTCGCGACCGTCGCGGGCGCCGGCATGGGCGTCGTCGGCGGGCTCTCGGCTCCCGGCATCGAGGTGAATCTGGCCGCGGTCCTGCACGGCGGCCAGAGCATCACGCTGCACCGCCCGATCCCGGTCAAGGGCAAGGCGGTCACCACCTCCAAGGTGGCCGCCGTGTACGACAAGGGCAAAGCCGCGATCCTCGTCCTGCGCACCGACGTGGCGGACGGCGACGGCCCGTTGTGGACCAGCGACGCCCAGATCTTCGTACGAGGCGAAGGCGGATTCGGCGGCGAACGCGGCCCCTCCACCCGCCTCCCGGCACCCGAGGGCGAGCCCGACAGGACCGTCGAGCGCGCCGTCCGCGAGGACCAGGCGCTGCTCTACCGCCTCTCCGGCGACTGGAACCCGCTGCACGCCGACCCCGAGTTCGCCAAGCTCGCGGGCTTCGACCGGCCGATCCTGCACGGCCTGTGCACCTACGGGATGACGCTCAAGGCCGTCGTCGACACGCTGCTCGGCGGCGACGTCTCGCGGGTGCGCGGCTACAGCACGCGCTTCACCGGGATCGTCTTCCCCGGCGAGACCCTGCGGATCCGGATGTGGCGCACCGAGGGCCGCGTCCAAGTGGCGGTGACAGCGGTCGAACGGGACGACGCTCCGGTCCTCGCCGACACGATCGTCGAGCACAACTGAAGCCAGGGCCACTCCTGAAGCCACGGACACGCCTGAATCTTCGTACGAGAGGAGCCGCACCATGCGCGCAGCCGTACTGCACGAGATAGGCCAGGACAAACTCGAGGTCCTCGACGACGTCGAGACGGTGGGCTTCGGCCCCGGCAAGGTGAAGATCCGGGTGCGGGCCACGGGCCTGTGCCACTCCGACGTCTCCGCGATGAACGGCGTACTGCCGCAGCCAGGACCGTTCATCCCCGGCCACGAGGGCGCGGGCGAGATCATCGACGTCGGCGAGGGCGTGAGCGGGGTCAGCCGGGGCGACCGGGTCCTGGTGTGCTGGCTGCCGGCCTGCGGTCAGTGTCCGGCGTGCAAGCGCGGCCAGAGCCAGCTGTGCCTGGCCGGCTTCATGAACGCGGGCACGCCCAACTTCAAGCGCCCCGCCGGCGATGTCTTCGGCTTCGCGGGCACGGGGACGTTCACCGAGGAGGTCGTGGTCGACGCGGGCTGCGCCGTGCCGATCCCGGACGACGTGCCCTTCGACATCGCCGCTCTCATCGGCTGCGGAGTGACGACGGGGCTCGGGGCCGCCATCAACACCGCCGACGTGAAGGCCGGTTCGTCGATCGCCGTCATCGGCTGCGGCGGCGTCGGCATCTCCGCGATCCAGGGCGCGCGGCTCAAGGGCGCCGCGCAGATCGTCGCGGTCGACCCGGTCCAGTCGCGGCGCGAGGCCGCGCTGCGGTTCGGCGCCACGGAGGCGGTCGCGCCGGACGCCCTCGATGACGCCAAGCAGCGGATCACCGGGGGCGAGGGCTTCGACTACGTCTTCGAGGTCGTCGGCAAGTCCGCCACCGCCCGCACCGCGTACGAGACGACGCGACGCGGCGGCACGCTCGTCATCGTCGGCGCGGGCGCCATGGACGACAACCTCCAGCTGAACATGTTCGAGCTGTTCTTCGACGAGAAGAAGATCCTGCCGTCCATGTACGGCGGCGGCGACGTCCTGCAGTCCTACGAGCGGGCCATCGCCCTGTGGCGGGCGGGCCGGATCGACCTGGAGAGCATGATCACCCACCGGGTGCCGCTCTCCGAGATCAACGAAGCGCTTGACCAGATGCGTACGGGCGTCGCGCTGCGTACGTGCATCGAGATCTGAGAGGACTTCGATCCCTGATGGCACAGCCACAGCCACAGCCATTGCCACGGCCACTGGACGGTTTGGCCGCGATCGTGACAGGAGCGGGCCGGGGTCTCGGGCGTGCGGAGGCCCTGGAACTGGCCCGGCTCGGCGCGAGTGTCGTCGTCAACGACTTCGGACAGCCGGGCCGCGACGGCTCGGGCGAGGCGTCGGCGACGCCCGCCGAAGAGGTCGCGGCGCAGATCCGGGCGGCGGGCGGGCAGGCGGTCGCGCACCTGGGCGATGTCGCGGACCACGAACAGGCGCGCGGGCTCGTCCAGTTGGCGATCGACACGTACGGCAAGCTCGACATCCTGGTCAACAACGCGGGGATCCTGCGGGACCGGATGATCTTCTCCATGAGCGAGAGCGAGTGGGACTCGGTCATCCACGTCCACCTCAAGGGCCACTTCAACACGACGCACTTCGCGTCCGTGCACTGGCGCGCCCGCTCCAAGGCGGCGGGCGAGCCGGTCTACGGCCGGATCGTCAACACCTCCTCCGAGGCGTTCCTCGCGGGGTCCGCCGGCCAGCCGAACTACGCGGCGGCGAAGGGCGGCATCGTCGGCCTGACCACGTCGAGCGCGCTCGCCCTCGGCAAGTACGGGGTGACGGCGAACGTCATCTGTCCGCGGGCGCGGACGCGGATGACCGAGGACGTCTTCGCGGGCTTCCAGGAGCCGGGAGACGGCGAGCTAGACGCGCTCGCTCCCGAGCACGTGGCCCCGCTGGTGGGCTACTTGGCCTCGCCCGCGGCGGCCGGGGTCAACGGCCAGCTGTTGGTGGTCCACGGCGGGATGGTGGCGGTGGTCGAGCGGCCGAAGGTGGCGGCGAAGTTCGACACGGCGAAGGGCGTCTTCACTTACGAGGAGCTCGACGGGGTTCTGTCGTCTTATTACGCGGGGCGGCCCGCGAATGAGACCTTCGCGGCGTCCGAGGTGCTGGGCTTGAAGCGGGGCTGATTTATCCCCAACCCCGCCCCGGGACCCGGACGGGCTGACATTTGTCAGCCCGTCCGGCGTTTGAGGACGAACTCGGCGGAGCCGGTGATTGCCGGCGCCCAAGGCCAGGGGGCCTACTCGTCGCCCGGCCGACGGTGCCGCCCCTGCGGCGCCCCCGCCTCGTCATGCTCGGCCACAGGTCCCCGGTGCTTACCCGCACCGGAGGTGTCCGCCGCCTCACGCGGCTCGGGATTCCGCTCGGAATCCGTATTGATCTCGGTCTGCATCGACATACTCACCCCGTATAACCGGTAACTCTGTAACTCTGTAATTCGGTAACTCTGTATAGAAGATCGTTCGGTGTGGCCGGGCGAGTCTAACCAACGCCCCCGCGCCCGGTGAGAGGCGCCTGCTGCAACGGAACGGGCCGCGCGGCAACCGCCGCGGGCGCCGCCGCCGGAGCCGGCGGCGCCACCTCCGCGACCCCGCAGGGCACCGCCTCCGTCACGTACGGAAGACGAAGGGCCCCCTCCCGCGTCCACCACCCCGAGCCGGCCAACCAGCCCGCAGGGGCGGCCAGTTGATGCAGGCGCCGCTCGGCGGGGCGCCATATCCCGAGCCAGCTGCCCGCCACCCCGTCGATCCGCAACGCCACGGCGCAGTTCTCCGGCATCAGCGTCTGCCCGGGCTGGATCGCGAACGGCGTCACCGCGAGGTCGGGCAGGCGCAGGCACTCGGGGAAGCGCACCGGGCGCGTACCGCCGAGGACTCCCCAGCCGAGCCGCTCGTGGCCCGGCGCGTCCGAGCGGATCAGGAGCAGCCCGCTGTCGGCGTCCGCGAGCAGCAGCCGGTCGTTGCTCTCGTCGGCGATCTGGAGCAGGGGCGACACCTCGCCGCCCCGCTCCAGGTCCACCGCCACCGCCTTGACCCGGCCTTCCGACTCCCGGTCCAGGGCCAGCATCCGGCCCTCGCCGTCCAGCCAGACCCCGCCCGAACAGCGCCCGGGGATCTCGGCGACGTGCTCGGGCCCGAAGGCGCCGCCCGCCACCAGCCACAGGGCCGTCGAGTGCGTGCCCACCGCGAGCGCGTACGCCTGGCTGCCGACCGGTGACGGCGGAAGCAGCGCGAGCCGTGACTCGCCGCACTCCACGGCGCCCAGCGGCACCTCGCCGGTCTCGGGCCCCGTCGGGTACAGCAGCGTGAACAGGTGCCGCCGGTCGGCGACGCGGTGGATCAGGACCCGCCCGTCGGCCATCGGGAGCACCTCCGTGCCGGGCTCCTCCGGCTGGCTGCCGGGCAGGGGTACCGCGTAGGGCTCGGGGGAGTCGAGGGTCCAGCGCTCGGGGAACCAGGAACCGCCGGTGTGGGCGAGACGGGCGGCGTACGCGCCGTTCGTGGTGATCACCGGGGGCGTCGCGGGGGCCGGGCGGGACGTGGGCACGGTCATGGGCTCGGGCTCAAGAGTGGGCGCTGTCATGGGGGGTACCTCCGGGCCACGAAGCTAGTTTTCGCACGCACTGCCGTGGCACCTGTGGCCGCCCGCTTCACACAGAAGGGTGGCGATGTACCGATTCGACTGAGGGGGCGGGGGTGGTTGTGCTGCGCCGGAGGTGCGCGCTTAAAGTAAGGCGAACCTAAGTGGTTGTGGAGCGGTCCGGTCGGCACATCCGCCGGGCGGCAGACCGACCAGCGCACCCCTGGAGCACGCCGATGTCCCCGTCCGTCCGGTCCGTACGATCCGTCCGCCCCCGCCGCCAACGTGCCACCGCCGCCCTCGCCCTCGCCGTGGCCGGGGCACTCTCCCTCGCGGCCTGCGGCTCCGGCGACAGCTCCGGCAAGTCCGACGACGGCAGCGGCAGCAAGGCCGTCGCCCAGGGCGGCGACGACTTCTCCAAGGCCGCCGAGCAGACCGCGAAGATGGGCACCACGGCCAAGCCCGGCGAGTTCCCGCGCACCATCACGCACGCCCGCGGCAAGACCGAGCTCAAGGCGCAGCCGAAGCGGGTCGTCGTCCTGGACGTCGGTGAGCTCGACAACGTCGTCTCGCTCGGCGTCAAGCCCGTGGGCTACGCCCCCACCGAGGGCGACGACGGCATCCCCGGCTACCTGAAGAAGGACGCGGGAGAACCCAAGAACGTCGGCACGATCAACGCCCTCAACCTCGAAGCGATCGCGAACCTCAAGCCGGACCTGATCCTCGGCAGCGAACTGCGCGCCGCCAAGCTCTACCCGCAGCTCGAAAAGATCGCCCCGACCGTCTTCTCCATCCGCCCCGGCTTCACGTGGAAGGAGAACTACCTCCTGAACGCCGCCGCGCTCGACAAGACCGCCGAGGCGAAGACGGAGCTCGCCGCGTACGAGAAGAAGGCGGGGTCCCTGGGCCGCGACCTCGGCGACGACAAGCCGACGATCACGATGCTCCGCTACATGCCGGACCGCGTCCGCCTCTACGCGAAGGCGTCCTTCATCGGCACGATCCTCGACGACACCGGCCTGCCCCGCCCCAAGAACCAGCAGGTCAACGACCTCGCCACGGAGATCAGCACCGAGAAGATCGACGACGCCGACGCGGACTGGATCTTCACCGGCGTCTACGGCGACGCGAAGAAGACGGGCCGCTCCGAGGCCGAGAAGAACCCCCTCTGGAAGAAGCTCGACGCGGTCAAGAACGGCCGGGCCAAGGACGTACCGGACGAGACCTGGTACCTGGGCCTCGGCGTGACCGCGGCAAATGCGGTCCTGGACGACCTCAGGTCCACCCTGGCCCCGTAAGGGGCGCGGGGAACTGCGCGAGCAAGCACAAAGAAGCCGCAGACGCATCTGCTCGGTACTCGGCAGACGCGTCTGCGGCTCTTTCGTGGCCGAGCACAGTTCCCCGCGCCCCTGAGGGAACGCTCACCATCAGCCGACATGCCGAGCGCAGCGGGAAGGTAGCCTTTCCCCGTGCCCCGTCTGTCTGAAGTCATCGCCGCCCTCGACGCCCTGTGGCCCGCCGAACTGGCCGAGAGCTGGGATGCGGTCGGCACCGTCTGCGGAGACCCCGACGCCGAGGTCTCCCGCGTCCTCTTCGCCGTCGACCCCGTCCAGGACATCGTCGACGAAGCGGTGAAGCTGGGCGCCCAGCTCCTGGTCACGCACCACCCGCTCTATCTGCGCGGCACGACGACCGTCTCGGCCGGCACCTTCAAGGGCCGCGTCGTCCACGACCTCATCAAGAACGACGTCGCGCTGCACGTCGCGCACACCAACGCGGACCGCGCCGATCCGGGCGTCTCCGACGCCCTCGCCGGGGCACTCGACCTCCGGATCGTCCGTCCCCTCGTACCGGACCCGGCCGACGCGCAGGGCCGCCGCGGTCTCGGCCGTATCTGCGAACTCGAACACCCGCTGACGCTCCGCGAACTCGCCGCCCGCGCGGCCGAGCGGCTGCCCGCCACCGCGCAGGGCATCCGGGTCGCGGGCGACCCGGAGCAGCTCGTCCGCACTCTCGCGGTCAGCGGCGGCTCGGGCGACAGCCTCTTCGACGACGTACGGGCAGCAGGCGTGGACGCCTTCCTCACCGCCGACCTGCGCCACCACCCGGTGTCCGAGGCCCGCGCACAGACCCCGCTCGCGCTGCTCGACGCCGCGCACTGGGCCACCGAGTGGCCGTGGTGCGAGCTGGCCGCGGCACAGCTCGATCAGATCTCCGACCGTCACGGATGGGGACTTCGCGTCCACGTCTCCAAGACGGTCACCGACCCCTGGACCGCCCACGCGGCCTCGACTACCGACACAACAGGAGCCCCCAATTAACGCCGCGCCCGCCGACCAGATCCGACTCCTCGACGTCCAGGCACTCGACGTACGCCTCCAGCAGCTGGCGCACCGGAAGAAGTCCCTGCCCGAGCACGCCGAGATCGAGTCCCTGAACAAGGACCTCGCGCAGCTGCGCGATCTGCACGTCGCCTCGACGACCGAGGAGAGCGACTGCGCCCGCGAGCAGACCAAGGCGGAGCAGGACGTCGACCAGGTGCGCCAGCGCGCCAACCGCGACCAGCAGCGCCTTGACTCGGGCGCCGTGACGTCCCCCAAGGACCTGGAGAACCTCCAGCGCGAGATCGCCTCGCTCGCCAAGCGCCAGGGCGACCTGGAGGACGTGGTCCTCGAGGTCATGGAGCGCCGCGAGTCCGCCCAGGAGCGCGTCTCCGAGCTGACGGAACGTGTCTCCTCCGTCCAGGCGAAGATCGACGACGCGACGGCACGCCGTGACGCGGCCTTCGAGGAGATCGACGGCGAGGCCGCCACGGTCAGCAAGGAGCGCGAGGTCGTGGCGGGTTCGGTCCCGGCCGACCTGCTCAAGCTCTACGACAAGCTTCGCGTCAAGGAGGGCGGCGTCGGCGCGGCCAAGCTCTACCAGCGGCGCTGTGAGGGCTGCCGCATCGAGCTGGACATCACCGGGGTCAACGAGGTGAAGGCGGCGTCGCCCGACACGGTCGTGCGCTGCGAGAACTGCAGCCGCATCCTGGTCCGTACGTCCGAGTCCGGCATCTAGGAGCCTTGCCCGTGCGGGAGTTCATCGTCGAGGCCGACGGCGGGTCGCGGGGCAACCCGGGCCCCGCGGGCTACGGCTCGGTCGTCATCGACGCGGCCACGGGGGAGACCCTGCGGGAAGCCGCCGAGTACATCGGCGTCGCGACGAACAACGTCGCCGAGTACAAGGGGCTCGTGGCCGGCCTGAAGGCGGCCCGCGAACTCGACCCGGACGCCTCGGTCCACGTCCGGATGGACTCCAAGCTCGTCGTCGAGCAGATGTCGGGCCGCTGGAAGATCAAGCACCCGGACATGAAGCCGCTCGCCGCCGAGGCCGCGCGGATCTTCCCGCCGGACCAGGTGACGTACGAGTGGATCCCGCGCGCGAAGAACAAGCACGCCGACCGTCTCGCCAACGAGGCGATGGACGCGGGCAAGCGGGGCGAACAGTGGTCCGCGTCGGACTCCACGGCGGAACTTGACGCGCGGGCGGCACGGTCCGCCGCGGAGGCTCCCGCGGGGCCGCCGGGTGACGCTGTCGCCGGGGCGGCGAAGGCGCGGGCGGCGCTGGCGGCGGGCACGGCTACTGCCGACGTGCGCGCCGCGAGCAACGCGGCGGAGACCCCGCAGGTCGGCTGGGCGGCACCGGCGGATCTCGGCGCTCCGGCGACCTTCGTGCTGCTGCGGCACGGGGAGACCGCGCTGACGCCCCAGAAGCGCTTCTCCGGCAGCGGGGGCTCGGACCCCTCCCTCTCCGACGTGGGCCGGGAGCAGGCCGAGCGCGCGGCGGCGGCGTTCGCGGCGCGGGGCACGATCCAGGCGATCGTGTCCTCGCCGCTGAAGCGCTGCCAGGAGACCGCGCAGGCCGTCGCCGCCCGCCTCGGCCTCGACGTACGCATCGAGGACGGGCTGCGCGAGACGGACTTCGGGGCCTGGGAGGGCCTCACCTTCGGCGAGGTGCGGGCGCGCCAGCCCGAGGAGCTGAACGCGTGGCTGGCCTCGCCCGACGCGGCGCCTCCCGGTGGCGAGTCCTTCGCCTCGGTGGCCCACCGGGTGTCGGCGGCGCGGGACCGTCTCACCGCCGAGTACGCGGGCCGCACGGTCCTCCTGGTCACGCACGTCACGCCGATCAAGACCCTGGTACGGCTCGCGCTGGGCGCACCGCCGGAGTCCCTGTTCCGCATGGAACTCTCGGCGGCGTCCGTATCGGCGGTGGCGTATTACGGGGACGGCAACGCGTCGGTGCGCTTGCTGAACGACACGTCACACCTGCGGGCCCCGTAAGGGGCGCGGGGAACTGCGCGACCAGCCACGACGCACCCGCAGAGGTGTACTCGCCCGAGGCCCAGGGGCCAGGGTCAGCGCAGGGCAGCCGCCTCGCGGGCGAGGGACTCGATGCGGTCCCAGTCCTTCGCCGCCACGGCATCCGCGGGAAGCATCCAACTGCCGCCCACGCAACCGACGTTCTTCAGCGCGAGGTAAGACGGCGCGGACGCCAGACCGATGCCGCCCGTCGGGCAGAAGCGGGCCTGCGGCAGCGGGCCGCCGAGCGACTTGAGGTAGGCGGTGCCGCCCGCGGCCTCCGCCGGGAAGAACTTCATCTCGTGCACGCCGCGCTCGATCAGCGCCACGACCTCGGACGTCGTCGAGACACCCGGCAGGAACGGCACCCCGGACGCCTTCATCGCGGCGAGCAGCGTGTCCGTCCAGCCCGGGCTGACCAGGAAACGGGCCCCGGCGTGCACGGACTCCTCGACGCCACGGGGCGAGATGACCGTGCCCGCGCCGACGACCGCGTCCGGCACCTCCGCGGCGATGGCCCGGATCGCGTCGAGCGCGGCGGGCGTCCGCAGCGTCACCTCGATCGCGGGCAGCCCGCCCGCGACAAGGGCGCGCGCCAGCGGCACGGCGTCGGCGACGTCCTCCACGACGACTACGGGAACGACGGGGGCGAGATCGAGCACGGAGCCGGAGCGGGAGGCGGCGGAGGGGGAAGTCATGGAAGCATCCTGCCTCGCTCCATGCAGCATGCGCAAAGGGCGTTGCGCATGCTGCAACCGGGGGCCCGGAGTTTCAGTGGATCTCCCGGACTACCACGTCAAGCGCCCACGGCTTACCCGCCTTAGCGGGGGCCTCGGCTTCCACCACATGCCCGAGGTCCCGCAGCGCCTCGACCAGCTCGGCCGGGTCCTTGGGCTGGGTGCCGGTCTCCAGGAGCGAGCGGACGATCCGGCCCTTGGTCGCCTTGTTGAAGTGCGAGACGACGGAGCGCTTCTCGACCCCGTCGACCATCTGCGCGTGCAGCACCCGTACCGTCGCCGTCCGTTCGGCGACCTCGCCCTTCGGCTTCCACGCCGCCGCGTACGCGGACGACCGCAGGTCCAGTACGAGTCCGTCGCCCGCGGCATCGGGCATCGCCGAGGCCATCGGCGTACGCCAGTAGGCGCCCAGGGCGCCGAGGCCCGGCAGCTTCACGCCCATCGAGCAGCGGTAGGAGGGGATGCGGTCGGTGATGCCGACGGCGCCCCAGAGCCCGGAGAACACGAGCAGCGAGCGGGCCGCGCGGCGCTTGGCGGCGGCGTCCAGGGTGGCGAGGTCCAGGGCGTCGTAGAGGACGCCGGTGTAGATCTCCCCGGCGGGGCGTGCGCCCGCCGTCCGCAGCTCCGTGTTCTTGGCGACCTCGCCGCGCAGGCCCTCGCTCAGCCCGAGCACGTCACGGGCCTTCTCCTCGTCCGCCACGCAGAGCTCGACCAACTCGTCGAGAACCGCCTCCCGCGCGTCCGCGAGCGCCGGCAGGGAGAGCGACTCCGGCTTCAAGGGAGCTCCGCGGCCGGAGGGCGCCTTGCCTTCGGAGGGCGGCAGCAGGACGAGCATGGGTCTCCTTCGGAGGGCAACGGGGTGGGGGTGCGGGCCCTGCGCCAGGGTAATCGCCCCGGGAAGCGGGGTCCGCCTGCGGTGCGCGTGCCGTGCGCGCCTGTGGTGCCGCCGCGTTGCCGCCGAAGCTCCCGGCGGTGGCACCTCCTCCGCCGCTCCGCGGCGGCTTTCCCACCCGCCCACCCGATACTCGGCGGTGCGCCGGTGCCGTGTCGGCGGTTCTGGTGGCCCGGTCCGTTACTCGGCCATGCGCCGGTGCCGTGCCGGCGGCTCCAGCGGCCCCGCACGTTGCCCGGCGCTGCCCCGCCGCCGCCCCCGGGTCCTGCCGCCCCGCCCCCTCCACCGTGCCGCCGCGCCTCCTGCGCCCTGCCGCCCCGCCCCCTCCACCGTGCCGCCGCGCCTCCTGCGCCGTGCCGCCGCGCCTCCTGCGCCCTGCCGCCCCGCCCCTTCCACCGTGCTGCCCCGCCCCTTCCACCGTGCTGCCCCGCCTCCTCCGCCCTGCCACCCCATCCCCTCCACCGTGCCACCCCATCCCCTCCACCGTGCCGCCCCGTCCCCTCCGCCCTGCCACCCGCCCCCTCCACCGCGCCGCCCCGCCCCCCGCGGCCTACGCTCGACCCATGCCACGTCGTCATCTCAGCGTGACCGGCGCAGCCGAAGCTCCGTTGCGGGGTGTGCTGCGTGAGCTGCGTGCGAAGTTGGATGTTCCCGAGGGGTTTCCGCAGGACGTTCTCGCCGATGCGGAGAGGGCCCTCGCCGCGCCACGGCTGCCCGCGCACGACGCCACCGACATCCCCCTCTTCACCATCGACCCGCCCACCTCCGTCGACCTCGACCAGGCGATGCACCTGTCCCGGCGCCGGGGCGGCGGCTTCCGGGTGCGGTATGCCATCGCCGATGTCGCCGCGTACGTCACGCCGGGGGCGCCGCTCGACGCGGAAGCCCACCGGCGGGTCACCACCCTCTACTTCCCCGACGAGAAAGTGCCGCTGCACCCCACCTCCCTGAGCGAGGGCGCGGCCAGCCTCCTGCCGGGGCAGGACTGCCCGGCGGCCCTCTGGACCATCGACCTCGACACGGAGGGCCGCGCCGTCTCCACCGACGTGCGCCGTGCCCTCGTACGCAGCCGCGCCAAGCTCGACTACGACGGCGTGCAGCGGGCCATCGACGGCGGCACGGCCGAAGAGGCCCTCGCGCTGCTCGCCGACATCGGGCGGCTGCGCGAGCAGCTGGAGGTGGAGCGGGGAGGCATCTCCCTCAACGTGCCCGAGCAGGAGATCGTCGAGCGGAACGGGGCGTACGAGCTGGACTTCCGCGCCCCGCTCCCCGCCGACGGCTGGAACGCCCAGATCTCCCTGCTCACCGGCATGGCAGCCGCCGAGCTCATGATCCAGTCGGGCGCCGGCATCCTGCGCACCCTGCCCACCGCCCCCGACGGCGCGGTCGGCCGGCTCCGCCGCACCGCGAAGGCCCTGCACGTCGACTGGCCGCACCACGTCCCGTACGCCCAACTGGTCCGCTCCCTCGACCCGCACCAGCCCCACCACGCCGCGTTCCTCCAGGAGTGCACGACGCTGCTGCGCGGCGCCGGTTACACCGCGTTCAGCGGCGGCGAGATCCCCGAGCTCACCACGCACGCCGCCGTCGCCGCCCCCTACGCCCACTGCACTGCCCCGTTGCGCCGCCTCGTCGACCGCTACGCCGCCGAGCTGTGCCTGGCGGCGGTCGCCGGGGACGAACCGCCCGAGTGGGTGCTCGCCGCGCTGCCCGAGCTGCCCAAGGAGATGGCGGACGGGACGCGGCGCGGGAACACCGTGGAGCGCGAGTGCGTGGATCTGGTCGAGGCCGCGCTGCTCAAGGACCGGGTCGGCGAGCTCTTCGACGCGGTGGTGGTGGACGTCCAGGAGCGTGAACCGGCCGTCGGTACCGTCCAGTTGACCGAGCCTGCGATCGTCGCCCGCATCGAGGGCGGCACGGGCGGTCTCCCGCTGGGGGAGCGGCTGCGGGTACGGCTCACGCAGGCTGATCCAGGGTCGGCGAAGGTGCGGTTCGCGCCTGCCTGAGCTCCGGGGCCTGCCCGAGTTCCGGGGACTGCTTGTCATCCAGGGCCCGCGCGTGTTCCAGGGCCCGCTTGAGCGCGGCCCGCAGCTTCTCCGGCTCGTCGGAGTGCAGCCGTACCGTCGTCACCGCCTGACGCCTGCCGAGCAGACCGACCGCCGTGACGGGCGCCGCCAGCTCCAGAGTGAGGGAGGTCTGCGCGGCGACGGGCAGGTCGAGCACCCCGTCGGCGGGCTCGTGAGTGAAGCGCCGCTCACCACTGACCTTGGCGATCCGCTCCAGCGGTATCAGCAGATCCCGGTGGGCGCCCTTGCGCACGCGCAGCGCGTCGGCGGACAGCACGTGCGGCCGAGTCACGGACGCCGCGTGCACGCCGAGCATGAGCACCACGCTGTAGACGTCGACGAAGAGCACCACGGCGTGGACGGCGGGCCAGTTCCGCAGCAGTACGGAAAGACCCACGGTCTCCACGACGGAGACGAAGACGATGCCGTACATCAGCACGGCCTGGTCACGGGCGTGCCCGAACCCCAGATCCCCCTCCCGCACGCCGTGCCGCCGCCGGGCCGCCCACAGCGCGAGGCTGCCCAGCACCCGCAGCTCGTGCCCGACGATCCTGCGCACCGGCTCCGGCACGACCTCCCGAACCGCCGCGCGCCCGCCCCGCCGGTACAGGACCGCGAGCCCCGCGCCCTCGACGAGCAGCAGCGTCACGGCGACGGCCTCCACCCCGACGAGCACGTTCGCGGGCAGCGAGACCCCCGCCAACAGGCAGGTCACGAGCACCAGCTCGACGGGCACGAGCACCCAGGCGATGCCCCGCATGGCCCTCTCCAGCCGGCGGCCTCTCACCGCGCACCCCGCTCGATGAGCAGCCGCATCCCACGGCGCACGGCCTCCGCCTGCGCGGGGGCGAACTCGTCGAAGAAGGCCTCCAGGAACCGGTCGTCGCGGCCCCGCCCGAGCCCGTCGGCCACCGCCTGCAAGCTGTCCGTCCCCACCTCCTCCAGAAGGGAATCGGGCAGCGAGTCGGCCAGCGCGCGGGCAGCCTTGTCGACGGCGGCTTCCGTACGCGGATCTGCGAGGTCGGTGTCGTCCGCGAGGGCGTCGAGCAGCGCGTACACCTCGTGCGCGCGCTCCACCGCCTCCGGTGTGGTCAGCGCGGGCCGCATCGCGGCGAGCAGCCTGTCCCGGTCCTCCGGGGGCGCGGTCGTGTCGATGAGAGAGAGCAGCTCCCGGTCCCGCGCGGCCATCGCGGACTCGGGCCCGTCGCGTCCGGCGGTGGAGCGGGCCATCTCGGCGAAGAATTCACCCAGCTCGGGGGAGACGGGCCCTTCGGCGGACAGCACCCCGCGTTCGGCGCCGTCAAGGAGCACCCGCAGCCGCTCGCGCCGCTCACGGATCGCGGCCTCCTGCCGGGCGAGGTCGGCGTCCAGCTCCGCGAGCACCTCGGCGAGCTCACGCCCCGCGTCGTCCGCGAGCACGTCCCGCACCTCGGCGAGCCCGAGCCCCAGCTCGGTGAGCCGCCGGATCCGCGCGAGCACGACGGCATGCCGCAGCCCGTACTCCCGATAGCCATTGGCCCGCCGCTCGGGCTCGGGGAGCAGCCCGAGATGGTGATAGTGCCTGATCGTCCGCGTGGTGACACCGACGATCCCGGCGATCTCACCGATCCGCATCCCGCTGGTCCCGTTCATGGGCCCAGTAGAAACGTTGACGCTGCGACAAGGTCAAGCGCCGCAGGGCCGGGACCCGCCGGGCGGGCGAAGCCTGCCGCCCGCGCGTGTTCCTGTGCCACGATCGAGGGAACAACTCCCGATCTCTTGGACGGCGGATCAAGCGATGTCCCAGTCTGGCGAGCGACCGAGGAAGGGGCGTGACATGACTGCCATGGCACACGAGCCGCTCACGCAGGCAGAGGTCCTCCTGGAGGGCTTCCTCGCGCTGGACACACCGGAGGGTTTCCGGGCGGAGCTGATCGAGGGGGAAATTGTCGTGACGCCGCCGCCGGACGGGGACCACGAGGACTGCATCGAGCTGGTCGTGAGCCAGATCTACAGGCGGTCCGGAACCGATATGCAGTTTTCCGGGAACAAGGGCCTGAAGCTGAAGAGCGGGGGTGCCTGCCCGAAGAACCACGCCATCCCTGACGGCACCTTTGCGCCCAGGAAGCTGCGTCTTTTCCGCGGCGCCGAATCCTGGATGCCTTGTGACGGCGTCGCCATGGTCGTCGAGGTCACCTCTACCAAGCCTCAGGCGGACCGCGAGGCCAAGCGCCGCTGCTACGCCCGCGGCGGCATTCCGCTCTACTTCCTCATTGACCGCGAGAGTTCCTCGGTGACGCTGTTCAGCGACCCGGAGAGGGACGACTACCGCCAGCACTGCACGCTCCCGTTCGGCAAGGCAGTAACCCTCCCCGAGCCGTTCGGCTTCGAGCTGGAGACCGCGGAGTTCGACTGAGCGTCCGCGGGCCGGAGCTGCGGCGCCCGGCGGGTAGCATGGTCGGCACGGCAGACGAGCCGGGCGGACGGCCGCGTGGAGCTTCCCTCACCAGGGGATCTTCCCGAGGAACGTCCGGGCTCCACAGGGCAAGGTGGTGGCTAACGGCCACCCGGGGTGACCCGCGGGACAGTGCCACAGAAAACAGACCGCCGGAGGCTTCGGTCTCCGGTAAGGGTGAAACGGTGGTGTAAGAGACCACCAGCGCCTGAGGTGACTCAGGCGGCTAGGTAAACCCCACCTGGAGCAAGGTCAAAAGGAAACGCCGCTTTGCGAAAAGGGGCGGTTCTGCGCGGATGATCGAGGGCTGCCCGCCCGAGTCCGCGGGTAGACCGCATGAGGTCCGCAGCAATGCGGACCCTAGATGGATGGCCGTCTCCCCGGCCGCCGCGAGGCGACCGGGCGACAAAACCCGGCGTACAGCCCGACTCGTCTGCCCCTTCAGCCTCAGGGGGCCCTCAGGGCAGAACCGCCAGCGTGGCGATGACCGCCCGGTGGTCCGTGTCGGGGATTGTTCGTTCGTCGACCGAGATGCCTGCGAGGCCGGAGCCGTGCAGGACGTGGTCGAGGTGCAGCAGGGGTGGCAGCAGGCCCTTGCCGGTCGGCCAGGTGCTGGTCCAGCCTTCGCCGAGTTCGGCGTGTGTGTCCGTGAGTTCGCCCGATGCCAGCAGGTCGCGCATCGGTGCGTGGTCTAGGGACGCGTTGAAATCGCCCAGGAACACCGTGTCGGGGCCGCTGTCGCGGGCGACCGAGGTGAGGGCGGTCATGTCCCTGGTCCAGCGGTCCGCGTCGCCCAGCGGGTAGTACGTGTGCACCGCCACCAGCCGTACCGCGCGTCCGCCGACCTTTACCTGTGCCGTGGTCTGGGGCCAGGCGGTGTCCGCCCGCAAAGGGCCGCCGTGCGTCAGCGGGAGCCGGGAGTAGAGCGACGAGTCGTTCTCCGGGTGGAGCTCCTGGTGCGGCAGAACCCTGGTCAGGCCCGCCTCGGCGAGTGCCTTGATGCCCGCGGACGGCAGCTCCTGCACTGCCAGTACGTCTATTCGTTCGGACTTCACCAGACTTACCAGCGCACGCGCATCCCCCTGGCCGACGTGCGTGTTGAGCGTGGCCACCCTCAACTCGGCCGCCTGTGACGGGATGTGCTGTTGCTCGTGCGGTACGAAGCGTGGCACCAGCAGTACGACGTAGGCCGCTGCGAGCAGTCCGGCGGCGAGGATCGGCCGGCGGGAGCGGAGGGTGGGGAAGGCGAGCGTGGTTGCCAGGGCGAGCACGCTCAGTACGGCGGCGTAGGGGAAGAGGATTACGGGCACGGCGAGCGGGGTTCCCGTGTCCAGTCCCGCGAGGCGTATGAGCAGGAGGGCGAAGAGTGTGAAGAGTGTGGCGAGCAGCACGCCGTACGCGAGCCGTCCCCAGCCGCGTCCGCGGCGGCGCCCGGTGTCCCGCTTCCCCTCGGCGGCTCGGCGCGAGCGCGTGTCCGTAGATATGTCCGTCATCCTCAGAACACCGAAAGCCCGGTCAGCGTCGTGAACCGGTCGAGTGCCGCGACGCCCGACACCGAGTTGCCCCGTTCGTCCAGGCCGGGGCTCCAGACGCAGATCGTGCAGTGGCCGGGAACGACGGCGATGATGCCGCCGCCGACTCCGCTCTTGCCGGGCAGGCCCACGCGGTAGGCGAAGTCGCCCGCCGCGTCGTACGTTCCGCAGGTCAGCATGATGGCGTTGACCTGCTTGGCCTGGCTGCGGCTCAGCAGGCGGGTGCCGTCGGCGCGGATGCCGTGACGGGCCAGGAAGCCGGTGGCCAGGGCGAGGTCGGCGCAGGATGCCTCTACGGAGCACTGGCGGAAGTACTGGTCGAGGAGGACGGGGACCGGGTTGTCGATGTTGCCGTAGGCCGCCATGAAGTGGCCGAGGGCGGCGTTGCGGTCGCCGTGCGCGGACTCGGACGCGGCGACGGCCTCGTTGATGGCGAGCCGGTCGTTGCCGCTCTCCGCGCGCAGGAAGTCGAGCAGGGTGCCCGCAGCGTCCTCCGTCTGGGTCTGGAGGCGGTCGGTGACGACCAGCGCGCCCGCGTTGATGAAGGGGTTGCGGGGGATGCCGTTCTCGTACTCCAGCTGCACGAGGGAGTTGAAGGGGTTGCCGGACGGTTCGCGGCCCACGTGCTCCCACAGCGCGTCGCCCTCGCGTGCCAGGTCGAGCGCGAGGGTGAAGACCTTGGTGATGGACTGCGCGGAGAACGGCTGCCGCCAGTCGCCCACCCCGTACACCCTGCCGTCCGGCTCCGCGACGGCCATGCCGAACCGGCGCGGGTCGCACGCGGCGAGCGCCGGGATGTAGTCGGCGGGCCTGCCGCGCCCCGGCGTCTTCTCGATCTCGGCCGCGATGCGGTCGAGTACCGGCTGATAGGTCTGGGGCGAGGTCATGATCGCCATTTTGCACCCCTGCGGCCGGCAGGGGGCGCCGTGCGCGTTGCCTCGCGGCTGGAATTGGCCGGTGCATGTCCATTGGCGTGAGGGTGGGCCTTGTGACCTTGTGAGGTCCGTGTCTCAATGGGCAGCGATCCGGGCTGCTGACTGCTCGTCAGTTTCAACCCGGAGTCACTCGTATTCCCCCCGCAATTCCCCCCGCATTCCCCCCACTTGAAGGCAGGACCTCATGAGGCATGGCATGCACGCAATCGGCAGGCAAGGCAGATTCGGCGTCGGCAGGCTTGGTGCCGGGTCGGCGCTCGGCGTCGGTCTGGTCGCCCTGGGTGCGATGGTGATGGCGCCCGCCGCCACCGCCGTCACCCCGGACACCGCGACCATCTCGTTCGACTGCGGGACGTGGGGCTCGGGCTCTGCGACGCTCAAGGCCACCCAGGACGGGACCGCGGCCACCATCAGCGTGTCCACATCGGCGATCAGCGCACCCATCGACATCGGCGCGAACTCGGTCGACTCCACGCTCACCCTCACCAAGAACGGCTCGGACACCGCTACCTTCACCGGCAGCTCGAACCCGGCCATCCCGGCGGGTGGCGAGGTGTCCACCGGTCCGCTCGACGGGACCGTGGCCGCCGGCGACAGCCTGGAGGGCAAGTCGCTGCAGGTCGTGGTTCTCGGCATCACCGCGACCTGTAATGCCACTTCGGCGCAGTCACCGGGGCCGTTCGTCTTCTGACACAGGGAGCACGTGCGGGGGCGGTGGCGCTCACTTCCGAGCGTTGCCGCCCCCTTCGCCCGTCCCGCTCGCCTCCGCCGCCAGCGGACGCCAGTACTGGTCCTTGCCCTCGTCCCGTACGACGTACCCCAGACCCTGCATCGTCTCGCCCAGATCCCGTACGTCCTCCCCGGCCTTGCTCTTCAGCGCGACCTTCCGCGCCGCGAGCACCGCGTGCGCCTCGGCGGGCAGGCCGGGAGCTCCGGGGATCCAGCGGCGGAACAGGGACGCGTGCGGGTCGGCGTCCTGCCACGGGTAGCCGTGCGAGCGGAACGCCCTGGCCAGGACCGGCGCCGCCGCCTCGTGGACGCCGCGCGTGAACTGGCGTGACGTCTCGTCCAGGACCACCAGGTTCTTGCCGTCCAGGAACACCGCCGATACCCGGGCGCGTTCGATGGTCCGCGTCCGGTCGTGCTGCTCGACCGCCAGCTCCTGGTCGGTCAGCTTCAGCTTCAGGGTCTCGGCGATCTCCGTCACGGCGATGAGCAGCCCGGCCACCAGGCCGGCGCCCACCACGATCGCCGTCTGCCACGGCTTGTCCAGCGAACCGACGAACGTGATGCCGTCCCGCCAGGGCAGTACCGGCGATCCGCTCAGCCACCGGGCAAGGGGCGGCAGGGCGAGGCCGAGCACGAGGCCGAGGAGCGGCATGCCGATGACGATGGTCAGCAGGTCAACGCGCGGGTAACCGAGCACCGTCGTACGGTCCTTGCGGAGCGGTACGGGGCCGAGGCTCTCTTCGCTGGTCATGTCCTCGACGCTAGGCGGGCAGGGCGCCGCGGGCAGCGGCCGAAAGTCGATGCGCGGCAGACTTCGGTCGGTATCTCTGTGGGGGTGCACCTCGTCTCCGCGCGGGCGCTGCGTGCGGATCCGGTCCCGGCCCGCGTAAATGCCGGAGGGGCGCGTAACCCCGCGGCCCCCGTAATTCCGTTGCCGCCGCCCCGTCCTCCCCATACCGTGCCGATCATGCTGCCCGCCGTGGACACCGACGAGCAATGGGACGTCATCGTCCCCGACGAGGGCGTCATGCGGCCCGGAGTCGAAGACCTCTGCCGCCGTCTCGGCCTCACCGGCGCGCCGCTCGAACGGTTCACCGAGGGGACACAGCCCGTCTACGCCGTCGGGGACGACCTCGTGCTGAAGCTCTTTCCCGGCGCCGCCGCAGGCGACAGCCTCGTCGAGGAGCGGGTGTTGAGCCATCTTCAGGGGCGGCTCCCCGTACCCACACCGCGGGTGCACGCGTCCGGGGCGTACGAGAACGGCTGGCGCTACGTACTGATGTCGCGGCTGCCCGGCGAAGACCTCGCTGCCGCCTGGCCGCGCATCCCGCGCGCCGACCGGGAGCGCCTCGTCACCGAGGCCGGAGAGACGCTCGCCGCGCTGCACGCCCTGGACCCCGAGCCGCTCGCCGATGTGCTCGGGCCCGGCGACTGGGGCGCCTTCCTCGGCAGGCAGCGCGCCGGAGCCGTCGCGCGGCAGCGGGAGCGCGGGCTGCCGGAGAGCTGGGTGGAGCAGATCCCCGGCTTCCTGGACGCGGTGCCGCCGCGTGCCGACGTGCCGCGTGCCGACGCGCCGCGCGCCCTGTTGCACACCGAGTTCATGCGTCAGCACCTGATGGTGGGGCCCGTCGGCGAACGGCCGGGGCTCACCGGGCTCTTCGACTTCGAACCCGCCATGATCGGGGACAGGGCGTACGACTTCGTGGGCGTGGGGCTCTTCGTCACGCGGGCGGAGCCGGGGCTTCTCGGCCGTTTCATGCGGGCCTACGGGCGCACCTTCGAGCCGCGTGAACTCCTCGCCCACACTTTGCTGCACGTCTACAGCAACCTGCCCTGGTACCTGAGGGAACTGCCCGCACCGCCGGAGCCGACGCTCGACGCGCTGGCCCTGGCGTGGTTCGACACCGGCGGCGCCTGAGGGTCGGTCGTACTCAGCTCACCGGCATCAGGGTCAGATACGCCAGGCCGAGCACGTCGCGGTAGCCCCGCAGCCAGGTGTTGCGCTGGCGGTCCGTCTTCTCGCGGGTCTCGGCGGCGAGCGGGTGGTCGGGGTGCCCGGCCAGCCACTCCTCCACGTCCGTGCGGTAGCCGGACTCGAACTCCTCCCACTCCGCCGCGCTCGCCGTCTCCACCCACAGGGGACGGAAGCCCGCGGCGATCGCCGCGTCCACGAGGTCGCCCAGGAAGAGGTGTTCGCCGGCGTGGGCCTGCGGCCACATTCCGGCGAGTTCGGCGGGGGTGGGCGTGCGCTGCCAGAAGCCCTCGCCGAGTACGACACGGCCGCCGGGGTTCACCAGGCGGCGCAGCTCGCGCAGGGCCGCCTCGGTGTGGCCGGGCGGTTCGGCGGAGCTGAGCGCGTGGCTCGAACCCAGGCACAGGACGAGGTCGGCGGGGCCGCGGGTGGTGTCCGTCGCCGATTCCTCGACGAAGGAGACCCGCTCGGCCAGGCCGCGCTCCTTGGCGGCGGTCCGGCCCCTTGCCAGGTCCTCGGCCGACAGGTCGACGCCCACGCCGGTGGCGTCCGGGGCGGCGTCCAGGACACGGAGCAGCAACTCGCCCCAGCCGCAGCCGAGATCCAGGACGGATCCTGTGCCCGGCGCGACGCGCTCGACGATGCGTGCGGCCCGCGCCTCGGAGAGGGGGCCGTGGAAGGTGAGGCGGGTGAGGCGGGGCGGGAGGTCCGGTTCCGTGGCGCTGGTTTCGGTCATGAGTGGAGACGCTATCCCGGCAACTCCGGGGGCTGACAGCGATTTTCGCCGTGGTGCGCCGGGAGATTCCCATGCGGAATCAGCGGTTCAGTAATCGTGATCAAGCGGATTTGATCACATGTCCGTGGGGCATGCATCGAACGCACTACAGCCCCCCACGGGCTGTACACCCCCCACGCAAGGAGAACCACGCGGATGCCCCCCACTCCTCTCGCGCCCGGAGCCCTCCCCCTGATCGGTCACGGACTTCAACTGAAGCGGCAGCCGCTGGAGTTCATGAACTCCCTGCGCGAGCACGGCCCGGTGGTGCGAATACAACTCGCCCGCACCCCCGCCTACGTGGTCACCGACCCGGCCCTGACCAAGGAAGTACTGGTCACCGACGTCGAGAGCTACGCCAAGGGCGGGCGGATCATCGACGCCCTGAAGGTGTTCTTCGGGGACGGTCTCGCCACGGTCGCCGACGGCGACACCCACATGAAGAACCGGCGTCTCATGCAGCCGATGTTCAACAAGGCGCACATCGCCACCCGCGGCGACACCATGATCGAGAAGGTGCGGGAGATCGTCGAGGGGTGGACGGAGGGGGCACCCCGGGACACCCTCGCCGACATGACGGAGCTGACCCTCGCGGCGTTCCTCACCGCCCTGTTCGGGGCGGACCTCCCCGCCCACCTGCAGCGTGACTTCATCGCCCTGATGCCGCCCATCATGCAGGGCACCATCCGGCAGACGCTCCTCCCCGGCTGGGTCACGCGCCTGCCGCTGCCCGCCAACCGCGCCCACGCCGAGCGGGTCGCGCGGCTGCGTCACCTCATCGACCAGGCCATCGATCACCGCACCGCCACGCTGGACAGCGACCCCGCCACGCTGGACAGCGCCCCCGCCACGCCGGGCAGCGCCCCCGCCACGCCCGACAGCGCCCCCGCCCCGGAGGCCGCGTGCCCGCACGCGGCGCGGCAGTCGGACGCCGGACTGTTCGACACCCTTCTCACCGCCCATGACCCGGAGACCGGCCCGCTGCCCCGGCGCCAGCTCCAGGACGAGGCCATCACGCTCCTGACGGGCGCGATCGAGACCACCAGCACCACTCTGGCCTGGGCGTTCGTCGAGATCGAGAAGAATCCTGAGGTCGCCCGCCGCATACAGGACGAACTCGACGCCGTGTGCGGTGACCGTCCCGTGCGCCAGGAGGACCTCGACCAACTCGGTTACACACGCGCCGTCCTGCAGGAGACCATGCGGATGTACGGACCGGCCTGGCTGGTCACGAGGACCGCGACCCGCGCGGTCACCCTCGGCGGGCACAGCATCCCCGAGGGCGCGGACGTCGTCTACAGCCCCTACCTCCACCAGCACGACCCGGCGGTCTTCCCCGAGCCGGAGCGCTTCGACCCGGACCGCTGGTCCGGCCGGCCCGACGCCGCCACCCGCGGCGCGTTCCTGGCCTTCGGCGCGGGCCGCCGCAACTGTGTCGGCGAGGCCTTCGCCTGGACCGAACTGCTGATCATCCTCGCCACGGTCGGGCAGCTCTGGCCGCGCCTCGCGCTCACCTCGCCCGAGCCGAAGGCACAGGCCCTGGTCACCGTGAAGCCGGACGGGCTCACCATGACTCCGCACCGCGATGCGCGCCCCACGACGGAGAGCGGCGGGGACGACCGGCGTGTGGCGGTGGCACCGTCAAGCTGAGGTGGCCGCATCGTCCGGCGTGGCGGCGGCGCTCTCCCGGTCGCGTACGTTCTTCGTCCGCGTACCCACCGACACGAGCACGCCGATGGCCGTACCCGCCAGGGCCGCCGGCACCATCCAGTTGCGGTTGAAGGAGTGGCCGAGCGCGCTGTCGGCGGAGTAGGCGCCGGGGCCCGTGACGGCGAGGGCGGCGGAGACCACGCCGAGGAAGGCCGGGTACTCGTAGCCGCCGCCCTGGCTGAAGAAGCCGTTGGGGGCGTGTACCGCGGTCGCCCCTGCCATGGCTCCCGCCGCCGCGGAACCGGCGGCGGGAGTCGCGAGGCCGAGCGCGAGCAGAGTGCCGCCGCCCGCCTCGGCGAGCCCGGCGACGACGGCACTCACCTTGCCGGGCGTGAAGCCGATGGACTCCATGAAGGCACCGGTGCCTTCGATGCCGTGGCCGCCGAACCAGCCGAAGAGCTTCTGGGCTCCGTGCGCGGCGAGGACCCCGCCGGTGGTGACGCGGAGCAGGAGGAGCCCCAGGTCGCGTCGGTCGAAGCAGGAACTGGTCATGGCGCTGTCTCCCGGGGTGAGCGGATGGCGGGGGCGGGCACAGTTCGTCCGTCACCATCCACCGTCCGTCTAAGCCTCGCCGTGCACCCGACTCAATCGGCCGTACGGGTGACCGCGCGGGGTGGCGGGGCAGGGCCGCCGATGTGACCGTGGGTGCATGAGTATTCAGGTAAACCGGCTCTCCGACCCGACGGTCCTGGCCTTCGTCACCGCGGTGAACGCCCACGACAAGGCCGCCTTCGAGGATCTCCTCGCCCCCGACGCGACCATGTCCGACGACGGTTCCGACCGGGACATCGCCGACTGGACGGACCGCGAGGTCTTCTCCTCGCACGGCCACATGGACGTGGAGAACGAGTCGGACGGCGGGCAGACGCTGATCGTCACGTACCGCAACGACACGTGGGGCGAGATGCGGACCAAGTGGCACTTCACCGTCGACGGCGGGAAGGTCTCCCGGTTCGAGACGGGGCAGGCCTGAGGCAGACCCCGCACATGTGCTCCGCGCGAGGGCTTGTCTTCGCGTGCGCTTCAACTTCTAGTGTCCCCGGACATGGAGACGACACGTAGGACATTGGGGCGCAGCGGCATCGAGGTCAGCGCGCTGGGGCTCGGTTGCTGGGCCATCGGAGGCGAGTGGTCGGGGCCCGCGGGGGAGCCATACGGCTGGGGTGCGGTCGACGACGAGGAGTCGGTGCGGGCGATACGCCGGGCCGTCGAGCTAGGCGTGAACTTCTTCGACACCGCCGACAACTACGGGACCGGGCACAGCGAGCGTGTCCTGGGGCGCGCTCTCGGCGCGCGGCGGGACGACGTCGTCATCGCCACCAAGTGGGGGAACCTCTTCGACGAGGAGAAGCGGGCCGCACTCGGGAGCGCGGACGACTCGGTCGCGTACGCGCGCCGTGCGCTGACCGCTTCCCTGAAGCGGCTCGGCACGGATCACGTCGACCTCTACCAGCTGCACATCGGCGACGCGGACCCGGAGCGGGCCGCGCAACTGCGCGACGCGTGCGAGGAGTTCGTGCAAGAGGGGCTCATCAGGGCTTACGGGTGGAGTACGGACGACCCCGCCCGGGCGGCGCTCTTCGCCGAGGGTCCGCACTGCGCGGCGGTGCAGCACCGCTGCAATGTGCTGCAGGACGCGCCTCGGATGCTGGCGCTGTGTGAGGAGCTCGGGCTCGCGAGCGTGCTGCGCAGTCCGCTGGCGATGGGGCTGCTCACCGGGAAGTTCGGCGCCGGGCGGGTGCCGGCGGCCGGTGACATCCGCAGCGCCCCGCCGGCCTGGCTGCCGGGCTTCGGGACGGGCGGGGGCGCCGATCCCGAGTGGCTGGGGCGGGTGGACGCGGTGCGTTCGGTGCTGACCGGTGGCGGCCGGAGCCTCACGCAGGGGGCACTCGCCTGGCTCTGGGCGCGCAGCCCGCAGGCCGTCCCCGTGCCGGGCTTCAGGACCGTGGCGCAGGTCGAGGAGAACGCGGGGGCGCTGGAGTACGGGCCGCTGACCGCGGGGGACCTTGCGGAGGTCGAGCGGATCCTGGGTGACACGCGCGGGGCGGACGCCGCGTAGTCCGCCCCGCGAGGCTGCGCGGGACGGCATCGGGATGATCCCCCATCGGGATGATCCGCCCCGCTCACGTCGGCGTCATGCAACAGGGCAACCGTTCCGCGACCCCGGTCTTTCCCGCGCCTCCCCGGCGCGGGCCCCCTCCGGCCGTCACGGAGCGGCTGCCCTGCCCCCCCTCCCCATTCACGGTGGCAAGTGGGTGTCAGTGGCAGTTCTTGTGGCCGGGGTTGCTGTTCGTCCAGGAGCAGGAGTCCTTGAGCGAGCCGCTCGGCTTGATGAGGCGGGCCTTGTCGCTGGTGTTGTTCCAGACGTACGAGCCGCGGCCCCAGTAGCGGACGCCGGAGGCGTTGGTGCCCTTGCCCGTGCGGACCTTGACGGTCTTGCCCGCGCCGATCTTGTAGCTGCCGAAGGTGTACGTGTAGCCGGTGTTGTCCTTCAGCTTGTAGCCCTTGAGCTGGACCGCCGAGCCGGAGTTGTTGTGGATGTTCACCCACTCCGCGTTCAGCGAGGAATTGGAGCGGGTGTCCCGGCCCGGGCTGTCGTACTGGATGTAACCGAGGTGCAGCCCGCCCTGGTGCGCGGCGGCGTTCGCGGGGGAGACCGCGAGCAGCGAGGCCGAAAGCGCGGCGGTGGCGAGGACGGCCGGGACGGCGGAACGTATGCGCAAGGTGTGCTCCGTGTGTGCTCTGAATGTGGAGTTCCCGTGTAGGGCTCGTTGAGCATACGGGGCGTGATGCGCGTAATTGACGCGGAGTTACCTATTCCGCTTGTGCAGATATGGGCCGACCGTGCACACGGGGTCACGGTCGGCCACCGGGAAACGCCGTCGGGCTAGCCCCGCCCGACGAACGGCATGTTCGTCGCGAGCACCGTCGCGAACTGCACGTTCGCCTCAAGGGGCAGCTCCGCCATATGGCGCACCGTCCGTGCCACGTCCGCCACGTCCATCACGGGCTCCGGCGCCAACTCGCCGTTGGCCTGCAGGATTCCGGCCTGCATCCGCTCGGTCATGTCGGTCGCCGCGTTGCCGATGTCGATCTGCCCGCAGGCGATCCGGTAGGGGCGGCCGTCCAGGGAGAGCGACTTCGTCAGGCCGGTCATCGCGTGCTTCGTCGCCGTGTACGCGACGGAGTGCGGGCGCGGGACGTGCGCGGAGATGGAGCCGTTGTTGATGATCCGGCCGCCCTGCGGGTCCTGCTCCTTCATCTGCCGGAAGGCCGCCTGCGCGCACAGGAACGAGCCGTTGAGGTTCGTGTCGACGACATGCCGCCACGCGTCGAAGGCAAGCTCGTCGACCGGGACGCCGCCGGGACCGAACGTACCGGCGTTGTTGAAGAGGAGGTCGAGGCGGCCGAAGCGGTCCCGTACGGCCGAGAAGAGGGCGGCCACGTCCTCGGGGCGCGAGACGTCGGTGCGCAGGCACAGGGCGTCGGTCACGGCCGGGGCGTTCGCCTCGGCGGACCCCTCGGCGTGCGGGACGGGCCGCACCGCGGCGCCCTCCGACACCCCCGCGGCGATCGCCGCCGTTTCCTCCAGCGTCTTCACGTGGCGTCCGGCGAGCGCCACGGACCATCCGGCCCGCAGCAGTTCCACCGCGACCGCCCTGCCGATTCCGGAGCCCGCGCCGGTCACCACGGCGGTCTTCTTCTGCTCAGTTGGCTCAGCGTTCATGGCCCCGCAGCGTACGGGAGGGGCGTCCATGCGGACATCATCCGTCCGCCATGCAGGTGTTGTGTACGCGACAGTCGCGCGTCTTCCCCCACCACTTGCATGCCCTGGACACCAATCGTCAGGGGAGGGCCACATGACACCCGCAGGCCAGCAGGACACAGCAGAGCTTCGAGCCGCCGCGAGCCACGTCGGCCGACGGCGTTTCCTCACCGTCACCGGCGCCGCAGCCGCGCTCGCCTTCGCCACCAATCTGCCGACGGCGGGTGCGGCGAGCGCCGCCGAGCTGGACGGCCGGAAGATCGCCAAGGACCCGTTCACGCTCGGCGTGGCATCCGGCGACCCGCAGCCCGGCTCGGTCCTGCTCTGGACCCGCCTGGCCCCGTCCCCGTACGAGCCGGGCAACGGTCTGCCCGCGCAGCGCGTCGTCGTCCAGTGGGAGGTCGCCCACGACGCCCGCTTCCGCCGGATCGCCAGACGCGGGTTCGTCACCGCCCACCCCGAGTACAACCACTCCGTGCGCGTCGCGGTGGACCACCTCGACTTCGGCCGGACCTACTACTTCCGCTTCAAGACCGGGCAGTGGATCAGCGAGACGGGCCGGACCCGCACCGCCCCCGCGGCCGGCGGCAAGGTCAGCTCCCTGAAGCTCGCCGCGGTCTCCTGCCAGGCGTACCACGACGGCTACTTCACCGCGTACAAACACCTGGCGCAGGACGACGTCGACGTCGTCTTCCACCTGGGCGACTACCTCTACGAGTACGCGGTGAACTCGGTCGGCGGCGCCCGCAACTACACCGACCGCACCCTGCCCGCCCTCTACAACCGCGAGACGCAGACCCTGGAGGACTACCGCCTGCGGTACGCCCTCTACAAGTCCGACCCCGATCTGCGCGCCGCGCACGCCATGCACCCCTTCGTCGTCACCTGGGACGACCACGAGGCCGAGAACAACTACGCGGGCGACCTCGACGAGAACGGCAACCCGCCCGCCGAGTTCCTGATCCGCCGCGCCGCCGCCTACCGCGCGTACTGGGAGAACCTGCCGCTGCGCAGTCCCCAGCAGCCCACGGGCCCCGACCTCCAGCTCTACCGCCGTTTGAAGTGGGGCAACCTCGCCCAGTTCGACGTCCTGGACACCCGCCAGTACCGCTCGGACCAGGCGTACGGCGACGGCTCCGACATCCCCGGACCGGAGTCCACCGACCCCAAGCGCACCCTCACCGGGGCCACCCAGGAGCGCTGGCTCATCGACGGCTGGCGCCGCTCGCGGGCGCTGTGGAACGTCGTGCCGCAGCAGGTCAACTTCTCCCAGCGCAAGCTCGACCTCAACCCCGTGGCGAAGGTCAGCATGGACGCCTGGGACGGCTACCCGGCCTCCCGCGACCGTGTCCTGGCGGGCGCGGCGTCGGCCGGGATCGAGAACCTGATGGTGCTCACGGGCGACGTGCACGTCGGGTACGCCTACGACATCAAGAAGGACTTCGACGAGCCGGCGTCCAAGACGGTCGGCACGGAGATCGTCGCCACGTCCATCGCGAGCGGCAAGGACGGCGCCGACAAGCCCGCGAACTGGGACACCTACACCAAGGCCAACCCGCACATGAAGTTCTACAACGGGCGCCGCGGCTACGTGACCGTGGACCTCGGCAAGGACTCCGCGCGCGCCGACTTCAAGACGGTGTCGGCGGTGACGAAGCCGGGCGCGCCGATCACCACGGCGGCGTCCTTCGTGACGGAGGCGGGGGACCCGGGCCTGAAGCCCGCGTAACCCGGCAGCCGGTCGCGGTCGGCGGGGGTGCGCTCACTCGCCCGGGTAGCGCACCCCGATCCGCTCGCGCACCGCGTCCAGGGTCCGCATGACCGCGAGGGTGCCGTCGAGGGGGACGAGCGGTGACTCGGTGTCGCCCGCGCGAAGGCGGTGCATGACCTCGGCGGCCTCGTGCTTGAGGCTGTCGCGGGGGCCGTCCTCGGGGGCCGCGGTGAACTCCTCGGGGTCGCGGCCGTCGCGGTGCAGCACGAAGCGTTCCGGGAAGAAGAAGCCGTCCGGGACGTCGATGCGGCCACGCGAACCCGTGACGGAGGCGGAGACCGGGGTGCCCGCGTTGATGGAGCAGTGCAGCAGAGCCTGAGCACCGCTCTCCCACGAGAGCAGCATTCCCGTCTGGAGATCGACGCCCTCGTCCGAGAGCGTCGCCCTCGCCGTCACCTCCGACGGCTCCCCGAGCATCAGGTGCGCGAACGACACCGGGTACACCCCGAGATCGAGCAGCGCGCCGCCGCCCTGCGCCGGGTCGCGCAGGCGGTGCGAGGGCGGGAAGGGTCCGGCGAGCCCGAAGTCGGCCTGCACGGTCCGCACCTCACCGATCGCCCCGTCGTCGACCAGCGCCTTCAGCCGCCTGACCAGCGGATGGCAGTACATCCACATGGCCTCCATCAGGAAGAGGCCGCGCCGCCGGGCCAGCGTCACCAGCTCCTGCGCCTCGCGCGCGTTCAGCGCGAACGCCTTCTCGCAGAGCACCGCGCGGCCCGCGTCGAGACAGAGCCCCGCCGCCGCCAGGTGCGAGGCGTGCGGCGTCGCCACGTACACGACGTCGATGTCCTCGTCCTCGGCGAGCGCGCTCCACTTCCCGTACGCGCGAGGTATCCCGAACCGTTCGGCGAACACCTTCGCCGACGCGTCGGTCCGCGACGCCACGGCGACGACCTCCGCGTCCGGCATGTCGAGGAGGTTCGCCGTGAACGATGCGGCGATCCCGCCCGTCGCGAGGATGCCCCAGCGCACGGGTTCACGGTTGTCTTCCACCACTGGAGCCCCTGTCCGTACCGCGGAGTACCGCGGAAATGGTCTCAACCAGCACAGCTGAGCTGAGAGCATAGGTAATCGCACGCCTAATCGGAAAGGAAGTCGCATGCCGGAGCACGGCAGCCGCACCACGAGTGAGTCCGAAGGCTCCCTCATACGGCAGTCCCGGAAGGTGGACCCGGGCCCCACTCCTGCCACCCCCGCCGCTCCGGCCCCCACCGCGGGCCTCGCAGCCAAGCGCCGCACCGGCCTCCTCGTCACCCTCGTCCTCGGCGGTCTGACCGCGGTCCCGCCGCTCTCCATGGACATGTACCTGCCGGCGCTCCCGGAGGTCACCCGCTCGCTGCACACGTCCGCCGCGACCGCGCAGCTCACCCTCACCGCCTGCCTCACCGGCATGGCGCTCGGGCAGCTCGTCGTCGGGCCGATGAGCGACAAGTGGGGGCGGCGCAGGCCGCTGCTCATCGGGCTCTTCGTCTACATCTTCGCCACCGCGATCTGCGCGTTCGCGCCCACCGTCGAACTCCTCGTCGGCTTCCGCCTGTTGCAGGGCCTCGCGGGCGCCGCGGGCATCGTCATCGCCCGCGCCGTGGTGCGTGACCTCTACGACGGCGTGGAGATGGCCCGCTTCTTCTCCACCCTGATGCTGATCTCCGGCGTCGCCCCGGTCGTCGCGCCCCTCATCGGCGGGCAGGTCCTGCGCTTCACCGACTGGCACGGCATCTTCGCCGTCCTCACCGTGATCGGCATCGCCCTGACGGCGGTGGTCTGGCGGTGCCTGCCCGAGACGCTCGCTCCCGAGAAGCGGCACAGCGGCGGCACCGTCGAGGCGCTGCGCACCATGAAGTCGCTCCTCGCCGACCGCGTCTTCACCGGCTACATGATCGCGGGCGGCTTCGCGTTCGCCGCGCTGTTCGCGTACATCTCCGCCTCGCCGTTCGTCATCCAGGAGATCTACGGAGCGTCCCCGCAGACCTTCAGTCTCCTCTTCGGCGTGAATTCCGTCGGCCTGATCGTCGTCGGCCAGATCAACGGCAAGGTCCTCGTCGGCCGGGTCAGCCTCGACAAGGCGCTCGCCTTCGGCCTGACGGTCATCGTGCTCGCCGCCACCGCGCTGCTCCTGATGACCACGGGCGTCTTCGGGGACGTCGGCCTGTTCCCCGTCGCCGCCGGGCTCTTCGTCCTGATGTCGGCGATGGGCCTCGCGATGCCCAACACCAACGCCATGGCCCTGATGCGCACCCCGCACGCCGCGGGCTCCGCGTCGGCGCTGCTCGGCACGTCCTCCTTCCTCATCGGCGCGATCGCATCGCCCCTGGTCGGCATCGCGGGCGAGGCCACCGCCGTGCCCATGGCCGTCGTCCAGCTCGTCTGCGGTCTGGCGGCCATCGGCTGCTTCGTGGGACTGTGCCGCCCCTGGCAGCACTCGGCCAGACCGATCCGGGAGGGGACGGACCACTGACCGCGCCACGCCTGCTGCGCGCCGGGACGCCGGACCGCGCGGGGCTCGACACGGAAGAGATGGGCCACCTCGTGCGCGAGGTGCGCGCCCTCACGCGCGGGGAGCGGCCCTGGTGCGCGGGCGCCGTCGTGCTCGCCGGGCGCGGCCCGGTGATCGCCGTGCACGAGGCGGCGGGCCGTGCGGTGCGCTACGCCGCGTACGACGCCGGGGCGGACGCCGGGGTCGAACTGCCGCCCGCGGAGCAGGTGTTGACCCGCACCGGTACGCCTTTCGACCTGGCCTCGCTCACCAAGCTCTTCACCACGGTCGCCGCGATGCAGCAGCTGGAGCGGGGCACGCTCGGCATCGACGCGCGCGTCTCGGCGTACGTCCCCGAGTTCACCGCCGCCGCCGAGCACGGCATCACCGTGCGCCAACTGCTCACGCACACCTCGGGGCTGCGTCCCGAACTGCCGCTGTACGACTGCCCGGACGGCGCGGCACGGTTCGCCGCCCTGGGCGCGGAGGCGCCGTCGTCGCCGCCGGGCGAGTATCTCTACTCCGACCTGAACATGCTGCTGCTCCAGCACGTCCTGGAGCGCATCACGGGACGCCCGCTCGACGTCCTCGTGCGCGAGGGCATCACCCGGCCGCTCGGCATGGCGGCCACCGGCTTCGGGCCGCGCCCCGACGCGGCGGCCACCGAGGACCAGCGCAGGCCCTGGGCGAAGGCGGACCGGGGGATGCTGCGGGGTGAGGTGCACGACGAGAACGCCTGGGCGCTCGGTGGGGTCGCTGGGCACGCCGGGCTCTTCTCCACCGCGCGTGACCTCGCGGTCTTCTGCCGGGCGCTGCTGTGCGGGGGGTCGTACGGTACGGCGCGCATCCTCGGGCCCGACTTCGTCGAGCTGATGCTTGCGCCGCCGGGGCTGGGGTTCGGGCTCGATCAGGCGTGGTTCATGGGGGAGCTTGCGGGGCGCGGGGCTGCGGGGCACACCGGTTTCACCGGTACGTCCCTCGTTATCGACCCTGCCACTGACTCGTTTCTGATTCTGCTGGCGAATACGGTGCATCCGCGGCGGGGGGTTGCCGACAGTGGGCCTCGGGCGGCTGCCGCGACTCGGCTCGCTCGCGCGGCACGCTGAGCGCTTTGCCGGGGCGGTGTTTTTACCTGCGGGCCGGGTGGGGGCTTGTCGCGCAGTTCCCCGCGCCCCTTACGGGGCACCCTCCCCGTAGAATCGCCTGGTGAACGCCCCGAATTTTCCTGTAGCCCCGGCCGAGACCCTGCGCAGTGCCCTCGCCGGGCTGCTTGACGGGATTCCGGCCAGGCAAGCCGCGCAGGCCGTTGAGCGGCTGATTGCCAACTACCGGGGGCTTACCCCTACCGACGCGCCGATCCTGCGGGACCGGGCGGACGTCGCCGCGTATGCCGCGTACCGGATGCCCGCGACCTTCGAGGCGGTGCGTTCCGCGCTCGGGGCGCTCGCGGACGCGGTGCCCGCGGGGTGGGCGCCCGGCAGTCATGTGGACGTCGGCGGCGGGACCGGGGCGGCGACCTGGGCGGTGAGTGCGACCTGGGACGGGGAGCGGCCCGTCACGGTGCTCGACTGGGCCGAGCCCGCGCTCGCTCTGGGGCGTGAACTGGCCGCCGCCAACCCTTGGTTGAAGGCGGCCCAGTGGCAGCGCTCTCGTATCGGATCGGCGCTCAGCATCGAGAGCACTGATCTCGTCACCGTGTCGTACGTCCTCAAGGAGCTGACCGAGGGCGACCGGCGCGCGGTCGTCGACGCGGCGGCCGGGGCCGCGCAGGCCGTCGTCATCGTCGAGCCCGGCACCCCCGACGGCTACGCCCGCGTCATCGAGGCACGGGACCGCCTGATCGCCGCCGGATTCCGGGTCGCCGCGCCCTGCCCGCACAGTTCGGCCTGCCCGATCGTGCCCGGCGACGACTGGTGCCACTTCTCCGCCCGCGTCAGCCGCTCCTCCCTGCACCGCCAGGTCAAGGGCGGCTCACTGCCCTACGAGGACGAGAAGTTCAGCTACGTGGCCGCGGTCCGCTTCGACGCCGGTCCGGCGCCGAAGCGTGTCGTGCGCAAGCCCCAGATCCGCAAGGGCCAGGTGCTGCTCGACCTGTGCGCGGCGGACGAGACGCTGCACCGCGAGACCGTGACCAAGCGCCACGGCCCGCTGTACCGCGCGGCCCGCGACGCGGAGTGGGGCGACGCGTGGCCGCCCCACGACGGCGACGCGCTAGACGCGTAGCTCCTGCGTGCAGCACTTCACGCTGCCGCCGCCCTTGAGCAGCTCGCTCAGATCCATGGCGACGGGCTCGTAACCGCGTTCCCGCAGCGGTGCGAAGAGGCCGACCGCGCCCTGCGGGAGCAGCACGTGCAGGCCGTCGGAGACCGCGTTGAGCCCGAGGGCCACCGCGTCCGGCTCTTCGGCGATGAGCGCGTCGGGGAACAGGCGCCGCAGGACGGCCCGGCTGCCCGGCGAGAACGCCGGCGGGTAGTACATGACGTCGTCCGTCGCGTCGTCGAGCACCGCGAGCGCCGTGTCCAGGTGGTAGTAGCGGGGGTCGACGAGATCGAGTCCGAGGACCGGGCGGCCGAAGAACTCCTGCGCCTCCCCGTGCGACAGGGGGCTGGCCCGGAAGCCGCGTCCGGCCAGGACGTACGAGGACGTGACGGCGAAGTCGCCCTCGCCCTCGTTCACGTGCGTGGGTTCGAGGAGGTCCGTGAAGCCGTGCTCCCGGAACCACTCCAGGTGGGCGAGCGCTTCGGGCCCGCGCTCGGGATAGGCGAACCGCGCGCCGAGCACGCGGCCCCCGATGACGGTCGCGCCGTTCGCGGCGAAGACCATGTCCGGCAGGCCGGGACGCGGGGTGAGCTCCTCGACGGTGTGGCCGAGGGAGCGGTAGCGGTCGCGCAGGTCCTCCCACTGGGCGACGGCCAGGGGGACGTCGACCGGCTTGGAGGGATCCATCCAGGGGTTGATGGAGTACGTGACCTTGAAGTGTGCGGGTGAGCACATCAGATAGCGCCGGGGTGTGGCGCGACGAGGAAATCGACTCAACGAGGGCTCCTCACGTACCGCGGTGGTCAGTTCCTGCCCGTAGCGGGTCAGTTGCTGCCCATGGTGCGGTCTGAGGAGCCCTCGCGCTGTGATCTGAACGGGTGGTTCAGCGAGTGGTCCACCCGGGTCGGCGGGTGGTCAAGGCGCCGTCCACCTTCCCGTCTCACGACTCGCTGCGCGCCGAGCGGCCTTCCTGGAGCTTGCGCAGCAGCTCGCGCTTCTGCGCCTGCGGGCTGAGCCCGCCGCCGACCTGACCGCCGCGGCCCCCGCCGCGCAATGCCTTGCGGGAGAGGTTGTTGCGCGTACCGCCCACGCCCAGCATGTTTCCTGCTCCGCCTCGCGACATGTGAGTACCTCCGGATCGAGAACCTCAGTCGAGACGTCTCGTCTCGCCTTGTTCGACTTACTTTGAACGAGACGTTTCGTCTTGTCAAGCTTTTACGAGACGGTACGTCTCGGCTCGTCCGCTGCTACATTCGACTGCATGACCACGAAATCCGCCCCTGACTCCAAGCGCCGCAGCGAACGCTCGCGCCGCGCGATCTATGACGCCGCCCTCGACCTGGTCTCCGAGGTCGGCTACGCCAAGCTCACGATCGAGGCGATCGCGGCCCGTGCGGGCGTGGGCAAGCAGACGATCTACCGCTGGTGGCCCTCGAAGGGCGCCGTCCTGCTCGACGCCTTCCTGGACCTCGGTCACCAGGCGAGCGAGGAGGCGAGCACCGAAGCGGGCCACGAGATCGAGCACGAGATCCCGGACTCCGGGGACCTGGAAGCCGACCTCAAGTACGTCGTGCGGGCCACCATCGACGAGCTCAAGAACCCCAAGTACGACGCCCCTTACCGGGCGCTCGCCGCCGAGGGCATGCTGAACGACGAGATCGGCGCCGAGTACGTCGAGAAGCTCCTCGAACCCTCGCTCCAGCTCTACGTGAAGCGCCTGCGGATCGCCCAGGAAGCCGGCCAGGTCTCCTCCGACGTGGACCCCCGCATCGCCCTGGAACTGTGGACGGGCCCGATCGCCCAGCGCTGGCTGCAGCGGACGGGGCCGCTCACGCACGAGTACGGCGACAAGCTCGTCGACTACGCCCTCCACGGGATCGCGCCCCGCTGATCACACGCGGTCGACCGGCCACCCCTTCACCGGCGTCCGCGCGAGCAGCCCCGGAGCATCCGTGATCACGCCGTTGCAGCCGAGCCGCAGCGCCCGGTCGCGCTGGCCCGGCGTGGTCACCGTGTGCGCCCACACCCGCGGAATCCCGGAGTTGACCGCCCGCAGCAGATCCACGTCCCGCGCCTTGTGATCCACGTCGAGGACGTCCACGTACCCGGCCCAGCGAGCGGGCCGGTCCGTGCGCATCTGCTCCCTGGAGCGCCACACCTGCGCGAGCAGGCCCATCCGGTGCGCGCGCAGCGCGACGCCGGGCGCGTTGGAATTCACGAACACCGAGCGGGTCAGGCCCCGCGCGCGGATCAGCGAGCCGAGCTTCCGCAGGCCGCGCGGGTCCTTGGCCTCCAGCATCAGCACGATGCGCCCGCCGAAGCGGTCCAGGACCTCGGCGACCGTCGGCGGGCGCTCGGCGCGCCAGCTGCCGGGCAGACCTGCCCTCGGTCGCAGCCTGACCTGCCGCCACTGGCGCAGGGTGAGCGAGCGCACCGGGCCCGTGGACGTCGTCGTACGGTCCAGGGTCGCGTCGTGCATGGCCACGAGCGTGCCGTCGCGCAGTATCCGCGTATCGACGTCGATGACCTGCGCCGTACCGCGTTCGTACGCCGCCACCAGGCCGGACATGCTGTTCTCCGGCACCTCCAGGGCGCCGCCGCGGTGCGCGGTGTAGGTGACGCGGGGGAGTGCCTCCACCGTGAGGGGGCCGCCGCCCCATTCGATCGGGGCGAGGGTTCCGGCGGGCGTCGCGAGGGCTCCGGCGGGCGTCGCGAGGGTCAATGTGGTGAGGCTCATGAACCCCGAGAGTCCGATGAGCACAGTCCTGGTGACCATGGCGAACACGGTAGGGGCGTATATCCCCGGTTAGTACGTAATGACGCGCGATGTCACCCTGCGCCTTGCATCACCCCAGCTACCCCGGATGTGGGCTCTGGCCCCCCGAGGAGCAGGATGGTGCGACCATGGGACATGCTTCTCGGCACACATGCGAGGTGAGGGGATTGATGGGCGCGGAGTTCGGCCGCCGGTCCGGCGGGCAGAGCAGGATTTCCCAGTGGCTTCGCCGGCGTCCCCGACCGGAGGACACGGCAGGCGCGGAGGCGAGCCGTGAGGCGCTGCTCGTCGCCGCGGCGGCGGCGGGTCTGCCGCTCTCACCGGCCGCGCACCCTTCCGCGTACCGATGTTCGTGCGACCGCATAGGCTGCCCCACCCCCGCCAGGCACCCCATCTCCTTCGCCTGGCAGACGCAGTCCACGACCGACCGCGGGCAGATCGAGCGCTGGGCCAGGCATCAGCCGCAGGCCAACTTCATCACCGCGACGGGCATGGTCCACGACGTGCTCGACGTGCCGCTGGACGCCGGTCGCGAGGCCCTTGCCAGGCTGCTCGCCGACGGCATCGAGGTGGGCCCGGTCGCCGAGTCCGAGGGCGTCATGGACGAGGGGCGGATGCTCTTCTTCACGCTGACGCGCGGCACCCCGGAGGACGAGGACGAGTGGTGGCCCTGCGAGCTCGACTGCCACCCCGAGACGACGAACGAACACCCCGGCCTGCGCTGGCACTGCCGCGGTTCGTACGTCCTCGTGCCGCCCGCACGGCTGCCGGGTGATCTGGCGGTCAGCTGGATCCGCGGCCCGGAGCACCCGCTGCCGGACCCGCTGACGCTGCTCGAGATCCTCACCGACGAATGCGCCCGCGTCGCGGGCGAGCCCCAGCACGAAGTCGCCGCCTGGCCGCCCCGGGGCTGACGCCCGCGCACGGAGGAGATCCCGCCCCCGCCCGCGGACGGCGGGTCACTCGCCCTTGGCGCCCGTCAGGCCCTGAATGCGGCTCAGGAACGACACCTTGCCCGGGCCGGCCGGGTCGATGACGAGCTGGTTGGAGACGCGCTCGAGCGTCACCGACTGCTTGACCTCGCCCGTCAGGAGAGGCTTCACCTCGGGATCCACGGTGAGGTTCACGCCCTTGGCCGCGGTCTGCTTCTCGTAGTGGTGCGTCGAGAAGAAGACCATCGCCCCGCCGTCCTTCGTGCGCAGGCCCACCGGAGCGAACGTTCCGTCGTTCTTCGGCTCGTCGATGTACTGGACGGCGATGCCGCGGCGCTTGGTGTTCTTGTCGCGGGCCGCCTTCCACAGCGACGTGTGGTCGCCCGGCGCGAACATGTCGCCGCCCGACTTCAGATACGTCGTGTACTGCTTGCCGAGGTTCTTCGGCGCCACGGCCAGGGACTTGGAGCCGGCCTCGACCGGCTCGGCCCAGCCGTCCTTGTCCCTCTTGAGCTCGGGCATCTTGGTAGGCGTCACCAGGTTCAGGTAGGACGCCTCCCACAGCTGGTTCTTGCTGCCCTTGGTGAAGACGAGGACCCAGCGCAGGTCGCCCCTGCGGTTGGACTTCGTGTCCGCGACGAACCACCGGGGCCAGCCGGCCTTCTTGGGGATCGAGTACTTCGCGTCCGTCAGCTCCAGCGGCACCTGCTTGGGGTTGCCGCCCGGATTCTGCGTGCCCCGCACCTTCAGACCCGCCTGGTTGATGGCACCCAGCGGGCCCGTGACCCGCGCCGCGTCCAGATCCGGGTCGTACGCCTTCTCGGCCTTGTTGTACGCGGTGAGGAAGTCCTTCAGAGCGCGATCGGCCTCAGCCTTCGTCGCCGACGGGATGACCTCCCGCTCCCCGTGCACCGTCACGCACCCGCTCGCCGTCACCGTCAGTACGGTCACCGTCGACGCCACCATCGCGTACCGGAGCGGCCGCTGCCGCCGTCCGTCCCGCATCGGAGTGCGCTGCCTTGGAAGCCTGCTCATGCGTTGCGTTCACCTTCCCCTTCCCGGGCCCGAACCCTACCGGGGCGAAGAAGAGTGCGAGCGTCGGGATCAGGTACAGCAGCCACACCGTGACCTGGACGACCGTCGGATCCGGCTGGAAGTTGAAGATGCCCTTCAGGAGCGTGCCGTACCAGCTGTCCGGCGGGATCGTCGCGCTGATGTCGAACGCCTTGTTCTGCAGGCCGCCGACGAACTCCGCCTCCTGCAGGTCATGGACGCCGTACGCGAGGACGCCCGCCGCCACGACCACCAGCATGGCGCCGGTCCAGGTGAAGAACTTCGCCAGGTTGATGCGGACCGTGCCCTTGTAGAACAGCCAGCCGAGCGCGATCGCGGTGAGCAGGCCCAGAAGCACGCCGATCAGCGGTCCCGGCGTCCCGTCGTTCGACGCGCGCACCGATGCCCACACGAACAGCGCGGTCTCCAGGCCCTCCCGGCCCACGGCGAGGAACGCCGTGGCGACCAGGGCGCCCGTGCCCATCTGCAGCGCCGCGTCCAGCCTGCCGTGCAGCTCCGCCTTGAGATGCCGTGCCGTGCGCCGCATCCAGAAGACCATCCACGTCACGAGCGCGACGGCGACGATCGACAGCGAACCGCCCAGCGCCTCCTGCGCCTTGAACGTCAGCTCCTGCGAACCGAAGGTCAGCGCGCACCCGAAGCCGAGCGCGAGCCCGCACGCGACGCCGATGCCGATCCAGATGGGCTTCAGCGCGTCGCGCCGCTCCGTCTTCACCAGATAGGCGATGAGGATGCAGACGACCAGACTGGCTTCGAGCCCTTCGCGCAGGCCGATCAGATAGTTACCGAACATGTCCGTCAGATCCCCTCAGCTGAACAGTGCCCGGCCCCACCAGTCGTCCTTGTCCCGGACGCCCGGCGGGATCGCGAAGACCGCTGAACCCACGTGCTGGATGTACTCGTTGAGCGCGTCGGAGCGCGCCAGGGTGCGCTGCACCGGAATGAATCCCGTACGGACGTCCCGCTGGTAGGCGAGGAAGAAGAGCCCCGCGTCCAGGCGGCCGAGGCCGTCGGTGCCGTCCGTGAAGGAGTAGCCGCGGCGCAGGATCTTCGCGCCGTCGTTGGTGTCCGGGTGCGCGAGCCGGACGTGCGAGTCCGGCTTCATCGCCTTCAGGAACGGCTCGTCGTGCTCCTTGGCCTTGCCGACCGGGGCGCCCTTGCCCTTGTCGCGCCCGAAGATGTCCTCCTGCTCACCGAGCGGAGTCCGGTCCCAGGTCTCGACGTTCATACGGATGCGGCGCGCGACCAGATACGAGCCGCCGGCCATCCAGCCCGGCCCGTCCTTCTCGCCCACCCACACGTGCTTCGCGAGCGCCGGGCCGTCCTCGCCCGAGACGTTGCGGGTGCCGTCCTTGAAGCCGAAGAGGTTACGGGGGGTCTGCGCGCCCGGCGTCGTGGAGGACGTCTTGCCGAACCCGAGCTGCGACCAGCGCACCGCGACCTTGCCGAACCCGATACGGGCGAGGTTGCGGATGGCGTGCACGGCGACCTGCGGGTCGTCCGCGCAGGCCTGCACGCACAGATCGCCGCCGCCGCGGGACTTGTCCAGGTTGTCGCCGGGAAACTTGGGCAGATCGACGAGAGCTTCGGGACGGCGGTCCGAGAGCCCGAACCTCTCGAAAAGGCTCGGCCCGAAACCGATCGTGAGCGTCAGCCTGGACGGCTTGAGGCCAAGCGCCTCGCCGGTGTCGTCCGGCGGCGCCTCGGTGAGCCCGCCGAAGGCGCCCTCACCGACCTCGTGCCCCGCGGTCATCCGCGCGGCGGCCTTCGTCCAGTCCTTCAGGAGCTGCACGAACTGCTCGCGGTCGTCCGTCTTCACGTCGAACGCGGCGAAGTGCAGCCGGTCCTGGACGGCGGTGGCGATGCCCGCCTGGTGCTTGCCGAGGAAGGCGACCGCGCCGCCCGCCGAAGCGGCGGGCACGGCCTCGTCCCCGTCCCCGGAGCGGGTGACCGCCACGGCGCCCCCGGTGACGGCGGCGCCGAGCGCGAGCCCGGCACCGCCCCAGCCGATGAGTGAACGCCGGGAGGGAGGACTGGAATTGCCGCCGGTGTCACGCGTGGTCTCGGTCATCGTTCCCGTACCCCCTGCTGCTACTTGCTGCTGACGACCGCGGCGGCCAGCTTCGACAGCGGCTCGGCGAGCGCGTTGACGCCGTCCTGGAGTTCCTTGCGGTCCGCCTTGCCGACCTTGTCGTACGACGTGTACGTGTACGAGTCCTTGCCGCCGCCCTGGCGGTACTTGTCGAGCAGCTTGTCCAGGGCCGCGAACTGCTTGTCGAGTTCCTTGGCGAGCGCCGGGTCGTTCTCCGACGCGACGGCCTTGAGCAGGCCGTACGCCTTCTCGGCGCCCTCGACGTTCGCCTTGAAGTCGACGAGGTCGGTGTGCGAGTAGCGCTCCTCCTCGCCGGTGACCTTGCCGGTGGCGACCTCGTCGAGGAGTTCCTTGGCGCCGTTGGCCATGGAGGTCGGGGTGATCTCCGCCTTGCCGACGCGGTTCTGCCAGTCCTTCAGGTCCTTGTCCAGCTGCGTGGCGAGTTCCTTCTCGCGCTCGCCGATCTTCTTGTCCTTCCACAGAGCCCGCTCCAGACGGTGCCAGCCCGTCCAGTCCTTCTCCAGGTCCTGCCCTTCCTCCAGGCCGTCCTCGCGGACGTCGACCTTCGGGTCGATGTCGCCGAAGGACTCGGCGACCGGCTCGGTGCGCTCCCAGCCGATGCGGGAGGTGGAGTACGTCTTCTTCGCGGCGTCGATGTCGCCCTCGCGGACGGCGTCGGTGAAGAGCTTCACCTCGGGCAGCGTCGCGTCGGCCTGCTCCTGCGCGTAGGCGCGGTAGTCGGCGACGGCCTTGTCCAGGCGCGGGTCGCGCTTGACGGTCTTGCCGCCGCTGACGGTGACCTTCTGGCGGATGCCGTCGCCCTTCATGCCGGGCTTGCAGGCGATCTGGTAAGAGCCTGCCTTCACCTCGGCGGTGAGCTTCTGCTTCGTGCCGGGGCCGATGTTCTCGCGCTCGCTGACGATGCGGTCGTCGGGGAAGAGGAGGTAGACCTCGGTGACCTTGGAGCCCTTGTTCTCGATGGCGAGCTCGACGTGCCCGGCCGGAAGCTTGGTCGTGGAGACCTCGCACTTGTCGTCGGTGGCGGTCACCTCGACGGTGTTCCCGCCGCCCTTGGCGTCGCTCTTCTCGGTGCAGCCCGTGACGGCGGTGAGCGCGGCTGCTGCGGCGAGGGCCGTGACGGCGGAGAGGCGGGCGGGGTGCATAGGGGGCTCCAAGACGGTTCACGGATGATGCCGACATGCCGGTGAGGCGGACCTAACTTAACTGAGCCTTACCTGTCCGATACCCGCCTGTTCCGTGATTCACCTCTCACCAGGTGGGGGCGCTTACGGGTGCGTCACGGTGGGGTGATGGGGGCCTCATGGGGTGGCAAAGGACGGGTCAAGAGGCTTCCTGGCGCGGGCGCCTTGTGCGTGCCGTCATCACCGGCTTCGCCGAGTTCGTCCTCAATCGCCGGACGGGCTGGGAAT
>NZ_JBSGSG010000043.1:0-76706 GCF_053606765.1 Streptomyces sp. NPDC055189
GCGGCCGCCCCTCACGCCTTTCCCGTCGTTCTCGTCGCTACATCACATCTCGCCCAGCGTGAGATCAGCGGTCTTGTCGGCGCCGTCCCTCGTGTACGTCACCTGCGCCTTGTCGCCCGGCTTCTCCCCGGCGAGGGCCTCGGAGAGCGAGGTGATCGTGCTGATCCCGGTGTCGCCCAGCTTGGTGATGATGTCGCCGGCCTCGATGCCCGCCTTCGCCGCGGCGCCGTCCTTCTGCGCCTCGACGACGGCGACGCCCGCGGGCTTGTAGTCGTCACCGAGGACCGTGCGTCCCGTGATGCCGAGTGCGGCCCGGCCCGAGTCGGTGACCTTGCCGTCCTTGATGATCTGGTCGGCGACGGTCTGCACCATCGAGGACGGGATGGCGAACCCGATGCCGGGCGCCGCGCTGTCGCCCATCTGCGGGTCGGACGCGGCGAGCGTCGGAATCCCGATGACTTCGCTGTCGAGGGTGACGAGGGCGCCGCCGCTGTTGCCCGGGTTGATCGCGGCGGACGTCTGCACCATGTTCGCGATGGTGGCGCCGGTGGCCCCGCCCGAGCGGGGCTCGCTGACGGTCCGGCCGGTGGCGGAGATGATGCCCTGCGTGACGCTGGAGGACAGTCCGAGCGGCGACCCCATGGCGAGCACGATCTGCCCGACCTCGGCCTTCGTGGAGTCCGCGAACTTGGCGGCCTTGAGCCCGTCCGGCGGGTTGTCGATCTTGATGACGGCGAGATCCTGCTCGGGATAGGAGCTGACGAGCTTCGCGGTCAGGGCCTGCTCCCCGGTGGCCGTCGTGACCTTGAAGGTGCGCTCCTCGCCCACGACATGGGCGTTGGTGACGACGTGGCCCTTGTCGTCGTAGACGACGCCGGAGCCGAGGCTGTCGGAGGCGTCGATCTGGACGACCGACGGCAGGACGTCCTTGATGACCTGCTGGTAGTCGTCCTGCAGACCGCCGTCCGCCATTGGCGCGGCCTGAGTGGTGGACTTGCCGGAGCCTTCGGAGCCGGGGCTCGAACAGCCCGCGACGAGGAGCGCTGCGGCAAGGGAGGCGGTCACGGTGACGGCACGGATACGCGAGGCATTCATGCCCCGAGTGTCGCTTTGGCCCCGATATGCCGCCATGAAATAGACGGCCGATCAGGGGGCGGCGGCTTCGCTCCTGACCGTTGCCGGGGTATCCCCGCTCCTACCCATGAAGCTCGATGCCGGGCAATCGGGTGGGTGGGCGGGAAAGATCCGCCGCGAAGCGGCGGTTCAGTCAGTCCCGCACGCCGCACACATGCAACAGAGCCGCGACCCGGCGATACGGGTCGGTCCGCCCGGCCCGCTCCTCGGCGGCGAGCAACGCCGCCAGTTCCGCGTCCCCGGGGACGGCCGCGTCATCCGCCGCGCCGTCGGTGAAGACCCGCACCCCGTACCAGGCGTGCAGCGGCGCAGCGATCCCCGCGAGCGAAGCGGAAACGGCATCGAGCCGATCGGCCCGCGCTTCGAGGCCGAGCCGATTGCGGTACACGGTGGAGTCGAAGGCACCCATCGCCCCCGCCCAGTCCCCGGCGAGCCCCGGCCGCATGGCCAGCGCGTCCGCGTTCCGTACGAGGAGGGAGAGCAGCCCGCCGGGAGCCAGCATCCGGGCCAGCCCCGCGAGCAGCGCGTCCGGCTCCTCCACGTACATCAGCACGCCGTGGCACAGCACGACGTCGAAGCTGCCCGGCAGGAAATGCACCCCGGTGTCGCGCCCGTCGCCCTCGACGATCCGCACCCGGCCCCGGATCCCCTCGGGCTCGGCGCCGAGCGCGTCACGCGCCGCGGCCACCATCGCCGAGTCCTGCTCGACGCCCGTCACCTTGTGCCCGGCGCGGGCGAGCCGCAGCGCCTGCGTGCCCTGGCCCATGCCCACGTCGAGCACGCGAAGGCGCTGCCCCACGGGGAAGCGCCCGGCTATCTGCTCGTCGAGCTGCCGGGTCACCAGCTCCTGGCGTACGGCATTACGCAGGCCGCCCAGCTTCTGAAGCCACGCTGCGGCCCCGCCGGCGAAACCGCTCAGGGCCGCTCTCCGCGCTTGACCTGCGGCTTCGGCAGACGCAGACGGCGCATCTGGAGCGTACGCATCAGGGCGTAGGCGACGGCGCCCTTCTTGCTCTCGCTCGGGAAGCGCTCGTTCAGGCGCTTCTTCAGGCGGACCGCCGTCGTCACCGAGTCCACGATGATCAGAACGATCACGAAGAGCCAGAGCAGCAGCGCGATGTTCTGCAGCTGCGGGATCCGGACCATGCTCAGTACGAGGATGATCACGGCCAGCGGGAGGAAGAACTCGGCGATGCAGAACCGCGAGTCGACGAAGTCACGCGCGAACTTGCGCACGGGACCCTTGTCGCGGGCGGGCAGATAGCGCTCGTCACCGCTGGCGAGCGCCTGGCGCTGCTTGTCCATCTGGACGCGGCGTTCATTGCGCTGCCGCTTCGCCGCCTCCTTGCGCGTCACGGGCGTGTTGGCCACGCTGCGGCGCTGGGTCTGGGCCTCACTGCGCTTGGGCGTGGGGCGGCCCTTGGGGGCCTCGGGGTCACGGGGCTGCTGGGAGTCGGTCACCGGGGCCTTGCTCGCCGGGGCCTTCTCGTCCTTGGATCGGCTACGGAACACAAAACCCAAGGGTACGGGGTGCGAACGCATGGACCCCCGCCCGACGGGGAACGATCCGGCAACACCGGGCGTCTTGATTGTGTGGCTAAGGGGACGTTCCGTGTGGTTTACAAGCGGTTTTCGGGCGGTTCCCGGGGGTGCACCTACTCCCTACGCCTGAGCCCGGCCGGACACAGTCGTCCTTGGGGATGAGCGCATCCGCACGCGAACAGTGCGGTAATGGATGCAGGGCCCGTACTGTGGGTTCTGAGCAGTACCTGGAGCTGGAAGTCCGTCAGAAGGGGGCGCGCGAAGCCCATGAGCGGTGTCATGAAGCGTATGGGGATGATCTTCCGCGCGAAGGCGAACAAGGCCCTTGACCGGGCCGAGGACCCGCGCGAAACCCTCGATTACTCGTACCAGAAGCAGCTCGAGCTGTTGCAGAAGGTGCGCCGCGGTGTCGCCGACGTGGCGACCTCGCGCAAGCGGCTCGAACTGCAGCTGAGCCAGCTCCAGAAGCAGTCCTCCACCCTTGAGGACCAGGGCCGCAAGGCACTCGCCCTCGGGCGCGAGGACCTGGCCCGCGAGGCGCTCTCGCGCCGTGCGGCGCTTCAGCAGCAGGTGACCGACCTGGAGACGCAGCACCAGACGCTCCAGGGCGAGGAAGAGAAGCTCACTCTCGCGGCGCAGCGCCTCCAGGCCAAGGTCGACGCCTTCCGTACGAAGAAGGAGACGATCAAGGCCACGTACACCGCCGCCCAGGCGCAGACCCGGATCGGCGAGGCCTTCTCCGGCATCTCCGAGGAGATGGGCGACGTCGGCATGGCCATCCAGCGCGCCGAGGACAAGACCGCGCAGCTCCAGGCGCGGGCGGGCGCGATCGACGAGCTCCTGGCTTCCGGTGCCCTCGACGACTCCTCCGGGCTCGCCAAGGACGACATCCAGTCCGAGCTGGATCGCCTCTCCGGTGGTACTGATGTAGAGCTGGAACTGCAGCGGATGAAGGCCGAGCTGGCAGGCGGCTCGACGTCGAAGCAGGCCATCGAGCCGGGTCAGGGACAGCCGCAGGCCCAGCAGCCGCAGGACACTCCGCGCTTCGACAAGCAGTAGTCCACCGCTCACGTCCGAGGAGGGCGACATGATCGTACGGATCATGGGGGAGGGGCAGGTGAAGCTGGCCGACGGCCACTTCACCGAACTGAACAAGCTGGACGACGAGTTGCTCGAAGAGATGGAGAGCGGCGACGAGTCCGGCTTCCGCCGGACCCTGCACGCCTTGCTGGACAAGGTCCGGGAGCTGGGCGAGCCCCTCCCGGACGACGCCCTGGAACCCTCCGAACTGATCCTCCCGGCCCCGGACGCGACGCTGGACGAGGTCCGCGAAATGCTGAGCGACGACGGCTTGATCCCGGGCTAGACACGGGTCAGACGCGGGGCAATCGGGTGCGCGGGGCATCGGGTGGGTGGGCGGGAAAGATCCGGCGCGAAGCGCCGGTACAGGTCTACCCGGAAGACGAAGCCGAGCCAAGACCCCGGCGTTGCCCCGAGGGGGCGAGCACATCGGACCGGTCCCAGCCGCCCGCAGGGACCCGTACCGTTCAAGGCGTGAGCACTTTCGGGCGAGGCCGCTGCTGGGCCAAGGCGCACCCCCTGGCCGTGGACGCCGCCCTCGCGGCAGCCGTCCTCGTATGCATGGTCGTCGGCTCCTTCGTCGAGCCGTACGGCCATGACGGCGGCCCCACCTGGGGCACCCGCACCCCCGGCGCACTCAGCCTCGTCCTGATGGTGCTCGGCGCCACCGCGCTGGTCTTCCGCCGCCGCGCCCCCTGGGCCGTCCTCGCCGCTACCTGCGGCTTCACCGTCGTGGACCTCGTCACCGGCGAATTCCGCGGCGGCGTCGTGATGAGCGCGGTCATCGCCCTGTTCACCGTCGCAGCCCGCACCAACCGCCACACCACCTGGCGCGTCGGCCTGGTCACCATGACCGGCCTCACCGCCGTCGCGATGCTGGCAGGACCCCTGCCCTGGTACGCCCAGGAGAACCTCGGCATCTTCGCCTGGACCGGCATGGCCGCTGCCGCCGGTGACGCCGTCCGCAGCCGCCGGGCCTTCGTGGACGCCATAAGGGAGCGTGCCGAACGCGCGGAACGCACCCGCGAAGAGGAGGCCAGGCGCCGCGTCGCCGAGGAACGGCTGCGCATCGCCCGTGACCTGCACGACGTGGTGGCCCACCACATCGCCCTCGTCAACGTCCAGGCGGGAGTCGCGGCGCACGTCATGGACAAGCGCCCCGACCAGGCCAAGGAAGCCCTCTCCCACGTACGCGACGCCAGCCGCTCCGCGCTCAACGAACTGCGCGCCACCGTCGGCCTGCTGCGCCAGACCGGCGACCCCGAGGCCCCCACCGAGCCCGCACCGGGCCTGGCCCGCCTCGACGACCTCGTCGAGACCTTCCGGCACGCGGGCCTCCCCGTGGAGGTCACCTGCGGCGACGCCGCCACGGACCTGCCCGCCGGAGTCGACCTGGCCGCCTACCGCATCATCCAGGAGGCCCTGACGAACGTGCAGAAGCACGCGGGGACGGGCGCCAAGGCCGAGGTCAGCGTCATCCGCGTAGGACCGAACGCCGAGATCACGATCCTGGACGACGGCGGGGGCGGGAAGAAGGAGCAGAGCGGCGAGAGCGACGGCGGCGGGCACGGCCTCCTCGGCATGCGCGAGCGCGTCAGCGCCCTGAACGGCCGCTGCACCGCAGGACCCCGCTACGGCGGCGGATTCCGCGTCCATGCGATCCTGCCGGTCACGGCAAAGCCGGTCACCCCGGCAGAGGGAGGGACCGCGTGACGATCCGGGTGCTGCTCGCCGACGACCAGGCCTTGCTGCGCAGCGCGTTCAAGGTGCTCGTCAACTCCGAGCCCGACATGGAGGTCGTCGCCGAGGCCTCGGACGGCGCGGAAGCAGTCGAGCTCGCCAGGGCGCAGGCCGCCGACGTCGTCCTGATGGACATCCGTATGCCCGGCATGGACGGCCTGGCCGCCACCCGCCTGATCAGCGCCGACCCCGCCCTGGCCCACGTACGGGTGGTCATGCTGACGACGTTCGAGGTCGACGAGTACGTGGTGCAGTCGCTGCGCGCCGGTGCCTCCGGCTTCCTCGGCAAGGGCGCGGAGCCGGACGAACTGCTCGGCGCGATCCGGATCGCGGCCGCCGGCGACGCCCTGCTCTCCCCGGTGGCGACGAAGGGCCTGATCGCCAAGTTCCTCGCGCAGGGCGACGGTTCGGACGACGACGGCGGGGTGCGCGGCGAGCGGCTCGACGCGCTCACCGGGCGCGAGCGCGAGGTTCTCGTACAGGTCGCGGGCGGGCACTCGAACGACGAGATCGCCGAGCGACTTGAGGTCAGCCCGCTCACCGTGAAGACGCACGTGAACCGTGCGATGGCGAAGCTGGGTGCCCGCGACCGGGCGCAACTCGTCGTCATTGCCTACGAATCGGGCCTGGTACGTCCAAGGGTGGAGTGAGTGCGGGCGCAACGTACTGCGCCCGCAGTATGCGTCACATAAGAACGGGTCCTCGGAGTGACGAATCCTGCCCTGGACATGGCAGATCGTGTAGGGGGCACCGGCTCGCCGGTGCCCGTTCCTGCGCAGTACGCCACAGAGAGAGACCACCATGTCCTGGCTGTCCCGGTTCAGCCTCGCCCAACGGGCCCTTGTCGGGCTGATATCGATCATCGCGCTCGTCTTCGGCGCGATCGCGATCCCTCAGCTCAAGCAGCAGCTGCTGCCCTCCATCGAACTCCCGATGGTGTCCGTCCTGGCCCCGTATCAGGGCGCGTCCCCCGATGTGGTCGAAAAGCAGGTCGTCGAGCCGCTCGAATCGTCCCTCGACGCGGTCGACGGGATCACCGGCATCACCTCCACGGCGAGCGAGGGCAACGCCGTGATCATGGCCCAGTTCGACTACGGCAGCGGCTCCAAGCAGCTCGTCGCCGATGTCCAGCAGGCCGTGAACCGCGCCGGGGCCCAGCTCCCCGACGACGTCGACCCGCAGGTCATCGCGGGCTCCACGGACGACATCCCGACCGTGGTCCTCTCCGTCACCTCGGACAAGGACCAGCAGGCGCTCTCCGACCAGCTCGACCGTACGGTCGTCCCCGCCATGGAGGACATCGACGGCGTCGCCCAGGTCACCGTCGACGGCGTGCGCGATCTCCAGGTCGACGTCACCCCCGACGACAGGAAGCTGGCCAAGGCGGGCCTGACCCCGGCCGCGCTCGGCCAGGCGCTCCAGGCCGGCGGCGCCACGCTGCCCGCGGGCTCCTTCGACGAGGACGGCAAGAACCGCACCGTCCAGGTCGGCGGCGGCTACACGTCCCTGAAGCAGATCCAGAACCTGATGGTCACCCCCGAGGCCAAGCCGGGGGAGCGGCCGGGCAAGCCGGTGCGCCTCGACGAGGTCGCCACCGTCAAACAGCAGCCGTCCGAGGCCACGTCCATCACGCGGACCAACGGCAAGCCCAGCCTGGCCGTCGCGATCACGATGGACCAGGACGGCAGCGCCGTCGCGATCTCCGACGCGGTCAAGGACAAGCTGCCCGACCTGCGCAAGGACCTGGGCGCGGGCTCGGACCTGACGGTCGCAAGCGACCAGGGCCCGGCGGTCTCCAAGTCCATCGACGGCCTCACCACCGAGGGCGCCCTCGGCCTGGTCTTCGCGGTCCTGGTCATCCTTGTCTTCCTCGCGTCGATCCGCTCGACGCTGGTCACCGCGGTCTCCATCCCGCTCTCGGTCGTCCTCGCCCTGATCGTGCTGTGGACGCGGGACCTCTCCCTGAACATGCTCACGCTCGGCGCGCTGACCATCGCCATCGGCCGCGTCGTCGACGACTCGATCGTGGTCCTGGAGAACATCAAGCGCCACCTCGGATACGGCGAGGAGCGCGAGGCCGCGATCATCAAGGCGGTCAAGGAGGTCGCGGGTGCCGTGACGTCCTCGACCCTGACGACCGTCGCGGTCTTCCTGCCGATCGGCCTGGTCGGCGGCATGGTGGGCGAGCTCTTCGGCTCGTTCTCGCTGACGGTCACGGCGGCGCTCCTGGCGTCCCTGCTCGTCTCGCTGACGGTCGTGCCGGTCCTCTCGTACTGGTTCCTGCGTCCCCCCAAGGACGTGCGCGGTGCCGACCCGGAGGAGGCCCGCCGCAAGGCCGAGGAGAAGGAGGCCAAGAGCAGGCTCCAGCGCTTCTACGTCCCCGTCCTGCGCTTCGCGACCCGGCGCCGCTTCACCAGCCTCGTCATCGCGATCGTCATCCTCGTGGGTACGTTCGGCATGGCGCCGCTCCTGAAGACCAACTTCTTCGACCAGGGCGAGCAGGAAGTCCTGACCATCAAGCAGGAGTTGAAGCCGGGCACCAGCCTGGCGGCGTCCGACGCGTCGGCCAAGAAGATCGAGACGATGCTCGACGGCCTCGACGAGATCAAGGACTACCAGGTCACGGTCGGCTCGTCCGGCTTCATGGCGGCCTTCGGCGGCTCCACGGACACCAACCAGGCGTCCTACACCCTGACGCTCAAGGACAAGTCCTCGTACGACAAGACGCAGGACAAGGTCGAGGAGGAGCTCGGCAAGCTCTCCGGCATCGGCCAGACGTCCATCGCGGCCGGTGACGGCTTCGGCAGCCAGGACCTGAGCGTGGTCGTCAAGGCCGCCGACGGTGACGTGCTGCGCAAGGCGTCCGACGAGGTGCGTGACGAGGTCGCGAAGATCGACGACGTCACGGACGTGCAGAGCGACCTGTCGCAGAGCATTCCGCGCATCTCGGTCAAGGCCAACTCCAAGGCCGCGGCGGCCGGGTTCAACGACACCACCCTCGGCCAGGCCGTCGCCCAGTCGGTGCGCGGCACCGAGAGCGGCAAGGCGATCCTGGACGACACCGAGCGCGACATCGTGGTGCAGTCGGCGCAGCCGGCGAAGACCATCGCCGAGCTGCGCAAGCTGAACCTCGGCGCGGCGAAGCTCGGCGACATCGCCGACGTCAAGCTGGTCGACGGCCCGGTCTCCATGACCCGCATCGACGGCGCCCGCGCCGCGACGATCACCGCGAAGCCGACCGGCGAGAACACCGGCGCCGTCAGCGCCGACCTCACCAAGAAGCTCGACGCGCTGAAGCTGCCGGACGGCGCGACCGCGTCCATCGGCGGGGTCTCCGAGGACCAGGACGAGGCGTTCGCCTCGCTCGGCCTCGCGATGCTGGCGGCGATCGCGATCGTCTTCATGCTGCTCGTGGCGACGTTCCGCTCGCTCGTCCAGCCGCTGATCCTGCTGGTCTCGATCCCGTTCGCGGCCACGGGCGCCATCGGTCTCCTGATCGCCACCGACACCCCGATGGGCGTCCCGGCGATGATCGGCATGCTGATGCTGATCGGCATCGTGGTGACCAACGCGATCGTCCTGATCGACTTGATCAACCAGTACCGCAGTCAGGGCCACGGCGTGGTCGAGGCAGTCATCGAGGGTGGCCGCCACCGCCTCCGCCCGATCCTGATGACGGCTCTGGCGACGATCTTCGCCCTGCTCCCGATGGCCCTCGGCATCACGGGCGAGGGCGGCTTCATCGCCCAGCCGCTCGCGGTGGTGGTCATCGGCGGCCTGATCACGTCGACGCTCCTCACCCTCCTCCTCGTCCCGACGCTGTACGCGATGGTGGAACTCCGCAAGGAGCGTCGGCGCGCGAAGCGCGAGGCGAAGCGGGCCAAGAAGGCAGGCGTCCCGCCTCAGGCCAACTCCGAGTCCGGCGACCCGGAACCGGCCCAGGTGTAACCCTGCGGGCCGGCGGGGGCTGGCCGCGCAGTTCCCCGCGCCCCTTACGGGGCCCAGCCGCCCGCGTTGTGGGCAGGCGTTCCGCACGGCGATTGGGGTCTCCCCTGCTCGAGCGAAGCCGAGAGCTCGGGGAAGGGTGGGCACAACGCACCGACGCCGGGCAAGCACTAACGGAGGCGTTCAGCCTCACCCCGGACGGGGTGCTCCTCAGAACGAGGGGCACCCCGTCCTCGTACGCCCACTGCAAGTGCCAGCACTGCGGCCCCGCTGCAAAGCGTCATCCCCAGGAACAGCGGCACCGCGGTGGAGTCCCCACCGAGCCCCACCAGCGGCGCGACCACCGCGCCCAACGCACTCTGGGCGGTACCGAGCAGCGCGGACCCCACGCCGGAGGCGTAAGGAACCCGCGCAAGGGCAAGAGCCGCCGCGTTGGCCACGACGAGCCCGAGCCCGCCGAACACCAGAGCCATCAGCACCAGACACACCACGACCCCCAGCAGCCCCGCCAAGGCGAGGGCCAGCAGCAGGGACGTCCCGGTGAGCATGGCAAGGAGCCCGCCCCGCAGCAGAGCTCCGGGAGCGACCCGCCCCACAAGGCGGGCCCCCACCGCACTGGAGAGCGTCGCGACCACCGCCCCGCCGGAGAAGGCCACGGACGAAGTCCCTACGCCCATGCCGAGGACGTTCTGCAACAGGAACGGCGACCCGGCGATGTAGCAGAACAGCATCCCGAACCCGAAGGTGAAGGCGAGCGTGTAGCCCACGTACGCCCGATCGCCCACGACATCGCGGACCGAGGCGGCCACCTGCCGCAGCCCGCCCTCGTGCCGCCGCTCCTCGGGCAGGCTCTCCGGTACGCCGACGAACACCGCCAGGGTCACGAGGAGCGAGACCCCGGCAAGCACCCAGAACACGCCCCGCCATCCCGCGGCCCCGATCACCGCGCCGCCGGCCAGCGGGGCGATGATCGGCGCGATCCCGGCCAGCGTCATGAGCACCCCGAACAGTCGTGCCGCGGCGGCCCCCTGAAGCCGGTCGGTGACCACGGCCCGGCTGATCACGACGCCCGCCGCCCCGCTGAACCCGGCCACGAACCGCAGCGCGACCAGCCAGCCCAGCGAGGGCGCCACGGCACACAGCGCGGTCCCCACGGTGCACACGGCCGCCCCCGCGAGCAGCGGCACCCGTCTGCCGTACTGGTCGGAGAGCGGCCCGAAGACGAGATGCCCGAGCGTCATCCCGACCAGGAACGCGGTCAGCGTGAGCTGCACCCCGGAGGCGTCGGTGCGCAGTTCACCGGCCATCCGCGGAAAGGCCGGGAGGTACATGTCGGTGGAGAGCGGACCTATGAACGAGAGCAGCGCGAGCGCGGCGGTGAGCAAGGGCATGACGGAGGACCCCCGGGGGCGGCGATGACATGGAGTAGCCGTTCAAGGGGAGGGGACGGAGCGCGAGAAGGGCCCGAGCGGTTGTCGGGTGGTGCGCATGAAGCCGTCCTCAAGGCGGATCGGGGCACGGCCCTGATCGAGAACGCCCGGACGGAGACTTTCGCCGACGATCGAGAAGCGTAGAACGCGGTAAGGGGCACCCGCAATGGCGGGTGCCCCTTACCTGCGAGACCTACGAGACCTACGAGCCGAAGACGGTGCGGGCTACGGAAGTGCCAGCATCCGCTCGAGCGCCAGCTTCGCGAACTGCTCGGTCTCGCGGTCGACCTCGATCTGGTTGACCAGCTTGCCCTCGGCGAGCGACTCCAGCGCCCAGACGAGGTGCGGCAGGTCGATGCGGTTCATGGTCGAGCAGAAGCAGACCGTCTTGTCGAGGAAGACGATCTCCTTGTCGTCCGCGGCGAAACGGTTCGCCAGGCGGCGAACGAGGTTCAGCTCGGTCCCGATCGCCCACTTGGAACCGGCCGGGGCCGCCTCCAGGGTCTGGATGATGTGCTCCGTGGAGCCCACGTAGTCCGCCGCGGCCACGACCTCGTGCTTGCACTCGGGGTGCACCAGGACGTTGACGCCGGGAATCCGCGCGCGCACGTCCTCGACGGACTCCAGCGAGAAGCGTCCGTGCACCGAGCAGTGCCCGCGCCACAGGATCATCTTCGCGTCCCGCAGCTGCTCGACGGTCAGGCCGCCGTTCGGCTTGTGCGGGTTGTAGAGCACGCAGTCGTCGAGCGAGAGGCCCATGTCGCGGACCGCGGTGTTGCGCCCGAGGTGCTGGTCGGGGAGGAACAGCACCTTCTCGCCCTGCTCGAAGGCCCACTCAAGGGCCCGCTTGGCGTTCGACGACGTACAGATCGTCCCGCCGTGCTTGCCGGTGAAGGCCTTGATGTCGGCGGACGAGTTCATGTACGAGACGGGCACGACCTGCTCGGCGATCCCGGCGTCGGCCAGCACGTCCCAGCACTCCGCGACCTGCTCGGCGGTGGCCATGTCGGCCATCGAGCAGCCCGCGGCCAGGTCCGGAAGGACGACCTTCTGGTCGTCCGTCGTCAGGATGTCCGCGGACTCGGCCATGAAGTGCACACCGCAGAAGACGATGTACTCGGCCTCCGGCTTGGCGGCCGCGTCCTTGGCCAGCTTGAAGGAGTCGCCGGTGACATCCGCGAACTGGATGACCTCGTCGCGCTGGTAGTGGTGGCCGAGCACGAAGACCTTGTCGCCGAGCTTCTCCTTGGCGGCGCGGGCGCGCTCCACCAGGTCGGGGTCGGAGGGCGACGGCAGATCGCCGGGGCACTCCACGCCGCGCTCGCTCTTCGGGTCGGCCTCGCGGCCGAGCAGCAGCAGGGCGAGCGGCGTCGGCTGGACGTCGAGGTCCACGAGTTCCACGGGGGGCTGGGCGGTGGTCACGACACGCACCCTTTCTTCTCTGCAGACGAGCCTTTTCGTCTAATTGACGTTATCTATCATAACCGCTTCACGTCAGTTTGACGATGGCCATAGTGTCGATGTGACGCGTTCGCCTCCGGCAGGCCGATGCTCCCCGCGGCGGCGTGTGCGAGCATGAAGGGACAGACAGCCGAGAGCGAGCCGAAAGACACAGCCCTCGGACCGGAATGAATCCGCGGCCCCGGCGGTTGCAACCGTCGGCAAGCAGTCTCCGTACAACCCGGGAGAGAAGCAGATGTCCGTATCGGACGAGACCACCACCGTGAGCGACGGCATCCTCCTGTCCGACGCCGCCGCGGCCAAGGTCAAGGGCCTTCTTGAGCAGGAGGGCCGGGACGACCTGGCGCTGCGCGTCGCCGTTCAGCCGGGCGGCTGCTCAGGCCTTCGCTACCAGCTGTTCTTCGACGAGCGCTCGCTCGACGGCGACGTGGTCAAGGACTTCGACGGCGTCAAGGTCGTCACCGACCGGATGAGCGCTCCCTACCTGGGCGGCGCCTCCATCGACTTCGTCGACACCATCGAGAAGCAGGGCTTCACGATCGACAACCCGAACGCCACGGGCTCCTGCGCCTGCGGCGACTCGTTCAGCTAAATCTGCCTGTACGTGCGAAGGCGGCCCCCGGAGAACTTCGGGGGCCGCCTTCGTTTTCGTACGTGAGGGGCGCTACTTGCGCGGCACCGTGCCGCCGCCCTCCGCGTCCACGACCTTGCGGTCGCCCAGCGGCTTGTCCAGGGTCACGGTCTCGGTGAACTCCTTGGCCATCATCACGCAGACCTCGCCCTTCTTGCGGGTCTCGGTCACCTTCACGCGCACGCTGTCCTTGCTCTCGTCGGCCGACGCCGAGTAATCGCTGCAGACGCCGCCCCAGAAGTGCACCGTCACGGACTTGCCGTCCGCGCGGTAGGACTCGACGTGCGCGGTCGGGTCCTGGCCCGTGCCCGGCTCCTGAGTGGGCTTGTCGCTGGGCGTCGGGTCCGACGGCGGCGTGCTCGGCGTGCTCGGCGTGCTCGGCGAGGTGAGGAACTTCGGCTCCACCGCCGGATGCGTCACCGTGAAGGTGTCCTTCGCGCCCTGCGGCCGCACGTCGAACAGCCAGGAGGGCACGAGCGTCTGGCGCCCGTCCACGAACTGCACCGCGAGCCCGAACGTCGCGTCCTTCACCGTGATCGGCTGCGGCTTCGGAGGCGCGGACGAGGGCTCGCACGGCGCCTGCTTCTTGCCTTCCTTGCCCGAGGCGTCCTCGGGCATCGCGGTGGCGCAGCCGCCGATGCCCACGCTTCCGCCGCCGCCCGACTTGTTGAGCTGGGCCAGGGTCTCGTCGGCGCTGATCACCGGGTACGTCGCACCCTTCTTCGGCGCCTTCAACTGGCCGCTGCCGCCCACCACTTGACCGTCCGAGCCGACCTGGATGCCGGTCGACCAGCCGTACGTCGGGAGCCCGCCCACCTCCGGGTCGGCGTTCACCACGCGTACGCCGCCCATGAGTTGGCGGGCGTCCAGCTTCGCGTCGTCCTGCCCGACCGCCTTCAGGACGGGTGCCGCGGCCTTCTTCGCCTCGGCCTCGCCGACCGCGTCACCCTCGCCGTTCGGGGCGGTGGACGTCTCCGAGCCGTCTGAACCCCCCGAACACGGCTTGCCCTTCTGGCAGTTGTCGCTGCCGCCGGTGGCGTACCGCGAGAACGTCCAGGTGCCCGGCGCCTGCTTGCTCACCTGGAGCGAGGGTCCGGAACCGTCCTTCGTGGGGCCGACCTTCCAGGCGCCGTCCTGCGACGCGATCTTGCCCGTGACGCCGAGGGCCTTGGCCAGCCTGGTGACTTGATCCTGGCCGACCGTGCCCCGCGCGTGGTACACGGCCGCCGAGTCGGGGCCGCCGGGCAGCTTGCCCTCGGCGCGGTAGGCGGAGCCGTTCGGGTCGGGCTCGCCGGGGGCGATGCCCTCGGTGCCGCCGTCCTGGCCGTCCTTCTGCCGGTCGCCGTCCGTGTGTCCGTCGAGGGCGAGAGGCGGAGGGGTTCCCCCGTCGCCGGCGGGGGAACTGCCGTTGCTGTCGCTGCCGCCTGACGCGGTCGCGGCGAAGTAGGCGCCGCCGCCACCGACGAGCAGCACCGTGGCCGCCACCGACGCGACGGCGAGGCGGGAACGCCGCCGGTGCTGATCGGCCGCGTCATGGTCGGATCGCTCGGTGCTCACCGCATCGCTCCTTCGACTGCACTGCTGTCCCTGGAGGCCCGTGTGCGGGCCTCGTTCGTATTCCGCGTCCCCTTTACGGGGGACAGCGGTGGGACGCGGCGGGGGAGCGCACGGTTCCATCGGCGCGCGCCGATGCCGTGTGCCGGGTCGAGCCGGGGCGGAGCCGGGGTGGAGCCGGGGTCGAGTCGGGGGCGAGCCGCGGTAGGGCCTCGTCTCAGTCGCCGTACTCCGACATGCCGTCGATCAGCCGGGCGGACGCGGGCGGGACGCTGATCCCGTGGATCAGCGCGGGCGACACCGGAGCGGCCGACGCGGCGGCTGGGGTCACCCAGTGCGGGGCCATGCGGGCGCAGTCGCCGCGCAGGGTCTCCATGTTCTCCGGGGGCTCGGAGACCAGCTCGACGGGACGCGTGGTGACGACATGCTTCGAGATAACGGCCATAACCGCACCGTACGCATCGCACACCTCGCGAAAAAAGACCTACTAACGGGTAGTTTGGCCTCTTCAGCGGGGGTGTACCGACCCGGTAGCGTGAAGTGTCAACCCCTCGCCTCTCCTCCACAGGAGCATGCCGTCGTGCGTATCGCAGTCACCGGCTCCATCGCCACCGACCACCTGATGACCTTCCCCGGCCGCTTCGCCGACCAACTGGTCGCGGATCAGCTGCACACGGTTTCTCTCTCGTTCCTGGTCGACGCCCTGGACGTACGCAGGGGAGGTGTCGCCGCCAACGTCTGCTTCGGAATGGGTCAGCTCGGCACGGAACCGATCCTGGTCGGAGCCGCGGGCTCGGACTTCGGCGAGTACCGCGCCTGGCTCGACCGGCACGGCGTGGACACCTCGTCGGTCCGCATCTCCGAGACGCTGCACACGGCCCGCTTCGTGTGCACCACGGACGCCGACCACAACCAGATCGGCTCGTTCTACACGGGCGCGATGAGCGAGGCCCGCCTCATCGAACTGAAGACCGTGGCCGACCGCGTGGGCGGTCTCGACCTGGTCCTCATCGGCGCGGACGACCCCGAGGCGATGCTGCGCCACACCGAGGAGTGCCGGTCGCGCGAGATCCCCTTCGCCGCGGACTTCTCCCAGCAGATCGCGCGCATGGAGGGCGAGGAGATCCGTACGCTCCTCGACGGCGCCACGTACCTCTTCTCGAACGAGTACGAGAAGGGCCTCATCGAGTCCAAGACCGGCTGGACCGACGCCGAGATCCTCGCCAAGGTCGGCCACCGCGTGACCACCCTCGGCGCGAACGGCGTGCGCATCGAGGCCACCGGCCAGGACCCGATCGAGGTCGGCGTCCCCGAGGAGAAGGCGAAGGTCGAGCCCACCGGCGTCGGCGACGCGTTCCGCGCGGGCTTCCTCTCGGGCCTGTCCTGGGGCGTCTCCCTGGAGCGTTCGGCGCAGCTCGGCTGCATGCTCGCCACCCTGGTGATCGAGAGCGTCGGCACCCAGGAGTACGAACTGCACCGCAGCGACTTCATGGACCGCTTCACCAAGGCGTACGGCGACGTGGCGGCGTCCGAGGTCCAGGGCCGCCTGGCCTAGTCCCGCCCGGCCAGGGTCCCGCACTGCCCGGCCGGGCAGTGCGGGACCGGGTCAGGAACTCCGGCGGACCACATACGCGGCGCCGTGGTCCGCCGGCTCCTCGCCCACGTACTCCTGCCCCCGCATCTCGCACCACGCCGGGATGTCGAGCCGCGCCGCCTCGTCGTCGGCGAGCACCGTGACGGTGCCGCCCACCGGGACGTCCCCGATGACCTTCGCGAGTTCGATGACGGGGAGCGGGCAGCGCTTTCCCAGCGCGTCCACGACGAGGGAAGCGGATTCCGCACCCTGCACGGGAGCCACCGGCGCGCCCAGTTGTTCGCGTACCGAGGCCACCACGCCCGGCAGCACCTCCAGAAAACGCTCGACCTCCGCTTCCTGTGTCCCCCGTGGGAGTGACACCCGTACGTTGCCCTCGCTCAGTACGCCCATGGCCTTCAGGACGTGGCTCGGGGTCAGCGTCGAGCTGGTGCAGGACGAGCCGGAGGAGACCGAGAACCCGGCCCGGTCCAGCTCGTGCAGGACTGTCTCCCCGTCGACATAGAGACAAGAGAAGGTCACCAGGTGCGGCAGGCGCCGCTCCGGGTCGCCCACCACCTCCACGTCCGGCACGAGCCCCGGCACCCGCGCCCGGATCCGCTCCGTCAACTCCCGCAGCCGGGCGCCCTCCTCGGCTGCCTCGGCCTGCACGGCACGCAGCGAGGCCGCGGCGGCGACCACCGCCGGGATGTTCTCGAAGCCGGGAGCGCGCCCCGATTCCCGCTCGTCGGCGGGCCCCTGCGCGGCGAACCGCACCCCCTTGCGCACGACCAGCAGCCCCACGCCCGCGGGCCCGCCCCACTTATGGGCACTGGCGGCGAGCAGCGACCACTCCCCGCCCACCCGGCCCCACGGCAGTGACTGAGCCGCGTCCACCAGGAGCGGTACCCCCGCGGCGCGACACGCCGAAGCGACGTCGGCCACCGGCTGCTCGGTGCCCACCTCGTGGTTGGCGGACTGGAGGCAGGCAAGGGCCGTGTCGGGGCGCAGCGCGGCCGTGCAGGCGTCCGGGGACACCGCACCGGCCCGGTCCACCCCCACCTCGGTCACCGTCCCGCCCGCGGCCTCGTGGGACGCCGCCGAATGGAGGACCGACGAGTGTTCGACGGCGGACACCACGAGATGCCGCCCGACACGCCGACGCCCGGCGAGGGCGCCGGCGATCCCGGAGTGCACGGCCAGGGTGCCGGATGGGGTGAAGGAGAGCTCGTCGGGGCGGCACCCGACGGCCTCCGCGGCGGCCTCCCGCGCGGCATCGAGCAGCAGCCTGGCCCGCCGCCCCTCGCGATAGAGCCGCGCCGGATCGGCCCACCCCTCATCCAACGAGGCCTGCAGCGCCTGCCGGGCCACGGGGTGAAGGGGAGCGGAGGAGGCAACATCGAAGTAGGACACGCCGCAACGCTAGAACGTCAACCCGAGAACGCACCCGGGGGGAGCGCCCCGAAGGGGCGCGGGGAACGGCGCGATCAGCCACGACACCCCCGCAGCCGCGGACCGAGGGATTCCACCGAGCCGGTGGGCGCCCGACCCCCCGTCAGAAAGGAGTGGACGGCGGAGGGTCCCACCCTTCGGAGTGACCCGCGGCGCGTTAGGCACCCTCCCCGCGCGACCCCAAATAGCGTCCAGTAAGGTTTGGCCCGCATAAACATCCAAACCCCTGCCCGCCGCAGGGCGGCGACCGACGACCGAGAAGGCCGCACCCGACCGCGCGGGCCGAGACTCTCGGGAAGGCGCTACGTGAGTCCCAACGGCTCCGACCGCTCGTCGCGGCGCCCGATGCGGCGGAAGCTGCCGCAGGTGCTGACTGCGGGCCTGATCCTCGCAACCGCCACCGGTTGCACATACAAGGACTTTCCCCGCCTTGGTATGCCCACCCCCGTAACGGAGGAGGCTCCGCGGATCCTCTCCCTCTGGCAGGGCTCGTGGGCGGCAGCGCTCGCCACGGGCGTGCTGGTCTGGGGTCTGATCCTGTGGAGTGTCATCTTCCACCGGCGCAGCCGCACCAAGGTCGAGGTACCTCCGCAGACGCGTTACAACATGCCCATCGAGGCGCTCTACACGGTGGTTCCTCTCATCATCGTCTCGGTGCTCTTCTACTTCACGGCACGCGATGAGTCGAAGCTTCTCCATCTCGACGAAAAGCCCGCCCACACGGTCAACGTGGTCGGCTACCAGTGGAGCTGGGGCTTCAACTACATCGAGGACGTGAAGGGTTCCGACAAGGACGACGCCAAGACGGCCAAGGAGCTGGAGGCCATCCCGGACAAGTTCCGTGATGCGTTCCCGTCCGACGCCGGCGGTGTCTACGACGTCGGTACGCCCGGCCAGCGGAACCCGCAGAACAACAACCCCGGTCCGACCCTCTGGCTCCCCAAGGGCGAGAAGGTCCGGTTCGTGCTGACTTCGCGTGACGTCATCCACTCCTTCTGGGTGGTGCCGTTCCTCATGAAGCAGGACGTCATCCCGGGCCACACGAACGCCTTCGAGGTGACTCCCAACAAGGAGGGCACCTTCATGGGCAAGTGCGCGGAGCTCTGCGGTGTCGACCACTCCCGGATGCTCTTCAACGTCAAGGTCGTTTCCCCCGAGCGCTACCAGAAGCACCTCGAGGACCTGGCGAAGAAGAACCAGACCGGTTACATCCCGGCCGGCATCGAGCAGACGAAGCACGAGAAGAACCGGGAGACGAACAACCTGTGAGCATCCTCAACGAACCTCAGGGTGCCGCGGCAGCAGAAGACTCGTCCGCGAACGAGCTGCCGGTACGGCGCGCACAGCCGGGCGCTGTGGTCATCAAGTGGTTGACCACCACTGACCACAAGACGATCGGCACGCTCTACCTGGTCACGTCGTTCGCGTTCTTCTGCATCGGCGGCGTGATGGCGCTCTTCATGCGCGCCGAACTCGCTCGTCCGGGCTCGCAGCTCATGTCGAACGAGCAGTTCAACCAGGCGTTCACGATGCACGGCACGATCATGCTGCTGATGTTCGCGACGCCGCTGTTCGCCGGATTCGCGAACTGGATCATGCCGCTGCAGATCGGCGCGCCCGACGTGGCGTTCCCGCGGCTGAACATGTTCGCGTACTGGCTGTACCTCTTCGGCTCGCTCATCGCGGTGGCCGGCTTCCTCACCCCGCAGGGTGCGGCCGACTTCGGCTGGTTCGCCTACTCCCCGCTGTCGGACGCCGTCCGCTCGCCGGGCATCGGCGCCGACATGTGGATCATGGGTCTGGCCTTCTCCGGCTTCGGCACGATCCTCGGCTCGGTCAACTTCATCACCACGATCATCTGCATGCGCGCACCCGGCATGACGATGTTCCGGATGCCGATCTTCGTGTGGAACGTCCTGCTGACCGCAGTGCTGGTCCTGCTGGCCTTCCCGGTCCTGGCCGCCGCGCTGTTCGCCCTGGAGGCGGACCGTAAATTCGGTGCCCATGTATTCGACGCGTCCAATGGCGGCGCGCTGCTATGGCAACACCTCTTCTGGTTCTTCGGCCATCCAGAGGTGTACATCATCGCGTTGCCATTCTTCGGAATCATTTCCGAGGTCATCCCGGTCTTCTCCCGCAAGCCGATGTTCGGCTACATGGGTCTGATCGGCGCGACGATCGCGATCGCGGGTCTCTCCGTGACCGTGTGGGCGCACCACATGTACGTCACCGGTGGCGTGCTACTGCCGTTCTTCTCCTTCATGACGTTCTTGATCGCCGTGCCAACGGGCGTGAAGTTCTTCAACTGGATCGGAACGATGTGGAAGGGCTCACTGAGTTTCGAGACACCGATGCTCTGGGCCGTCGGCTTCCTGATCACCTTCACCTTCGGTGGTCTGACCGGCGTCATCCTGGCCTCGCCGCCGATGGACTTCCACGTCTCCGACTCGTACTTCGTGGTCGCGCACTTCCACTACGTCGTCTTCGGCACCGTGGTCTTCGCGATGTTCTCCGGATTCCACTTCTGGTGGCCGAAGTTCACCGGCAAGATGCTGGACGAGCGGCTCGGAAAGATCACCTTCTGGACGCTGTTCATCGGCTTCCACGGGACGTTCCTGGTGCAGCACTGGCTGGGCGCCGAGGGCATGCCGCGTCGTTACGCGGACTACCTCGCGGCCGACGGGTTCACCGCGCTGAACACGATCTCGACGATCTCCTCGTTCCTGCTCGGTCTGTCGATCCTGCCGTTCTTCTACAACATCTGGAAGACCGCCAAGTACGGCAAGAAGATCGAGGTCGACGACCCGTGGGGCTACGGCCGCTCGCTCGAGTGGGCGACGTCCTGCCCGCCGCCGCGGCACAACTTCCTCACCCTGCCGCGGATCCGTTCCGAATCCCCGGCGTTCGACCTGCATCACCCTGAGATCGCGGCTCTCGACCAGCTCGAGAACAGCGGCCACGGTGACAAGGCGCTCGCGGGCGGCAAGGAGGCCGGCAAGTGAAGGTCCAAGGCAAGATGTTCATCTGGCTGAGCGTCTTCGTGCTCGCCATGGCGATCGTCTACGGCTGGTGGTCGAAGGAGCCGGCGGGTACGACCGCGCTGTTCCTCGCCTTCGGTCTGTGCATCATGATCGGCTACTACCTGGCCTTCACGGCCCGGCGTGTCGACGCTTCCGCACAGGACAACAAGGAGGCCGACGTAGCGGACGAGGCCGGCGAGGTGGGCTTCTTCAGCCCGCACAGCTGGCAGCCGCTCTCGCTGGCCGTCGGTGGCGCGCTCGCCTTCATGGGCGTCGTCTTCGGCTGGTGGCTGCTGTACTTCTCGGCTCCCATCCTGATGATCGGCCTGTTCGGCTGGGTCTTCGAGTACTACCGGGGCGAGAACCAGACCCAGTGAGTCTGTGAATCCCTGTCCCACCAAGGGAATCCCTGTTTCACCGAGGGGCCCGGACACTCCGCGAGGAGCGTCCGGGCCCCTCGGCGTGTCGCGGCCGACCCTCGTACGGGTCACTCGGCGCGCCGGAGCCGATGAACCTCCATACCGTGTGTTCATGAGCCACTCACCGCGAATCCGCACGGTACTGAGCTGCACCTTGCTGGTGTCCGCCCTCGGGGTGGGAACCACGGCATGCGGCAGCTCCGACGGCCACCCGCTCTCGGCTAAGCCGTACGACGCGGCGGGCCAGATCGCCTTCAACGGCCCTGTGGGCACCCAGAAGGCAGATCCGGACAAGCCTCTGGAGGTCACCGCCCGGGGCGAGGACGGGCGCATCACCGATGTGACGGCCACCGACGCGCAGGGGCGGTACCTGGCGGGCGAACTCGCCGCCGACGGCGCCCGCTGGCACAGCACGGCGCCGCTGGCCGCGGGGGCGCACTACACGGTGCGGGTGAGCGCCGAGGACGAGGAAGGCTCGCCGGGCCGCAAGGTCATGACGTTCGACACGGGCGCCCCGTCGAAGAAGAAGCGCCTCGGCGTCACCTTCGGCCCCGATTCGGGAAAGTACGGCGTCGGCCAGCCCGTCACGGCCAAGCTCAGCGCCAAGGTGAAGGACAAGCAGGCAAGGGCGATCGTGGAACGCGCCCTGAAGGTGGACACGCAGCCCGCCACGCAGGGCGCCTGGCACTGGGTGGACAGCAAGACGCTCCACTACCGCCCCAAGGAGTACTGGCCCACGGGCGCGACGATCAACGTGCGCAGCAACCTGGAGGGCATCAAGGTCCGCGACAGGCTCTGGGGCGGCAGCGCCAAGCCGCTGAAGCTGACCATCGGCGACCGCATCGAGGCCGTGACGGACGCCGGGTCGCACTACATGACCGTCTACCGCAACGGCGAGGAGATCAACTCCATGCCGGTGACGACGGGCAAGCCCGGCTACTCCACGCGCAACGGCGTCAAGGTGGTGCTCGGCAAGGAGTACTCCGTACGCATGACCAGCGCCAGCATCGGCGCATCGGACTTCTACGACAAGATGGTCTACTACGCCACGCGGGTCACCGATTCGGGCGAGTACGTGCACGCCGCGCCGTGGTCGGTCGGCTCCCAGGGCTACGCGAACACCAGCCACGGCTGCACCGGCATGAGCACCGGCGACGCCGCCTGGTTCTACGAGACCGTCCGGCAGGGCGACATCGTGAAGGTCGTCAACAGCGCCGGGGCGGACATGGACCCGTTCGGCAACGGCTTCGGCGACTGGAACGTCGGCTGGAAGAACTGGCGGGACGGCAGCGCCCTGTTGGGCGGCGTCAAGAAGGGCCCCACGGCGCTCGACGCGGCCCGACTGCGGCCACAGGTCTAGCGGCGCCGCAGAACAGCACAGAAGGCCCCGCACCGAGGCGCGGGGCCTTCTGCCGTGCCGTCAGGCCTGGATGGCCAGCCTGTCGCGCAGCAGGGCGGCCAGGGAGTCCGCGAACTCGACCGGATCGACCGGAAGGGTCACCGCGGCCTCCGCGCGGCTCCAGGTGGCCAGCCAGGCGTCCTGCGGGCGTCCCATGAGCAGGAGCACGGGCGGGCACTGGAAGATCTCGTCCTTGAGCTGGCGGCAGACCCCCATGCCGCCGACGGGCGTGGCCTCGCCGTCCAGGACGCAGACGTCGATTCCGCCCCGGTCGAGTTCCTTCAGGACCGCGGGCAGCGTCGCGCACTCGATGAACTCGACCGCGGGAACGTCCGCCGCCGGCCTGCGTCCGGTGGCCAACCGGACCTGCTCGCGGGTGCTCGCGTTATCGCTGTAGACCAGCACCGTGGCGGTCGGCTGCATTGTTCCTCCGCTTCGTTGAGGGGCATTCGGCCGGGGACCGATGCGCGGATGCTACTCCTCCGGACACCCCGTCAACAGCGGTTCGGACAGCCCTTCGATGGGCCATACGGGCAGGACACACCCCTCAGACACTCCGAACGGCACCCCCCGGGGTGAGGGCGGGATAAGCGACCGACATAATGTCGGTCGTGGCGACAGCAACGACAGTAGATACCGGGCACGCGCACCCGCCGGTCAATCGGCCGAACCTCACCAGCGTCGGAACCATTATTTGGCTGAGTTCCGAGCTGATGTTCTTCGCGGCCCTCTTCGCGATGTACTTCACCCTGCGATCGGTGACAGGACCTGAGCACTGGAAGGAAATGGCGTCCGCGCTGAACTTCCCGTTCTCGGCGACGAACACCACGATCCTGGTGCTCTCCTCCCTCACCTGCCAGCTAGGCGTGTTCGCCGCTGAGCGTGGTGACGTGAAGAAGCTCCGGATGTGGTTCATCTTCACCTTCATCATGGGTGCGGTCTTTATCGGCGGTCAGGTGTACGAGTACACCGAGCTGGTCAAGCACGAGGGCCTCTCGCTCTCGTCCGACCCGTACGGCTCGGTCTTCTACCTGACCACCGGCTTCCATGGCATGCACGTGACAGGTGGCCTCATCGCCTTCCTGTTGGTCCTCGGCAGGACCTACGCAGCCAGGAAGTTCACCCATGAGCAGGCGACCGCAGCCATCGTCGTGTCCTACTACTGGCACTTCGTCGATGTTGTCTGGATCGGTCTCTTTGCCACGATCTACATGATCAAGTAAACGGGGCCGGGCCCAGCCGGGCCCGACGTTCCGACTCATTCCAGAAGCATCGACGCAGAAGATCCTGACACCGGGGTAATCCGTGAAAAAGCTCTCCGCACGACGACGCCACCCGCTGGCGGCGGTCGTCGTACTACTCCTCGCGCTGGCGGCCACCGGGGGGCTGTACGCCGCGTTCGCACCCGCGGACAAGGCGCAGGCCGACGACACCGCCCAGTCCCTCGCCATTGACGAGGGCAAGAAGCTGTACTCCGTGGGCTGCTCCAGCTGCCACGGCACCGGCGGTCAGGGGTCCTCCGACGGTCCTAGCCTGGTGGGCGTCGGCGCAGCCGCCGTCGACTTCCAGGTCAGCACCGGCCGCATGCCGCTCCAGCAGCCGGGCGCCCAGGCGCCGAAGAAGAAGGCCATCTACAACCAGGCCCAGATCGACCAGCTCGGGGCGTACATCGCCTCGCTGGGCGCGGGCCCGACCGTTCCCACCGAGAAGCAGTACAGCCCGGACGGGGCGGACATCGCCAAGGGTGGCGAGCTGTTCCGCACCAACTGCGCGCAGTGCCACAACTTCACCGGTGAGGGCGGCGCGTTGACGAAGGGCAAGTTCGCTCCTTCGTTGGAGGATGTCTCCCCGAAGCACATCTACGAGGCCATGCAGACCGGCCCGCAGAACATGCCGTCCTTCCCCGACTCGGTGATGCCGGAGAAGAACAAGAAGGACATCATCGCGTACCTCGACGCGGTCAACGGCGAACAGACCGAGAGCCCTGGCGGTCTCAAGCTGGGTGGCCTGGGTCCGGTCAGTGAAGGCCTGTTCGGCTGGATCTTCGGTCTCGGCACGCTGATCGCGGTCGCCGTGTGGGTCGCCGCTCGGACCGCAAAGGCCAAGAAGTCATGAGTAGCAAAGAGAATCCAGAAGAGAACCTGCCCAGCGTGCAGGAGACCGAGCACGGCTCGGTGGCCGTAGCGGACGAGAACCCGTTCGCCGACCCGGGCCTTCCGCCCCACGAGCATCGTGTCCAGGACATCGACGAGCGGGCCGCCAAGCGGTCCGAGCGTGCGGTCGCCTTCCTGTTCACGCTGTCGATGCTGGCCACGATCGGCTTCATCGCCTCGTACGTGGCCTTCCCGGTCGACAAGCACGTCTACATCTTCCCGATCGGCCACATCAGTGCGCTGAACTTCTCCCTGGGCATGACCCTGGGCGTGGCGCTCTTCTGCATCGGCGCGGGCGCGGTCCACTGGGCCCGCACCCTGATGTCCGACGTGGAGGTCGCCGACGAGCGACACCCCATCGAGGCCGAGCCCGAGGTCAAGGCCAAGGTCATGGCCGACTTCAAGGCCGGTGCCGCGGAGTCGCAGTTCGGCCGGCGCAAGCTGATCCGCAACACGATGTTCGGCGCGCTCGCCATGGTGCCGCTCTCCGGTGTCGTCCTGCTGCGTGACCTCGGTCCGCTGCCCGAGGACAAGCTGCGGCACACGCTGTGGTCCAAGGGCAAGCTGCTCGTGAACATGAACACGAACGAGCCGCTGCGTCCGTCGGACATCGCGGTCGGTTCGCTGACCTTCGCCAAGCCCGAGGGCCTGGAGGAGCACGATCACGACTTCCAGAAGGAGATCGCCAAGGCGGCCCTGATGATCGTCCGTATCCAGCCGGACGACATCAAGGACAAGCAGGAACTCGAGTGGTCGCACGACGGTGTCGTCGCCTACTCGAAGATCTGCACCCACGTCGGCTGCCCGATCTCCCTGTACGAGCAGCAGACGCACCACGTCCTCTGCCCGTGCCACCAGTCCACCTTCGACCTCTCCGACGGTGCCCGAGTGATCTTCGGCCCGGCCGGTCACGCGCTGCCGCAGCTGCGCATCGCCGTGAACGAAGAGGGCTACCTCGAGGCGCTCGGCGACTTCGCCGAGCCTGTCGGTCCTGCATTCTGGGAGCGCGGATGAGCACTTCGGCGAACGAAAACCGTAAGAAGGAGGCGCCCGCCGGTGAGCGGGTGGCCGACTGGGCCGACGGCCGCCTGGGGATCTACTCCCTGGCCAAGGCCAACATGCGCAAGATCTTCCCGGACCACTGGTCCTTCATGCTCGGTGAGATCTGCCTCTACAGCTTCATCATCATCATCCTCACGGGTGTGTACCTGACCCTGTTCTTCCACCCGTCGATGAACGAGGTGGAGTACCACGGCAGCTACATCCCGCTGCAGGGCCAGCTGATGTCCGAGGCGTTCAACTCGACCATGCACATCAGCTTCGATGTGCGCGGTGGTCTGCTGATCCGGCAGATCCACCACTGGGCGGCGCTGATCTTCCTCGCGGCGATGTTCGTGCACATGATGCGCGTCTTCTTCACGGGTGCCTTCCGCAAGCCGCGCGAGGTCAACTGGGTCTTCGGCTTCCTGCTGTTCGTCCTGGGCATGTTCACCGGCTTCACCGGTTACTCGCTCCCGGACGACCTGCTCTCAGGTACCGGTGTGCGCTTCATGCAGGGCGCGATCCTGTCCGTGCCGATCGTGGGCACGTACCTGTCGATGTTCCTGTTCGGCGGGGAGTTCCCCGGCGGCGACTTCGTGGCCCGGTTCTACTCGGTGCACATCCTGCTGCTGCCGGGCATCATGCTCGGCCTCGTGGTGGCGCACCTGATCCTGGTCTTCTACCACAAGCACACCCAGTTCGCGGGCCCCGGCAAGACGAACAACAACGTCGTCGGCATGCCGCTGCTTCCCGTGTACATGGCGAAGGCCGGAGGCTTCTTCTTCCTGGTCTTCGGTGTCATCGCGGCCGTATCGGCGATCGCCACGATCAACCCGATCTGGGCGATCGGTCCATACCGTCCGGACCAGGTCTCCACAGGAGCCCAGCCGGACTGGTACATGGGCTTCTCCGAAGGCCTGATCCGTGTCATGCCGGGCTGGGAGATCAACCTCTGGGGTCACACGCTCGTCCTGGGTGTGTTCATCCCGCTGATCATCTTCCCGCTGGTCCTGGTCGCGATCGCGGTCTATCCGTTCATCGAGTCCTGGGTCACCGGCGACAAGCGCGAGCACCACATCCTGGACCGCCCGCGCAACGTCCCGACCCGTACGGGCTTCGGCGTCGCGTGGATCACCTGGTACATGGTGCTGCTGATCGGTGGTGGAAACGACCTCTGGGCCACGCACTTCCACCTGTCGATCAACGCGATCACCTGGTTCGTGCGCATCGCCTTCTTCGTGGCACCGGTCCTCGCCTTCATCATCACCAAGCGGATCTGCCTGGGTCTGCAGCGGCGCGACAAGGACAAGGTCCTGCACGGCCGCGAGTCGGGCATCATCAAGCGCCTGCCGCACGGTGAGTTCATCGAGGTCCACGAGCCGCTGGGCCAGGAGCAGCTGCACACGCTCACCGCGCACGAGCAGTACGCGCCGGTCGAGATCGGCCCCGCGGTCGACGAGAACGGCGTCGAGCGCAAGGTGTCCGGTTCGCAGAAGCTCAGGGCCAAGCTCTCCAAGGGCTACTACGGGGAGGACAACCAGATCCCCAAGCCCACCACCGAGGAGTACAAGGAGATCACCAGCGGCCACGGCCACCACTGATCGACTGAGTCGCCACGGCGAGAGCCCCGTCCCATGCATCCAGTGCATGGACGGGGCTCTTTGCCGTCCTGCGGGCTGGATAAGGTGTTCCTGTCCTACGTCTGACACGAACCCAGGAGCGGCAGATGAGCGCTGTGACCCCCGCAGGAGGCAACACCGCGGCGGCCCGTTCCTGGCCCGGTGTACTGAACGGTCTGCTCGAGGGCCGCGACCAGAGCGCCGCGGACACCGCCTGGGCCATGGACCGCATCATGCGGGGCGAGGCGACCGACGCGCAGATCGCGGGCTTCATGGTCGCGCTTCGGGCCAAGGGTGAGACCGTGGAGGAGATCTCCGGCCTCGTGCACACGATGTACGAGCACGCCAATGTGATCGAGGTGCCGGGGCAGACCGTCGACATCGTCGGCACCGGCGGTGACGGCGCCAAGACCGTCAACATCTCCACGATGTCCGCGATCGTGGCCGCAGGCGCGGGCGCGAAGGTCGTCAAGCACGGCAACCGCGCCGCCTCCAGTGCCTCGGGCGCCTCCGACGTCCTGGAGAAGCTCGGGGTGAACCTGGAGCTGCCGCTGAAGCGGGTCGTCGAGGTGGTCGAGGAAGCCGGGATCACCTTCTGCTTCGCCGTGAAGTTCCACCCGGCACTGCGGTACGCCGGCGCGGCGCGCAGCCAGTTGGGCATCAGGACCGTCTTCAACGCCCTGGGCCCGCTCACCAACCCGGCCAAGGTGCGGGCCCAGGCGGTCGGGGTCGCCGACGCGCGGATGGCGCCGATCGTGGCCGGGGTCTTCGCCGAGCGCGGGCACTCCTCGCTGGTCTTCCGCGGCGACGACGGGCTCGACGAGCTGACGACCACGGCGACCTCGCGGGTCTGGGTCGTACGGGACGGCGCCGTGCGCGAGGAGGCCTTCGACCCGCGGGACGTCGGCATCGACCTCGTCCCCGTGGAGGCCCTGCGGGGCGCCGACGCCTCGTACAACGCCGAGGTGGCCCTGCGCCTCCTGGACGGCGAGAGCGGTCCCGTGCGGGACGCCGTGCTCCTGAACACGGCGGCGGCCCTGGTGGCCCGTACGCCGGGCGACGGCACCCTGGTGGAGCAGATCGGCGCCGGTATCGCGAAGGCGGCCGAGTCGATCGACTCCGGGGCCGCGAAGAAGGCCCTGGAGCGGTGGGTGGCGGCCAGCAACAGGTGAGTGTGGCGCACACCGCAGTCCGGATGCCGGACTGCGGTGTGCACCGGGAAGATGGTGTGGCAAGATGCTGCACAGGTCATGAGTGACAGCGATTAAGCCCCGGCTCGCTGTCCGGCAACCCTCCGTCCGTGGCGGGGTGCCCCGGGTGAAGACCAGGCCGTACGCAGCAAGGCGTATGGCAAGCGCGGACCCCTGCGAACACCCTGGGGTCCTGGTCCTCAAGGGAGCAGTCTCGTGAGCAAGCGAATGCGATAGGGCTTTCCGGCCCCTCTTCCGCACCCCCTTTTCTCTTCGTCACTGCAGCGCCCTCTGTGCGTCCCTGCAGTGAACTCGCCTGCCTTCCCACGGGAGTTCGCCATGTCTGCCACCACCGCTGTCGCCGATCAGACCGTCTGTGCCGCCCCGCTGCCCGTCCTCGGCCGTGACGTCACCGTGCCGCTCGTCACCGGCGGCGAAGTGACCTACGCGGCGCTCGACTACGCGGCGAGCGCCCCCGCGCTGCAGCGGGTGTGGGACGACGTGGCCGCGTACGCGCCCTACTACGGCAGCGTGCACCGGGGTGCCGGGTACCTCTCGCAGCTCTCCACCGACCTCTTCGAGAACAGCCGCGTCACCGTCGCCGAGTTCCTCGGCTGCCGCGAGGGCGACCAGGTCGTCTTCACCCGCTCGACCACGGACTCGCTGAACCTCCTGGCCGCCGCCCTGCCTGCCGACTGCCAGGTCTTCGTCTTCGAGACCGAGCACCACGCCTCGCTGCTGCCGTGGCGCGACGCCCGCGTGACGTACCTGAACGCCCCGCGCACCGCCGAGCAGGCCGTCGAGACCCTGGAGCGCGCCCTCGCCGACCGCGACCCCTACGGGCCCGCCCTGGTCTGCGTGACCGGCGCGTCGAACGTCACCGGTGAGCTGTGGCCGGTCAAGGAGCTGTCCGCCGCCGCCCACGCCCACGGCGCCCGCATCGTCCTGGACGCCGCGCAGCTCGCCCCCCACCACCCCGTCTCCATCAGCGAGCTCGACGTCGACTGGGTCGCCTTCTCCGGCCACAAGCTGTACGCGCCCTTCGGCTCCGGCGTCCTCGCGGGCCGCTCCGACTGGCTGCAGGCGGCCGAGCCGTACCTCGCGGGCGGCGGCGCGTCGCGCAAGGTCGCGCGGCGCACGGACGGCGGCGTGGACGTCGAGTGGCACGACACCGCCGCGCGGCACGAGGCCGGTTCGCCGAACGTCATCGGCGTGTACTCGATCGCCTCCGCCTGCAAGGCGCTGACCGAGGCGGGCTTCGACGAGCTCGTCGCCCGCGAGAACCAGCTCATCGCGAAGGTCCGCGAGGGCCTCGCCGAGGTGCCTGCCGTGAAGGTGCTCTCGCTCTTCGGCGACGACGCGCCGCGCGTCGGCGTCATCTCCTTCGTCGTGGAGGGCTGGAACAGCTCGCACTTCGCCGCCGCGCTCTCCGCCGAGTACGGCATCGGCGTACGCGACGGCCTGTTCTGCGCCCACCCGCTGGTGCGCACCCTGCTCGGCAGCGACCCGCAGACCCAGGGCGAGTGCGGTGCCCCCGAGGCCGCGCCCGGCGAGAAGTCCCTGAACGCGATCCGCGTCAGCTTCGGCGCCGGCACCCCGGACGAGCACGTGGAGCGCTTCGTGCGCGCCGTCAAGGAGCTCGTGGCGGACGGCGCCCGCTGGAACTACCGCACCGAGGACGGGCGTTGCGTGCCGGACACCAGCGCCGCCTGAGCCCCGGGCCGCCTCTTCAGGCGTGATCCCAGGACGATCATCCGCAGGGCCCGCTCGGTCGCGTCGGTGAGGAACTCTCCGCCACGCCCGAGCGCCTCGGTCAGCGAGACCGGCGCGGGCAGGATCGAGCTGTAGGCGTCCACGCCCACCGCCCGTACGTGATGTGCGCCCTGGCCGATCGTGCCCGCGAGGACCAGGACGGGGCGGCCGAACCGCTTGGCGCGCCGTGCCACTTCGGCGGGGACCTTGCCGCGCGGCGTCTGGTGGTCGAGGGCGCCCTCCGCGGTGACCACGAGGTCCGCGCGGGCCAGGCGTGCGTCCAGGTCCAGGTGGTCGAGCAGGACGTCGAAGCGGGGGAGCAGCTGGGCGCCGAGCGCCGCGAGACCGGCTCCCAGGCCGCCGGAGGCGCCCGTTCCGGGGCCGAGGGCGAGGTCCGTCGCGGCGTGCAGGTCACGGGTCAGGATGTGCGCCCAGCGGTCGAGGGCCGACGCGAGCTGTTCGACCTGCGCCGGAGTCGCGCCCTTCTGCGGGCCGAAGACGCGCGCGACGCCGCGTTCGCCGGTCAGGACGTTGAAGGGGTTGCAGGCGACGCGGATCTCGGCGCCTCGCAGACGGGGGTCGAGCCCCGAGGGGTCGATGCGGCTCAGGCGGGTCAGCTCCCGGCCGCCGCGCGGCAGTTCCCAGCCGTCCGCGTCCAGGAGCCGGGCGCCGAGCGCCTGGAGCGCCCCCGCGCCGCCGTCCGAGGTGCCGGAGTCGCCGCAGCCCACCAGGATGCGGCGGGCCCCCGCGTCCAGTGCGGCGCCGATCAGCTCGCCGACGCCGTACGTCGTGGTGGCACCGGGGTCGCGAAGGTCGCGCGGGACCAGCGAGAGCCCGGCGACCGCGGCCATCTCGACGATCGCAGTGCCGTCCGGGAGCAGCGCGAAGTGCGTGCCGATCCGCTGGCCGACGGGACCGGTGGCCGGCAGCGCGACCAGGCGGCCGCCGCCGGTGGTGGCCAGGGCGCGGGCGGTGCCCTCGCCGCCGTCCACCAGGGGGATCAGGTCGGTGTCGGCGTGCGGGACGACCCGGCGTACTCCTTCGGCGATGGCCTCGGCCGCGGACTGCGCGGACAGGGACTCCTTGAAGCCGCTGGGGGCGATGGCGAAACGGGTCAGCATGAAGATCTCCACGGCAGAGGGAACTAGCGGACGGGCACGCCGAGCAGCGGCCAGAGCGTGACGGCGAAGAGCAGGACGAGGGCGGCGGTCAGGGGTGCCAGGACCGCGGAGAGGCGCAGCAGGTCGCGCGGGGTGTAGGTGGGGGTGCCGGGGATGTCGGCGAAGAGCGTGACGGGCTTCGCGGAGGCGGGCAGGGTGTGACAGAAGCCGGCGGCCGCCGTGGAGGCCAGGGCCGCCGCGACCGGGTTGACGCCCGCGCCGACGGCTGCCGCGACGACCAGCGGGACCAGGACGGACGAGCGGGCCGAACGGGACTGCAGGACCAGGTGCGCGGCCGTGCTGACCGCCACGACGACGGCCAGGAAGAGCCAGGGCGGCACATCGAGGGGGACCCCGCCCACCAGCCACTTCGCCGCCCCCGAATCGGCGAGCGCGACCCCCATCGCCATCGTCGCCGCCATGAAGAGCAGCAGCGCCCACGGCACGGTCTTGAGCGCGTCCTTCAGACGTACGGTGCCCAGGGCGGGGGATGACGCGACGACCGCGCCGATCAACGCGACCACCGCGGGCGGCACCTGGTGCAGCGGCTCGCTGCACCAGAGCGCGACGACCGTGGCGAGGAGCAGGGCGCAGCGGGTCTCGGCGGGCTCCCAGGCTCCGGTGACCGGCTGCTCGCTGTGCTCTTGGAGCTGCTCGACGGTGATGTGGACGGGGCCCTTGCGGTCGGCCCGCCGTGTCGTCGTCAGCAGGACGGCCTCCGCCGCCAGATGGGACGAGGCGATGGCGAGCGGCAGGCCGAGCAGCATCCACTGCGTGAAGCCGATCCGGTCCCCGGTGGCCTCCCACAGCACGGACACCGTGATCAGGTGGGCGCCCGCGCCGATCAGGGTCGCGACCGCGGAGAGCAGGATCACCGTCGGGAACAGCAGTGCGAGCATCACCACCAGGCGCCTGCGGTCGGCGAGGACCTTGGCGAGCGCGAGGAAGACGGGCAGGGCGAGCGCGGCGCGGCCCGACGTGGCGGGCACCGCGAACGCCGTCACGACCAGGGCGGCCGTGGTCAGATGCGTCAACTGCCGTACGGTGCGCGCTCCGCTGACGAGAAAGGCCGCCGCCCGGCCCGCGAGACCGCTGCGGGCCACCGCCGCCGCGAGCACGAAGGCGCAGATCAGCAGCCAGACCGTCTCGTCACCGAGGGTCCCGAAGAGCGTGTCGCTGCTGATCACCCCGGTCGCGGTGAGCGCGAGCCCGGCGCCGAGCGCGATGTACGTGTCGTCGATCGGCGTACCGATCCACGCACAGGTCGCCAGGGCGAACACGCCGAGGGTCAGGCGTGCGTCGCCGCTCAGGCCGGGGAAGTTGCCGGGCACCAGGAGCAGCGCGCACAGGCTGAGCGCGATGCACAGGGTGACGGCTTGGCGGAGATTCAGGGTCACACGACGAGCCTCGGGCCCGGCCGTGAGGCCTCAATGAGCCGTTGATGAAAGGAATTTCACCCACGGCGCGGCATACCGGTCGTCATCCCGGCAGCCGGTAGCCCATCCCGCGCACCGTCTCCACCCGCTCGGCGCCCAGCTTCTTGCGCAGCGCCCGTACGTACACGTCCACGATGTTCGAACCGGGGTCGAAGTCGTAGCCCCACACGTGCGACAGGATCTGCTCCCGCGAGAGCACCTGGCCCGGATGGCGCAGGAAGAGTTCGAGCAGCACGAACTCACGTGCGGTCAGATCCACGGTCCGCTCGCCCGAACGCGCCCTGCGCGTGCGCAGGTCCAGCGTCAGCTCTCCGCTGCGAAGGACCGTCACCTCCGGCGCCCCCGCCGCCGTACGCAGCCGCAGGCGCACCCGCGCGAGCAGTTCCTCGAAGCGGAACGGCTTGGTCATCCAGTCGTCCGCGCCGCCCTCCAGACCCGCCACCGTGTCCCGGACCGAGTCGCGCGCCGTGAGCACGATGACCGGTGTGCTCACCCGGGCCTCGCGCAGCTGCCGCAGGACCGTGAAGCCGTCCTTGCCGGGCAGCCCGATGTCCAGGACGACCAGGTCGAAGCCGCCGGTCAGGGCGTAGTCGTAGGCCGCGTCGCCGTCGCCGACCGCGGTGGTGGTGAAGCCGTTGGCGCGCAGGCCCTTCTCGACGAAGGAGGCGATGCGCTCCTCGTCCTCGACGATGAGAATCCGGTTCATGGCAGTCCTGGTTCCTGTTCTCGCAGTACTTCTCGCAGTACGAGGACGAAGGTGGCGCCGCCGCCTTCCGTGGGCCGCAGCTCGACCTGCCCTCCGTGTCCTTCGGCGATCGCGCGCACGATGGCGAGGCCGAGGCCGGCGCCGGTGGCCCGGGAGCCGCGGCGCGCGGTGCCCCGCCGGAACCGCTCGAAGATCACCGCGGCGTCCTGCGCCTGGACGCCGGGTCCGCTGTCGGCGACGTACAACTCGATCCGGCCCGCCGCGGTGCGCGAGCCGATGCCGATGCGCCGGCCGGGGACGGTGTGCTGGACGGCGTTCTGGGCGAGCTGGACCATCGCCTGGGTGATGCGCTGGGGGTCCAGGGCGGTCTCGCCCTCGGCCACTTCGGCCAGCTTCCAGTCGCGGTCGCCGAGCGCCCGCGCCTTGACGAAGACGTCCGCGGTCAGCTCGGCGAGCTGCACCGGCTCCGGGGTGACGAAGTCGGGGCGCTCGGCCTTGGCGAGGAGGAGGAGGTCCTCGACGATGCGGCTCATCCGGTCGAGCTCCTCCATCACGATCCGGGTCGTCTCCTCGCGCTCGCGCGGATCGTCGCCCATCAGCTCCAGATGGCCGCGGACGATGGTGATGGGGGTGCGCAGCTCGTGCCCCGCGTCGTCGACGAACTCGCGCTGCGCGGCGAACGCCCGCTCCAGGCGGTCGAGCATGCCGTTGAACGTCTCGGCGAGCGCGGCGATGTCGTCCCTTCCCTGCACCGGGATGCGCTGGGTCAGGTCCTGTTCGGTGAGCTGCGCGGCGGTCGTACGCACCAGGCGTACGGGCTTGAGGATGCGCCCGGCGACGGCCCAGCCGATGCCGGTCGTCATCAGGAGCGCCACGCCGGAGATGGCGAGCAGCATCGTGAACACGTCGCCCGCTTTGGCCTGTTCGCCCTCCGGGTGGAAGGCGACGACGAACGCCGCCGCCGGATGGCCCGCGCTCGCCGCGATCTCCACCTTCGCCCAGCGGACCTCGCCCCGCTCGCGGTGCAGCGTGCCGGTCGCGTCGGGGGACTCGAAGACCGTGCGCAGAGCGGCGGGATCCTCGGCGAGCGGATGGTCGATCCGCGGCTCGCGCGACTGCTCCTTCTTCGCGGGCGCCTTGCCGGGGCGGCCGACCAGGCCCAGGAGCTCCTCGTCGGGGTCGGCGTACTGCCGGGACAGGAAGAGCCGCAGGAGGGGGTCGGGAGCGGCGAACTTGCGGCCGGTGTGCGGGTCGACCCCTTCGCGGGCGAGGTTGGTGAACTCCGCGGTCTCCTGGGCGAGCAGCCGGTCGATGCGGTGGTCGACGTCGCGCAGCAGGACGGAGCGCGTGGTGGCCGCGACCGCGGTGAGCGCGACGGCCATCACCACGAGCAGCCAGAGCAGGATGCGGACACGGGCCGATATCCGGCGCAGCGGGCGTTCAGCCGTCGTCACCGGGGCCGTCGTCGTCGTTGTCATCGCCCGAGGAATTCTCGCTCACCGGCGGCGGGGAGACCGTCTCGTCACTCGGCGCCGGCTTCGGCTTCGACGAAGGCGCCGACGGCGACGAGGACGACGACGGAGATGAGGGAGATGACGGAGATGACGAGGAGCCGCTCTCCAGCTCCACCTTGGGCGGGGCCTTGGGAGGTTCGGGGCTGTCTGTCAGGGCGTAGCTGGTCGCGGCGATGCCGAGGGGGATCGCCACGACGGCGGCTAGTGCCGCCATGCGGTGGGAGAAGACCATGGCAGTGAGCGTGCGCGGCGCAGCGGGTCAGGAGCATGAGCGGCAGATGAAGAAACCCTCATCCGGCCCGCGAGGAACGCTCCCTCGGAGAGCGCTCAGGAGTCGAGGCCGATGGCGAACGCCGCTTCCAGGTCGTGCTGCGAGTACGTGCGGAACGCGACGTGCGTGTCCGTCCCCTCCACGCCCGGGATCTTGCTGATCTTGCCGGGGATGACGTCCGCGAGGTCGTCGTGGTGCGTGACGCGCACCATGGCGATCAGGTCGTACGTGCCGGTCACGGAGAAGACCTCGCTGACGCAGTCGAGGGCGGCGATCGACTCGGCGATCTCCGGGATCCGGTCCACGCTGGTCTTGATGAGCACGATCGCGGTGATCACGGCTGACTGTCTCCCTCGATGGCCGGTGCTGGCTTCTTCACTCTAGCTGTCCGCCCATACCGCACCCACGCATAGAGGAAGCCCAGCGAGAACCCCACGAGATGCGCCAGATACGCGACACCGGGCCCCTGCACGCCCTGCAGCGCCGCGAGCCACTGCAGCGCCACCCAGAACGGCAGCACCACCCACGCGGGAAACCGCAGCGGCAGGAAGAAGAGGAACGGGAAGAGGCTGGTGACCCGCGCCTTGGGGAAGAGCCGCAGGAACGCCCCGAGCACCGCGGAGATCGCCCCCGACGCGCCCACCAGGGTCTGGTGGGAACCCGCGTGCACGAGCGCGTAGGCGAACAGGGCGAGATAGCCGCAGCCGAGGTAGAACAGCGCGAACTGGACGTGCCCCATCCGCTCCTCGGCCATCGCCCCGAAGACGAAGAGGAAGAGCATGTTGCCCAGGAGGTGCAGCCAGCTGCCGTGCACGAAGAGGGCGGTGGCCGGGGCGAGCACGGGCCGCAGCGCCCCGCTGAACAGCTCCGACGGCACCACGCCCCAGCGCTCGAAGTAGGCCTGCTGGGCGGCGATCAGCTGATCGCCCCTGCCGTACGAGGGGTTGAACCCGGACAGCGGGGAGATCAGGAAGACCAGACAGCACGCGCCGATCAGGCCGTACGTCACCGGGGCGGACTGCCCCTTGAGCATGCGGCCCGCCGTCGTACCCCACGTCCTGATCATGAACAGAGCATGACGTAAGGGCGGCAAACCGTACAGACCGCCCCGCCGGGTGAGACGCCGCCGCGAGGAGACCCTTACAGGCCTTAGGGTTACGGGCACCACGCACCATGGAATTCCGAAGGAAAGCGAACAGCCACGATGACGGTTCCTCTGCCGACCGACACCACCCGGTGGCGCTGCACGCTCTGCGGCAATCTCACGCGTTTCGACGTGACCCGCAGTTCGAAGGTCGTCGAATATGTGCACCTCGACCTGGCCGGTGAGTCGAACGTCGAGGAACGCGAGGTGGTCAGTGAGACCATCGAGTCGGTTCGCTGTCGTTGGTGCAACGCGGTGGACCAGGTGGAACTCGTGGACAGGCCGGGCGCCGGCTCCTGAGGGAGCGGGCCCCGCACAGCTAGTGGGGTGACGGATGGTGGAGAGCGCGAGCGGGGAGCCGGACGACGGCACCGCTGAGGTGCTCGACCGCCCGCTGCCCGACGGAGTGCGCCGACGGGTCGTGCAGATCGTCTCGGACGGCTTCGGCGGTCTGACGGTCGGCGAACTTCCGGCACAGCTGCGGCAGTACGCCCGCTTCACGCCGACCCGGCGCACGAAGTTCGCGGGCAACGCCATGGCGACGGCGCTGGAGGGCGACCCGCTCTTCCGCCAGCGCATCGGCGAACGTCTCAGAGAGGCGCAGCCCGAGCTCATCGGCGCCCTGGACGCGGGCACACCACCCCCGGCCGCGGACCCCCTGGATGTGGCGGCCGCGGCCTATGTGCTGCGCCCCACCGGCTGGGTGAAGCTGGTGACCGCCGCGGGCGAGGAGGCCCAGCGGGCGGACGCCGAGCGCGTGGACGACGAGACGCGCGCCGAACTCGAACGGCTGCGCGAGGAACTCTCCGCGGCCCGCGGCCAGACGAAGGCCGAGACCGAACGGCTGCGCGCGGAGCTCGAGTCGGCGAAGAAGGAAGCCGAATCGATGCATCGCAAGCTGCGCGGCGCCCTCAGCGACGTCAAGCGCGGCGAGGCGGCCCTGCGCAAGGCCGCCGCCGAGTCCGACGCCGCGCGTGCCGAGGGCCAGGCCCAGCTGTCCGCCGCCGAGAGCGAGACCCGGCGGCTCAAGGCGCGGCTCGGCGAGACCGAGGCGGCCCTGGAGGCCAGCCGCAGGGCGGCGCGCGAGGGCCGCAGCGTCGAGGACATGCGCGTACGGCTGCTGCTCGACACCGTCCTCGAGTCCGCCCAGGGGCTGCGCCGCGAACTGGCCCTGCCGCCTGTCTCCGTGCGCCCCGCCGAGACCGTGGACGCCGTCGAGCCGGGCCGGATGACGCCGAAGGACATCGCCGCCCGCGCGCTCTCCGAGAACGACCCGGCGATCCTCGACCAGTTGCTCGCGCTGCCCCAGGCGCACATGGTCGTGGACGGCTACAACGTCACCAAGACCGGCTATCCGACGATGCCCCTGGAGAAGCAGCGGCTGCGCCTTCTCGGCTCGCTCTCGCAGCTCGCCGCGCAGACCGGCGCCGAGATGACCTGCGTCTTCGACGGGGCCGAACTCGCCGCGCCCGTGCTGCTCGCGCCGCCGCGCGGGGTGCGTGTGCTCTTCTCCAAGCCCGGCGTCACCGCGGACGAGCTGATCCGCCAGCTGGTGCGCGCGGAGCCGTCAGGACGCCCTGTGGTCGTCGTGTCGACCGACCGGGAAGTGGCCGACGGGATCGCGAAGGCGGGGGCGCGTCCCGTCGCTTCCGCGGTCCTCCTGAAGCGGCTCTCGCGCGGCTGACTCGCGGCTCTCGCGCGGCGCTTTCACGAGGTGAACGTACGCCGCTTTCGCGCCCCTAAGGGAGTGCAAGTAACTCCTGTTCCCTATGCCCGAATTGACGCTCACGGTGCGCGACGCAGCGTCAAGTAGTAATTACTGCCTGTGCGTTATCGGTAAAATATGCGCCCGGCACCCCACTTTTTACCGGTCAGGATTTGAACTGATCACAAGAGGGTCACTAAGGTCTCGCCTCGAACCTCCGCTCGGTTGATCACCCATCCGGGGTGACAGCGGTGGTACCCGCCGACCGGGTCTCGGTAGGCGGCTGGAGGAAGAAGGAGCCGCCTTCGTGGCGTCCCACCGTCGACCCAAGCAGCCGAGCCGCGCCCGCGTGACCGTGCTCACCGCGACCGCCGCCGCTGCCGTCGCACTCACCTCCCAGGCGGCCAACGCGACGCCGAGCGAGAAGCCGAGCAAGGACGAGGTCAAGTCCAAGGTCGACAAGCTCTACGAGGACGCGGGCCGGGCCACCGACCGGTACAACGGCGCCAAGGAGAAGCAGGAGAAGCTCGAGAAGGAGATCGGCGAGCTTCAGGACAAGGTCGCCCGCGGCCAGGAGGGCCTCAACGACCTGCGCGACGGCCTCGGTTCGATGGCCAGCGCGCAGTACCGCTCCGGCGGCCTCGACCCCTCCGTCCAGCTCTTCCTCTCCGCCGACCCGGACGACTACCTGGACAAGGCGTCGACCATGGACCAGCTGAGCGGTCAGCAGGTCGAGGCGCTCAAGAAGGTCCAGGAGAAGCAGCGGACCCTCGCGCAGGAGCGCAAGGAGGCTTCCGACAAGCTCAAGGACCTCGCCGACACGCGCAAGGAACTGGGCAAGAAGAAGAAGGAAGTCCAGAGCAAGCTCGGCGCCGCCCAGAAGCTGCTCAACACCCTGACGGCCAAGGAGAAGGCGGACCTCGCCGCCAAGGAGCAGCGCGCGAGCCGCAGCGCCGGCGACCGCGTGGACCTCGGCAAGGAGGCCCCGGCCTCGAATCGCGGGCAGGCCGCCCTGAGCGCCGCCGCGACGCAGATCGGCAAGCCCTACGTCTCCGGCGGCAGCGGCCCCAACTCCTACGACTGCTCGGGCCTCACGCAGTGGGCGTACAACCAGGCCGGTGTCCAGATCACCCGGACCACGTACACCCAGCAGAACGACGGCACGAAGATCGGCCGCGGCGAGCTGAAGCCCGGCGACCTGGTGTTCTTCAACAGCCTCGCGCACGTCGGCTTCTACGCGGGCAACGGCCAGGTGCTTCACGCGCCGAAGCCGGGCGCCGTGGTGCGCTACGAGTCGATGTCCACCATCGGCTCCTTCCAGTTCGGCGTCCGCATCTGAGTTCCTCCGTCCGCCGGTCGTCCGCATCTGAAACGACCGGCGGTCCGCCCGAACGGGCGAATTCGGGTGACTCCCGCTGACCTCACGCCCCGTCGGTGACCTGCGTCTCCGGCGGGGTGTCACGTTGTGTGCACGGCGAGGTCTTTGGCCGTTACGTGATCTCACCGCTACTGTCGCGCGCATTCCCCCGACGGATCGGGGGACTTTCCCCCGGTTTCGCCCGGGGGTCCGTCATGCGGAGGGAGAGCGGCTTCCCGTGGGGTCCCATCGTCGTCTCGCGCTGTCCGGTCCGGACCGGAGCACGCGCGTCACCATCCTTTCGGCCGCTGCGGCCACTGCCGCGGCGGCCCTCGCCGCGACGCCGGCGGGCGCCGTACCGCAGGACACCCCGGCGACCACCAAGGCCAAGGTGGACCGCCTCTTCGAACAGGCCGAGAAGGCCACCGAGGCGTACAACAAGGCCGATGAGCGCGCCGACACCCTGCGCGAGCAGGTCGAGCGGGCCAAGGACAGCGTCGCCCGCGGCCAGGAGCGCATCAACACGATGCGCGGCGCGCTCGGTTCGCTCGCCGGGGCGCAGTACCGCTCGGGCGGCATCGACCCCTCCCTCGCCCTGCTGCTCTCCTCCGACCCGGACAGCTATCTGGACAAGGCGACGGCGCTCGACCGCATCAGCGTCCGGCAGGCCGGTGAACTGACCGATCTGCAGAAGGCCCAGCGCAGCCTCGACCAGGAGCGCACGGAGGCCGGACACAAACTCTCCGAGCTGGAGAAGAGCCGCACCGCCGTGGCCCGCCACAAGCGCGGCGTCGAGCACAAGCTCGCCAAGGCGCGCAAGCTGCTCAACTCGCTGTCCTCGCGGGACCGCGAGGAGTACGACAGGTCGTCGCGCTCGGGGCGCGGCGACATGCCGGACCCCGGGAGCGCGGCCCCGTCCTCGTCGCGTGCCGCCGCCGCCATCGCGGCGGCACGCTCCGCGGTCGGCAAGCCCTACGTGTGGGGTGCCAACGGCCCGACCGGCTTCGACTGTTCGGGGCTCACGCAGTGGTCGTACGCGCAAGCGGGCGTCGGGCTGCCGCGCACCTCGCAGGCCCAGCGGTACGCGGGGCAGCAGGTGCCCCTCTCGCAGGCGCAGCCGGGTGACCTCGTCGCCTACCGCGACGACGCGAGCCACATCGGGATGTACATGGGCAACGGCCAGGTCGTGCACGCGCCTTACCCCGGAGCCGCCGTGCGCTACGACCCGGTCGGCATGATGCCGGTGTCGTCGGTGACCCGGGTCTGACCGGCACCCCGCGGCCCTGCTGCCCGTACGATCTGAAACGTGGCTGGTCGCGGGCGTGGTTCGTGGGTGCTGGGGATCTGTGTCGCGCTGCTCGTCGGGTGCGGCGGTCCTTCGGCGCCCGACGCGGCGCCCGGAGACGTGCGCAGACTGCTCGACCGGCGTGCGGACGCGGTGCTCGACCGGGACGCGAAGGCGTACCGCGCGACGGGCCCGGACACCGGGGCCGCCGACTTCTACGACAACCTCCGCGACGTGCCGCTGAAGTCCTGGCAGTACCGCCTGACCTCCTTCGAGCGGACCGGCACGCGGGCCACCGCGACCGCGGACCTGCGCTACCGGATCAAGGGCTACGACAGCGAGCCGCTCACCACCTCGCGCGCGCTCACGCTGCGGGAGCGCGACGGACGCTGGTACGTCGCCGCTGAGCGCCCCGCCGAGAAGGCCTCGGAGCAACTCTGGGACCAGGGGCCCGTGACGTCCGTACGGGGCGCTCACAGCCTCGTGCTCGGCGTCGGGCGCGGCGAGCGGGAGGAGACGACGCTGCGCGGGTACGCGGACCTCGCCGACCGGGCGGTGCCCCTGGTGCGGGACGCCTGGACGGACAAGTGGCCGCAGCAGGTCGTCGTCCTGGTGCCCGAGTCCCTGGAGGGCATGGCCGGGCTGCTCGGGGCGCCCGCTTCCGGGTACAAGGGGATCGCGGCGGTGACCACGGGGGAGGCGGGCGGCTCCGGGGCCGCGCCCGCCGACCGGATCATCGTCAACCCCGAGGCGTACGGCGTGCTCGGCGACTTCGGCAAGCAGGTCGTGCTCACCCACGAGGCGACCCACGTCGCGACCCGCGCGCACACCTCGCCGGCGACCCCGCTGTGGCTCTCCGAAGGCCTCGCCGACTGGGTGGGCTACCGCGGCACGGGCCGCACCGCCGAGCAGGCCGCTCCCGAGCTGCGCCGCGCCGTCGAGGATGAGCAAGTGCCCGCCGCGCTCCCCGAGGACGACGACTTCGGCTTCAGCGGGGACGCGGGGAAGCTGGCCGCCGCTTACGAAGGGTCCTGGCTGGCCTGCCGGATGATCGCGGACCAGTGGGGCGAGGCGGCGCTGACGGACTTCTACGAAGCGGTCGGCGCGCACAAGAAGAGGCCCGGTGCGGTCGAGGACGCGCTGAAGGACGTCCTGGACACCACTGAGGAGGACTTCACGGCGCAGTGGCGTACGTATCTGCGCGAGGAGCTCGACTGACCTCTGCGGGCGCCGACGCGCGCTCACGGGCCCGCGGTTCGGACACCGTCTGCCGCCACAGGTTCCGGCAGGCGAGCAGCGCCGCCGCGACGAGCAGACCGTTGCGCACCAGGAGCAGGGCGATGCCCAGCGGATCGCTCGCCACCACGTGCGAGAACCAGACGGGGAACTCGAGGAACGTGACGAACGTGGCCGCGAGCACCAGGCGTGCGGGCAGCACCATGCGGCTCGCTCGGAACGCCAGGCACACCGCGGCGACCCCGACCAGCCACAGCAGGTACTGCGGGCTGATCACCCGGCTCGTCGCCGTGAACAGCAGGACGGCGACGAAGGCCGCGTCCGCGACCGTGCTCGCCGACCACGCACGCGCGCGCAGCCGCCACGCCAGCAGCCAGCAGAAGGCCGCCGCGGACAACCCCTGCGCCACCGTGCTGACCAGCGATACGTACGGGCCCAGGAACTCCACCGAGCCGTAGTTGAGCTGCACGTCGCCCTGCCAGCCGAGGTGCCGTGCGACATGGAAGACCAGCGCGCCCAGCGACTCGACCTCGGTGCCGCGGTCGCGCTGGAAGGTCAGGAAGGCGAGCGCGCCCGGCATCGTCACGAGGAAGGCGAGGGTCAGGCCGACGGCGGTGGCGAGGGCCGCGCCCCAGGAACTGCGGGTGGCACGCGCGCGTGGCATGCCGACGAGCAGCAGGGCGGGCCACACCTTGAGCAGTGCGCCGAATGCCGCGAGCGCCCCCATCGTGCGGGGATGCCGGGCCCCGGCGAGCAGCGCGGCGACCGCCACGGCCGTGACCATCACGTCGTAACGGGCGTACACGGTCGGCCCGAGCAGCGCCGCGCCCACGACCCACGTCCAGGCTCCCCGGAGTGACTTGCCGGGCCGCCCGCCCGCGTACAGGAGCAGCCCGCAGACCAGCGCGTCGGCGAGGAGGGCGAGCACGAAGAACGCCGACGTGTACCCGGCGAAGGGCAGCAGGGCGGGGGAGAGGATCGCGAGGGCCGCGGCGGGCGGGTACTGCCAGGTGACGTCGTCGAGGGGGAAGGTGCCGGTGCGCAGGACCTCGTACCAGCCCTCGTAGATGACGGAGACGTCGCTGGTCACGTCGGGGCCGGGGGCGGTGAGGACCTTGAAGACGCAGAGCAGCAGCACTGTCCTGGTCAGGACCCAGACGGTCAGGATCCGCGCCACGCGCACCACGCCCCTTTTCGGATACTTCATTGTGGTTCGAGGAGCCATGATGCCGGGCGCGGCTGTGAATGGGCCATGAGGCGGGGCCGTCGGGGAGGCGAGGCCGTTCGGCGCTCCGGCGGGCTTTCGGTACTGTCGGGCGACGATGCACAAGACCCTGATCGTCACGAACGACTTCCCGCCCAGGCCCGGTGGCATCCAGGCGTTCCTGCACAACATGGCGCTGCGCCTGGACCCCGAACAGCTCGTCGTCTACGCCTCCACGTGGAAGCGGGGCCGCGAGGGCACCGAAGCGACGGCCGCCTTCGACGCGGAGCAGCCCTTCAAGGTCGTACGCGACCCCACGACGATGCTGCTCCCGACCCCGCGCGTCACGCGGCGCGCGGTCTCCCTCCTGCGCGAACACGGTTGCGAGTCGGTGTGGTTCGGGGCCGCAGCCCCGCTGGGGCTCATGTCGCCCGCGCTGCGCAAGGTGGGCGCGCGGCGGCTCGTCGCCACGACACACGGACACGAGGCGGGGTGGGCGCAGCTGCCGGCCTCACGCCAACTGCTCCGCCGCATCGGCGAGTCGACGGACACGATCACCTATCTGGGCGAGTACACGCGCTCGCGCATCGCCGCCGCGCTGACACCCGCGGCGGCCGGGCGGATGGTCCAACTGCCGCCGGGCGTCGACGAGAAGACGTTCCACCCGGAATCGGGCGGGGACGCCGTGCGGGCCCGCCTCGGCCTGACGGACCGCCCGGTCGTGGTCTGCGTCTCGCGGCTCGTGCCGCGCAAGGGGCAGGACACGCTGATCCTCGCCATGCCCCGGATTCTGGCCCGGGAGCCCGAAGCGGTGCTGCTGGTCGTCGGTGGCGGCCCGTACGAGAAGGACCTGCGGAAGCTGGCCGCCGAGACCGGGGTCTCGGACTCCGTTCGCTTCACCGGGGCGGTGCCGTGGGAGGAGCTTCCCGCGCATTACGGGGCGGGGGACGTCTTCGCGATGCCGTGCAGGACCCGGCGGGGCGGGTTGGACGTGGAGGGGCTCGGCATCGTCTACCTGGAGGCCTCCGCGACCGGCCTCCCGGTCGTCGCCGGGGACTCCGGCGGAGCGCCGGACGCGGTGCTTGACGGGGAGACGGGGTGGGTCGTCCGGGGTGGGTCCCCGGAGGCCGCCGCGGACCGGATCGTCACCTTGCTGGGCGACGCGGAGTTGCGTCAGCGCATGGGGGAGCGGGGCCGGGAGTGGGTGGAGGAGAAGTGGCGCTGGGATCTCTTGGCCGAGCGTCTTAAGGAGCTTCTGTAGCGCCTACTGGGCTGCTGCCGCGGGTCCGTGCGCGACTGACTGCCGTCGTGGGCTGAGCGCGCAGTTCCCCGCGCCCCTGACGGGGCCCAGCTGAGCGCCCCTTTAGGGGCGCGGGGAACTGCGCGAGCAACCACAACAGACCGAGAGCCGCATAGAGACAAGGCCCCCCACGGCGAGTGGGCGGCCCCGCAAACGCTACCCGCGGTAAATCGCTTCGATCTCGTCCGCGTAGTCCTTGGCGACAACATTCCTCTTCAGCTTCAACGACGGAGTCAGATGCCCGGACTCCTCCGTGAACTGCGAAGAAAGGACACGGAACTTGCGCACGGACTCCGCCTTGGAGACCGCCGCGTTGCCGTCGTCCACCGCGCTCTGGATCTCCGCGAGGAAGTCCGCGTCGTCCCGCAGCGACGTCGCCGTGGAATCGGCAGGCTTCCCGTGGTCCAGGGCCCACCGGCCGATGAACTCGTCGTCCACCGTGACAAGCGCCCCCACGAAGGGGCGCCCATCGCCCACGACCATGCACTCCGCGACGAGCGCGTGCGCGCGGATACGGTCCTCGATCACCGCGGGAGCGACGTTCTTGCCGCCCGCCGTGACGATGATCTCCTTCTTGCGGCCGGTGATCCGGAGGTAGCCGTCCTCGTCGAGCGTGCCTATGTCGCCCGTGTGGAACCAGCCGTCGGCGAGCGCCTCTTCAGTCGCGCCCTCGTTGTTCCAGTACTGCGTGAACAGGTGCTCGCCGTGCAGCAGCACCTCGCCGTCGTCGGCGATCCGGACGACCGAGCCGGGCAGCGGCTGGCCGACCGTGCCGATCTTCTGGCGGTCCCAGGGGTTGAAGGCGGTGGCCGCACACGACTCGGTCAGGCCGTAGCCCTCAAGGACCGTGAAGCCGATGCCGCGGAAGAAGTGGCCCAGGCGCTCGCCGAGCGGCGCGCCGCCCGAGATCGCGTACTCGCCGCGTCCGCCGAGGACGGCCCGCAGCTTGCTGTAGACCAGCTTGTCGAACGTCTTGTACTTGATCTTCAGGCCGAGCGAAGGGCCGCTCGGGGTGTCGAGAGCGCGGCTGTACGCGATCGCCGTGTCCGCGGCCTTGTCGAAGATCTTGCCCTTGCCGTCGGCCTGCGCCTTGGCGCGCGCCGAGTTGTAGACCTTCTCGAAGACGCGCGGGACGCCCAGGATCATGGTCGGCCGGAACGAGGCCAGCTCGTCCGTGAGGTTCTTGACGTCCGGCGCGTGGCCCAGCTTGATCGGCGCCATCAGGGCTGCGACCTCGACCAGACGGCCGAAGACGTGCGCCACCGGAAGGAAGAGGAGGACGGAGCACTCACCGGTGCGGAACAGCGGTTTCAGGCGCTCCACCACGTTGCCGCACTCCGCGAAGAAGCTGCGGTGCGTGAGGACACAGCCCTTGGGGCGGCCCGTGGTGCCCGAGGTGTAGACGATGGTGGCCGGGTCGTCGGCGCCCGCGACCGCGCTGCGCTCGTCGACGGTCTCCTCGGAGACGTCGGCGCCCGCGCGGTTCAGCTCGGCGACGCCGCCGGCGTCGATCTGCCAGACGTTGACCAGGTCCGGAAGCCGGTCGCGCACGGAGTCGACGGCGGCGGAGTGCGCGTCGAGCTCGACGATGATGCCGACGGCGCCGGAGTCGCCGAGGATCCACTGGATCTGTTCGGCCGAGCTCGTCTCGTACACCGGCACGGTGACCGCGCCCGCGCTCCAGATCGCGAAGTCGAGGAGCGTCCACTCGTAACGGGTGCGGGACATCAGGGCGACGCGGTCGCCGGGGCGCACTCCGGAGGCGATGAGCCCCTTCGCGGCGGCGCGCACCTCGGTGAGGAAGGTCTTGGCGTTGACGTCCTGCCAGGTGCCGTTCACCTTGCGGCCGATGACGGCGACATCCGGATGCTGCGCGGCATTTCTGCGGACGATGTCGGTCAGATTGCCGTCCGCAGGGACCTCGTACAGGGCCGGAAGGCTGAACTCGCGCAAGACTGCTGCTCCTACATAGGGCGCCGGCGCCACGACATTGTGCGATGCGACGGTGCGGTCCAAGATCGGGCAGGTGCTCCGTGGAAATGGGGGGAAAGAAGGCTGGAGCACTACTGGACTGCCCGGACGTTACCCATGGGTATGGCTTGTTCGGTAGGGGGTCCGGGCCAGATGTTCGGTGCGTCACACGTCTTTGTGGTCTGAACCGCACAGTACGCCACGCCATTCCCGACTCGGAAGTAACCGCAGGTCCGCCCCCTTCTCCATGCCTCTACCCACGTTTGCCCGCTCGTTCTAGGGTGATCGGCATGCCAGGTTTCAAGGTCAATGTGGTCAGTGACGTGCACGGCAACGCAAAGGATCTCGCCCGCGCGGGCGAGGGGGCCGACGCACTCATCTGTCTCGGTGATCTGGTCCTGTTTCTCGACTACGCGGACCACTCGCGCGGTATCTTCCCCGACCTCTTCGGCGAGGAGAACGCGGACCGCCTCGTCGAGCTGCGCACCGCACGCCGATTCGACGAGGCCAGAGAGCTCGGATCCCGGCTGTGGGCCGGGATAGACCGGGCTCCCGCCATCGAGAAGGCGGTGCGCAAGCAGTACGCCGAGCTGTTCGCCGCCTTCCCCGTACCGACGTACGCGACGTACGGCAACGTCGACATGCCGGCCCTCTGGTCGGAGTACGCGGGCCCCGGCACCACCGTCCTGGACGGCGGCAGGGCCGAGATCGGCGGCCGGGTCTTCGGGTTCGTCGGCGGCGGCCTGCGCACCCCCATGCGCACGCCCTACGAGATCAGCGACGAGGAGTACGCCGCCAAGATCGAGGCCGTCGGCGAGGTCGACGTGCTCTGCACGCACATCCCGCCGGAGGTCCCGGAGCTGGTGTACGACACCGTCGCGCGCCGCTTCGAGCGGGGCAGCCGAGCGCTGCTCGCGGCCATTCACAAGACCCGCCCGAGGTACTCACTTTTCGGCCACGTCCATCAACCGCTGACACGGCGGATGCGGATCGGGGCGACGGAGTGTGTGAACGTGGGGCACTTCGCGAGCTCGGGCAGGCCGTGGGCCCTGGAGTGGTGACAGCGGGCCACTCGGTGCGCGGTAGCCTTCACGCGTCACACATATAGACACCATCCCCCGTACCGGACCGCATCTGGAGGAGCCACAGAGATGGCGGAACACACCAGCTCGAGCATCACGATCGAGGCGGCACCGGCCGAGGTGATGGGGGTGATCGCCGACTTCGCGCGCTACCCGGACTGGACGGGTGAGGTGAAGGAGGCGGAGGTGCTCGACACCGACGAGCAGGGCCGCGCCAAGCAGGTCCGCCTCGTCATGGACGCGGGCGCGATCAAGGACGACCAGACCCTCGGGTACACGTGGACCGGCGAGAACGAGGTCAGCTGGACCCTCGTCAAGTCGCAGATGCTGCGCTCGCTCGACGGTTCGTACCTGCTGCGGCCCGCGGGAACCGGCACGGAGGTCACGTACAAGCTGACCGTCGACGTCAAGATCCCCATGCTCGGCATGATCAAGCGCAAGGCGGAGAAGGTCATCATCGACCGGGCGCTCGCGGGCTTGAAGAAGCGAGTGGAAGCGGGCCCGAAGGCCGGGTAACGGACGGGCGGGCGGGAAACATCCGCCGCGAAGCGGGCGGAAGGGTCTACAGCTCACGGGCCCGCGGTCAAAGGCGCCCCCGCCGGCTCACGTACCGTTCACCCTTATGCGCACCCTTTTGCTCACCGGCCCCGGCGGCTCAGGCCGAACCACTGTCGCCGCGGCCACCGCGCTTTCCGCAGCCCGCGAGGGGCACCGGACCCTGCTGATCTCAGCCGACCGCGCCGACACCCCCGGCGCGGAACACGCGAACCTCACCCTGCGGACGCTGACCCCCGGCGACGAGTTCCGGGACGACCTCCTCGCCCTGCAGAACCGCGCGTCCTCCGCGCTCGACCTGCTCGGCGCCGGACGCCTGGAGGGCGAGGAGCTCACCCCGCTGCCCGGCAGCGACGAACTGGCCCTGCTCCGCGCCCTGCGCGACGCCGGACAGGGCACGTACGACACCGTGGTGGTGGACCTGCCCCCGGCGCCCCGCGCCCTCGCGGTCCTCGCCCTGCCCGAGCAGCTGCGCCGCTACCTCCGCAGGCTCCTTCCGCCCGAGCGGCAGGCGGCCCGCGCCCTGCGGCCCATGCTCGGCCGCATAGCGGGCGTCCCGATGCCCGCCGCCTGGCTCTACGAGACCGCCGCCCGCTGGGACACCGAACTCGCCGCCGCGCAGGCCGTGATCGAGGCACCGGACACGACGGTCCGCCTGGTCGCCGAGCCGGGACCCGCGGGCGCCGACGCCGTGCGCGCCGCCGCCACAGGGCTCGCCCTGCAGGGCCTGCGCACCGACGCGCTGCACGCCAACCGCGTACTGCCCGACGACACCGCCGACACGTGGTTCGCGGGGCTCATCTCCCAGCAGCGCAAGACGCTGGCCGAGTGGCAGGAGACGTACGGCGAGAGCCTCGTGCCCCTGCCGCACCTGGGGCACGATCCGCGCGGCGCCGACGACCTGGCCGCCCTCGGCGTGCCCGCCCCCGCCGCTGCCCCCGAGCCCGTCCGGTGGCCCGTCCTGGACGCCCTCGCCGAGGACGGCGTACTGGTCTGGCACATCCCGCTCCCCGGCGTCGTACGCGAAGAGCTCGGACTGATCCGGCGCGGCGACGAACTGGTCGTGACCGCGGGAGCCTTCCGGCGCATCGTCCCCCTGCCGTCGGCCCTGCGCCGCTGCACCGTCGCGGGCGCCGGGCTGCGCGAGGGCGAGCTGCGGGTGAGGTTCGCGCCCGACCCGGATCTGTGGCCGCCGGCACGGTGAACGCGCAACCGCCGTTCGGGTAACGTCGAGAGTACGAATCAATCCATGGACCGCCCTTTGCAGGAGTCTTCCGTCATGAGCGATGCCACCGAGCGCGAAGTGCCCGAACCCGAAGCGGCCGACACCGACGCCGACGCGTGGGAGAAGGCGTGCGCCGAGGACCTCGCGGCGGAGAAGGCCCGGCGCCGTGCCCAGTACGGGCCGCCGCCCGGCTCCGCGGGCGAGGAGCTGCGCAAGCTCGTCGACGCCGTGTCCGAGAAGCTGTCGGGGCTCCAGACGCCGCTGCTCGGCGCGGTCGCGCAGGGCGCCGTCGAGCAGACCGTGAAGCAGGTCGTCCAGCAGGCGAAGGCCGCCGTCGAGCCGGTCATCGAGCGCAACCCCGACGTCTTCGACCATCTCGCCGCCGCAGGCAGCGAACTGCTCGCCGCCTACCGCTCTGCGGTCGAGGGCCAGGAGGGCCGCTGGACCCGCGGCAGCGACGCCGCCAAGGGCCCCGACCCGCGCGACGAGGGCCCCGGTCCCGGCGAACACATCGACCTGGACTGACTACCCCTCGGGTACGGTTGCCCATAGCGGGGCTCGACCGAAACTGAGGGACACATGGGACTCACCATCGGCGTCGATATCGGCGGCACGAAGATCGCGGCCGGAGTGGTCGACGAAGAGGGCACCATTCTCGACACCCACACGGTGCCCACTCCGCCGACCGCCGAAGGCATCGTGGACGCGATCTGTGCCGCCGTCTCCGGCGCCGGCAAGGGGAACGACGTGGAGGCCGTCGGCATCGGCGCCGCCGGTTACGTGGACGACAAGCGTGCCACCGTCCTCTTCGCACCGAACATCGACTGGCGTCACGAGCCGCTCAAGGACAAGGTCGAGCAGCGGGTCGGCATGCCGGTCGTCGTCGAGAACGACGCGAACGCCGCCGCCTGGGGCGAGTACCGCTTCGGCGCGGGCCAGGGCCACGAGGACGTCATCGTCATCACCCTGGGCACGGGCCTGGGCGGCGGCATCATCATCGGCAACAAGCTGCGGCGCGGACGCTTCGGCGTGGCCGCCGAGTTCGGCCACATCCGGGTCGTGCCGGACGGGCTGCTCTGCGGCTGCGGCAGCCAGGGCTGCTGGGAGCAGTACGCATCCGGGCGCGCCCTGCTGCGGTACGGACAGCAGCGCGCCAACGCGACGCCGGAGGCCGCGGACATTCTGCTCGGCCTCGGCGACGGCACGGTGGAAGGCATCGAGGGCAAGCACATCAGCGAGGCGGCCCGGCAGGGCGACCCGGTCGCGGTCGACTCGTACCGCGAGCTGGCCCGCTGGGTCGGCGCGGGCCTGGCCGACCTGGCCTCGCTCTTCGACCCCTCCGCGTTCATCGTGGGCGGCGGCCTCTCGGACGAGGGCGAGCTCGTGCTCGACCCGATCCGCAAGTCGTTCCGCCGCTGGCTCATCGGCGGGCAATGGCGCCCGCACGCGCAGGTGCTCGCAGCCCAGCTCGGCAACAAGGCGGGGCTCGTGGGCGCCGCCGACCTGGCGCGCCAGGGCTAGCTCCACGCCGCATTTCGTACGAGGCCCGCCGTCCCTTCCGGGGCGGCGGGCCTCGTCGTGGCGGCACCCCGCAGCGCGTATCTTGATCTCCATGGTGACGCTTCCCAACTCCAGGACCGAGGACGACGGTTCGGCCGTCGTCCGGGTGCTCAGCTACAACATCCGGTCCATGCGGGACGACACCGACGCGCTGGCCCGGGTCATCGCCGCCTGCGCGCCCGATCTCGTACTCGTCCAGGAGGCGCCCCGGTTCTTCCGGTGGCGCAAGAAGCTGGCGCGGCTCGCCCGCGCCGCCGATCTGGTGGTGCTCTCGGGGGGTGCCACCGCGTCGGGGCCCGCGCTGCTCTGCTCGCTGCGGGCCACCGTCGAGCGGACCGAGGACGTGCTCCTGCCGCTCACGCCGGGTCTTCACCGGCGCGGCTTCGCGACCGCAGTCGTGCGGTTCGGGGGTGCCCGGCTCGGGGTCCTGAGCTGCCATCTGAGCCTGCAGACCGACGAGCGGTACGCACAGGGCGGGATGCTGCTCGACCGGCTCGCGGGGATGGGCGTGGAGCACGCGGTCGCGGGCGGCGACCTGAACGACCGGCCCAAGGGCCGTACGTTCCGCAGGCTGGCCTCGACGCTCCGGGACTGCTGGGAGACCGCGCCCTGGGGCGGCGAGAACACCTCGACGCCGGGGGACCCGCATCAGCGCATCGACGCGATTTTCGCCACCCCGGGGGTCGAAGTGCTCGGCTGCGGCGTGCCGTTGGAGCTGGACGGCGTGAGCGAGGCGGATCTGCGGGCGGCCACCGACCATCTGCCGGTGCTCGCCGCCCTCAGGATTCCCGCGGCTCAGGAGAGTGCGCGCGCCTAGACGACCGCGCCGCGGCCCGGATCCTCGTCGCCCTCTTCGTCGTCGCCCTTCATCCGCGCCACCAGTGTGGCGAAGCCGCCGAGGAAGCCGCCGATGCTGAGCGTCGCGAGCCACCACGTCATCTGCCAGCCGAGCAGCACCGCGAGCAGCATGAGGAGGGGGCCGCCGAGGACGGCGAGCCAGGCGAACTTCGCGGTGACGTCCGCTGCGGGCAGCGGCGGCGGCTCCGGCGGGACGAAGTGGCCCTCGTCGTCCTCGCCGAGGTCGTCGTCCGACGCCTCCGGGGCGTCGTAGTCACGCGGGCCGCCGCCCACGCCGGGGGCGAAGGAGACGGAGCCGCCGAGCGTCTTCTTGGAGCCGGAGTCGTCGGGATTGTCCGGGGCAGTGGGGTCCTTGGTCCGCTCGGAGCTTTCCGGGGTGTCGTTCGTCTCCGGTTCGAGCAGTGCCAGGTCCTCGATGGACTTGAACGGCTTGGCGCCCGGCGGGTCAGCCGGCTCCTGGCCGTACCCCGCGACGATCGCCTGCCAGGCCGCGTCCTCGTCCAGGGGCAGGCCCTCGGAGGGCTCCTGCCTCTTCTCGGGCTCGCGGCTCTCGCCGTCGGGTTCGATTCTGTCCTGCTCAGCCACCGGTGGCCGTCCCTTCCTTACCGACACTGGGGGCGAGCCGGCCGATGAACGCGTAGCTCTCCTCGAAGATCCGGTCCGCATCATGGTCCAACGTCGCGACGTGGTAGCTCTGTTCCAGGATGGTTTCCGTGACGTCCGTGGACGACACCCGGCTGAGGATCCTGGCCGAGTCCGCCGGCGGCACCACATGGTCCTGCGGGCTGTGCAGCAGCAGCAACGGCTGGGTCACCTGCGGCAGTTCACGGTCGAGCCGCTGGAAGAACCGCCGCATCGAGTGTGCCGCGTGCAGCGGAACCCGGTCGTAACCGATCTCGACCGAGCCCTCCAGGGCGATGTCGCTCGCGATGCCCTTCGTCGAGGGCACCAGATGCCGGGCGAGCGGCAGCGCGTGCGCGGCCAGGCCGTGCACCTTGTTCGCCGGGTTCACCAGGACGATGCCCCGCACCTCGTCGCCGTGCTTGGCGGCCAGACGCAGCGTGAGGGCGCCGCCCATGGAAAGACCGAAGACGAAGACGTCCGTGCACCGCTCCTGGAGCGCGCGCAGCTCGCGCTCCACCTCTGCGTACCAGTCCTGCCAGCCGGTGACCTGCATGTCCTCCCAGCGCGTGCCGTGACCTGGAAGCAGCGGGAGCGAGACGGTCAGGCCGCGGCCCGCGAGGTACTCGGCCCAGGGGCGCAGGGACTGCGGTGATCCGGTGAAGCCGTGGCAGAGCAGGACGCCGACCTCGCCGCCTTCGTGGCGGTACGGCTCGGCTCCGGGGAGGACCGGCACTTCGGTCTCCTTCGTGAGGTGTGGCAGCGGGGGATTCGAGGAGTACTTAACGGTACGCGACCGGACTGACACCGACCAGGGCCGTCGGGCTCTTTGGGCTTACTGCGGGTTAAGGTCTGATCCACACTTAACAGGAGGCACTCGGTTTGATCTACGGCGCAATGAAGGTCGCCATCGGCGGGCCGCTGAAGCTCGGCTTCAGGCCCTGGGTGGAGGGCCTTGAGAACGTACCCGCCGAGGGGCCGGCCGTCCTGGCAAGCAATCATCTGTCCTTCTCGGACTCCTTTTTCCTGCCCGCGGTCCTCGACCGCAAGGTCACCTTCATCGCGAAGGCGGAGTACTTCACGTCCCCGGGCGTGAAGGGCAAGCTCACCGCGGCCTTCTTCAAGGGCGTGGGCCAGCTGCCCGTGGACCGCTCCGGCGGCCGCGGCGCGGGCGAGGCGGCCATCAAGAGCGGCATCGAGGTCCTGGAGCGCGGTGAGCTCTTCGGCATCTACCCGGAAGGCACGCGGTCGCCCGACGGCAGGCTCTACCGTGGCAAGCCCGGCGGCCTCGCGCGCGTGGCCCTGGCCACCGGGGCGCCCGTGCTCCCCGTGGCGATGATCGACACCGAGAAGATCCAGCCGCCCGGCAAGGTGCTCCCGAAGCTGATGCGGCCCGGAATCAAGATCGGCAAGCCGCTCGACTTCAGCCGGTACCACGGCATGGACCACGACCGGTTCGTCCTGCGGGCGGTGACCGACGAGGTCATGTACGAAATCATGAAGCTGTCCGGCCAGGAGTACGTCGACGAGTACGCGACGGCGGCCAAGCGCCGGATCTCGGATGCGGCGAAGGCCGAGAAGGAAGCCGAGAAGAAGGCGGAGAAGGCGGCCGCCGCGGCAGAGAAGGAAGCCGCCGCTGCGGAGAAGGAACGCTCGGGCGCCTAATCGCGTCAGTGCGTAGGGGAGCGAGTGCACAGGGGGGCCGGCGCGAGCGGGAGCGGCCGGCGCCCCAAGGGGTGGGGGACATGACCAAGCGCGTGCGCGTCATGAGGATGTCGGTCGAGCAGCCGCTGTGGCGTGCGCTGACCGGCTATCGCGTACTGACCATGCTGTACGCGATCGGCCTGTTCGTGGCCGCGCACGACAAGTTCGACCGCCCCTGGGTGGCCGTCGCCTTCTACGCGGTGCTCGCGGGCTGGACCCTCGGCACGCTGCCGAAGGTCGCGAACGCGGCGAGCTGCACCAAGCGGTTCCTGGTCATCGACCTGACCATCGCGCTCGTCGGCATCCTGCTCACGCCGGTCGCCGACTCGCACCAGCGGATCGTGCACGACGGCCCGACGCTGCCCTCCATATGGACGGCGGGCGCGGTGCTCGCCTTCGCGATCAAGGGCGGCTGGCGGTGGGCGGCCTTCGCGTCGGCTCTCGTCGGCGTCGCCAACATCGCGCAGCGCGGCAGGCCCACCCAGGACACGCTCCACAACGTCCTGCTCGTCTGCATCGCCTCCATCGCCATCGGATACGTCGTCGAGGTGGCCCGCGCCTCCGAGCGCACCCTCGCCCGCGCCCTGGAGATCGAGGCCGCGACCCGCGAACGGGAGCGCCTGGCCCGCGACATCCACGACAGCGTGCTCCAGGTCCTTGCGATGGTGCAGCGGCGCGGCAGCGCGCTCGGCGGCGAGGCGGCGGAGCTCGGCAGGATGGCGGGGGAGCAGGAGGTCGCGCTGCGCACGCTGGTGGCGGGCGGCCTGGTCCGTACGTCGCACGAGTCGGAGGACGCCTCGCTCGGTGCCGTCGTCCGCGCGGTGGAGGAACCCGACGACCAGGCGTCCGCCGATGACGGCGAGCCCTGCGATCTGCGGACGCTGCTCTTCCCCTACGCGGGCGCCAAGGTGACCGTCTCGGAGCCGGGCGCTCCGGTCGCCCTGCCGCCGCGGGCCGCGCGGGAACTGGCCGCCGCGGTGGGCGCCGCCCTGGACAACGTCCACCGGCACGCGGGCCCGGACGCCGGTGCCTGGATCCTGGTCGAGGACGAGCCGGACGCCGTGATCGTGACGGTGCGGGACGACGGCCCGGGCATCCCCGAGGGCCGTCTCGCGGAGGCCGAGGGGGAGGGGCGGCTCGGTGTCGCCCTGTCGATCCGGGGGCGCCTCCGGGACATCGGAGGCACGGCCGAGCTGATCTCGGTGCCGGGCCAGGGGACGGAAGTCGAACTCAGGGTCCCGCGGGCCGCACAGGGTGTGCCGGACGCGGGCAGCACACGGGGGAAGGCAGGAAAGGAACGATGAGCGAGCAGCATCAGCACAACGGCGAGGTCGGCAAGGACCCGGTCAGGGTCATGGTCGTCGACGACCACCCGATGTGGCGGGACGCGGTCGCCCGCGACCTCGCGGAAGCCGGTTTCGACGTGGTCGCCACGGCGGGCGACGGCGAGCAGGCGGTGCGCCGCGCACAGGCCGCCGCGCCCGACGTCCTCGTCCTCGATCTGAACCTGCCCCTGAAGCCGGGTGTCCAGGTCTGCAAGGAACTCGTCGGCGCCAACCCCGCCCTGCGCGTCCTGGTCCTCTCGGCGAGCGGCGAGCACGCCGACGTCCTGGAGGCGGTCAAGTCCGGCGCCACCGGCTATCTCCTGAAGTCGGCGTCCACCGCCGAGCTGACCGACGCGGTGCGCCGCACGGCCGTCGGCGACACGGTCTTCACACCGGGCCTCGCGGGCCTCGTCCTCGGCGAGTACCGCCGCCTGGCGTCCGATCCGGCGCCAGGCGCCCCGGACGAGCCGAAGGCCCCGCAGCTGACCGACCGCGAGACCGAGGTGCTCCGCCTCGTCGCCAAGGGACTGAGCTACAAGCAGATCGCCGAGCGCCTGGTCATCTCGCACCGCACCGTGCAGAACCACGTGCAGAACACCCTGGGCAAGCTCCAGCTGCACAACCGCGTGGAGCTCGTGCGGTACGCGATCGAGCGGGGCCTCGACGACGCGTGACCCCTCGGGAAACCCCTCATACGGGTGAACTCGCGTGATCAACTCCCGTGTTCCGGCCAGGAATTGACCATCCGCACCGTCCCTGAGTGACCTGGATCACCATTAGCGTGACTCGCATCAAGGCCACTGACGGAAGGGACTTTTCCATGCGGGTCGGAGTACTGACCGGAGGCGGCGACTGCCCCGGGCTCAACGCCGTCATCCGGGGCGTCGTCCGCAAGGGCGTGCAGGAGTACGGCTACGACTTCGTCGGCTTCCGGGACGGCTGGCGCGGTCCCCTGGAGGGCGACACCGTCCAGCTCGACATCCCGGCCGTACGGGGCATCCTGCCCCGCGGCGGCACCATCCTCGGCTCCTCGCGCACGAACCCGCTCAAGGAGGAGAACGGCGTCCGGCGCATCAAGGAGAACCTCGCCAAGTGCGAGGTCGAATCCCTCATCGCGATCGGCGGCGAGGACACCCTCGGCGTCGCCGCGCGGCTCACCGACGAGTACGGCATCAATGTCGTCGGCGTACCGAAGACGATCGACAACGATCTGTCCGCCACGGACTACACCTTCGGCTTCGACACCGCGGTGGGGATCGCCACCGAGGCCATCGACCGGCTGCACACGACCGCCGAGTCCCACATGCGGGTCCTCGTGGTCGAGGTCATGGGGCGGCACGCGGGCTGGATCGCCCTGCACTCCGGGCTCGCCGGTGGCGCGAACGTCATCCTCATCCCGGAGCAGCGCTTCGACGTCGACCAGGTGTGCTCCTGGGTGACCTCGCGGTTCAAGGCCTCGTACGCGCCGATCGTCGTCGTCGCCGAAGGGGCCATGCCCAAGGACGGCGAGATGGTCCTCAAGGACGGCACGCAGGACTCCTTCGGGCATGTGCGGCTTTCGGGCGTGGGGGAGTGGCTGGCCAAGGAGATCGAGGGCCGTACGGGGAAGGAAGCGCGCACGACCGTCCTCGGGCACGTGCAGCGCGGCGGTACGCCGAGCGCCTTCGACCGGTGGCTGGCCACGCGCTTCGGCCTGCACGCGATCGAGGCCGTGCGGGACGGCGACTTCGGGAAGATGGTCGCGCTCCAGGGCACGGACATCGTGCGGGTCCCGATCGCCGAGGCGACGGCAAGGCTGAAGACGGTGGACCCGAAGCTGTACTCCGAGGTCGGGGTGTTCTTCGGCTGAGAGGAGCGCCCCTAAGGGGCGCGGGGAACTGCGCGCTCAGCCCAGGCCGACCCGCAGTGAACGTGCAAGGGGACGGCGCCCGGCGCTCCGGGTGCCGTCCCCTTGGGCGGTACATAGACTCCCGGCATGGAGATCCTCGCGTTCGGCGTGCAGGCCGACGAGCGTCCGCTGATCGAGAAGGCCTTCGCCGCGCACCACGAAGTCCGCTGCCTGGACGTCTTCCTCACCGAGGACACCGCCCCCATCGCCGCGGGCCACGAGATCGTCTCCACCAGCGTCAACGCAGATCTGGGCGGCAGCGTCCTGGAGATCCTCGCCGCGGGCGGCACGCGGATGATCGCCCAGCGTTCGACCGGGTTCAACAACATCGATCTCCGGGTCGCCGAGCGCCTCGGCCTCACCATCGCCCGCGTCTCGTACTACTCGCCGTACTCCGTCGCCGAGTTCGCCTGGACCCTGGCGATGGCCGTCAACCGCCGCATCGTCCGGGCCGGCAACCGCACCCGCGACTTCGACTTCAGGCTCGACGGACTGATGGGCCGGGACCTGCGGGGCCGCACGGTCGGCGTGCTCGGCACCGGGAAGATCGGCGAGGCGTTCACCCGGATCGCGCACGGCTTCGGCATGCGGCTGCTCGGCTGGGACGTCGCCGAGAACCCCGCGTGCGTCGAACTCGGCATGGAGTACGTCGACAAGGAGCGGCTCTTCGCCGAGGCCGACCTGATCAGCCTGCACGTCCCGCTGCTCCCCGCCACGCAGCACATCATCGGCGCCGACGCGCTGCGCACGATGAAGGACGACGCGATCCTGGTGAACTCCAGCCGCGGCGGCCTGATCGACACCGACGCCCTGGTCTCCGAGCTGCGGGCGGGGCGCTTCGCGGGCGTCGGGCTCGACGTGTACGAGGCGGAGGCCGGGCTCTTCTTCCTCGACAAGTCCCTCGAAGCCGTCGCGGACGACACCCTGGCCCGCCTGGTGACCTTCCCGAACGTCGTGGTCACCTCGCACCAGGCGTACTACACCGTGGACGCGGTCGGTCAGATCGTCGAGACCACGGTGCAGAACGTCCTGGACTACCGGGAGGGCCGCCGCAGCGAGAACGTGCTGGTCCCGGCGGCCCCCACGGCTTAGACGAGGACCCCGGAGAGCAGCTCCCGCACGATCGCCGTCCCGCGCAGCGAGAGCACCGACTCCGGGTGGAACTGCACGCCGGCGAAGCCCGGGCCCCGCAGCGCGTGCACCTCTCCCGTGGCCGGATCCCTGCTGACCTCGATGCCGTGCGCCGCCAGTTCGAGGGAGGTCTCCTCGTCGCAGCGGGCCACGAAGCTGTTGTAGAAGCCGACCGTCTCCGGCCGCCCGAACAGGTCGATCCGCGTCTGAGCACCCTGGTACGGGACCTCCTTGCGGACGATCTCCAGGCCGAGTTCGGCGGCCAGGAGCTCATGACCGAGGCAGACGCCGAGGATGCCGTGACGGTGATCGCGGACGGCCTCGGCGGCGAGCGAGCGCAGGAAGGTCATCTTCGGGTCGGCGGTGTCCGAGGGGTCGCCCGGCCCCGGACCCAGGACCAGCGGGCCCTCGTGCGCGCGCACCGCGTCCCGCAGGCCCGGCTCGTCGTAGCGGCGCACCGAGACCGTGAGGCCCGATGAGCGCAGCAAGTGCGCCAGCATCGCCGTGAACGTGTCCTCGCCGTCGATCACCAGGGCGTGCCCGGACAGCTCGGCCGTCTGCTCCTGCATCCGCAGCCAGAAGGGCGCGAGCCCGGCCCGCCGCCCGTCGAGCGCCGCCCGCACCCGCGGATCGTCGGTCAGGGCGGGGCGTACGCGCTCGTCGCGGGGCCGCCCCGGACGCACCCCGAGCGCGGCGAGGACGCCCGCCGCCTTCGCGTGCGTCTCGGCCACCTCGCCCGCCGGGTCGGAGCCGCGCACCAGCGTCGCGCCGACCGGGACCCGCAGCTTTCCGTCCGCCGAGATGTCGGCGGTGCGGATCAGGATGGGGGAGTCGAGGGTCTGCGCGCCGCCGTCGTCACGGCCGATGAGGGCCAGGGCGCCCGCGTAGTAGCCGCGCCCGCCCGATTCGTGGCGCTCGATGACGCGGCAGGCGTTCTGCACCGGCGAGCCGGTGACGGTCGCCGCGAACATCGTCTCCTTGAGGACCTCGCGCGCGTCGAGCGACGACTTGCCCCGCAGCTCGTACTCGGTGTGCGCGAGGTGGGCCATCTCCTTCAGCCGCGGCCCGACGACGACACCGCCCATGTCGCCGACCGTGCACATCATCTTGAGCTCCTCGTCGACGACCATCGACAGCTCCTCGGTCTCCTTGCCGTCCGCGAGGAAACCGAGCAGATCGTCCGCCGTGGGGCCCTCGGCCGGGTAGCGGTACGTCCCGCTGATCGGGTTCATGACGACCGTCCCGCCGGACATCCGCACATGCACCTCGGGGCTCGCCCCGACCAGCGTGCGATCACCGGTGTGCACGACGTACGTCCAGTAGGCACCCCGCTCGCCCACGAGCAGCCTGCGGAAGAGCGCAAGTGCGTCCGCCCTGGAGAAGCCGGGGATCTCACCCTCGTACGTCCGCCGGATGACGAAGTTCGCACCCTCGCCCCGTCCGATCTCCTCGCGCAGGACCCGCCCGACGATCTCCCCGTACGCCGCGTCGTCGACGTCGAAGGCCCCGTCCTCCACGCGCACGTCATGCGCGGGCAGCGCCGCGAGGGCTTCGGAGAGCGGCAGCTCGTAGGTCTCCTCGGGGGTCAGGACCGCGAGCGGCGTGCCGTCGTCCCGTACGTCGAATCCGCGCTCCCTGATCTGCCGGAAGGGGATCAGGGCCAGGCCCTCGTCGGGGATGTCGGCGAGCCGGTCGTACGTGCCGACCGCGCCGATCATGACCTCGACCGTGTCGTGGTCACGGCCGGGCGTGCGGCGGCGCAGCACGGCGAAGGGGCGGTCGTCGTCGACGAGACCGGGCAGATGCGTCGTGGAATGCATGGGTTCGGTTCCTTCTCACTGGGAGAGGAACGGCCCCGGACCCGCACAGGTCCGCAAAACACTGAAGGCCGCCCCTCGGGCGGCCTTCGCGAGTCTCGATACGCGCAGAGTCAGTGGGCCGCCGGATGAGCGGGCCACCACCAGTTACGGGTCGTCTGCGTGAACATGCCCCGCACCCTAGCGCATCCTCAGGGCTCCGACGCCCCGCTGTGTCGGGTCCGTCTCACTTCGTGAGCGGGGGGATGGACGGCGGACATCACCCCTTAATGTGGTGCGGGTGACCGTGAACGCTAAGACCACCCCTACCGGTGGCAACACCTGGCGAGACCTTCCCGCGGCGCAGCAGCCTGAGTACCCCGATGCCGAGGCTCTGCGCGATGTGATCGCGGACCTCGAGTCGTATCCGCCGCTCGTCTTCGCGGGCGAGTGCGACCAGCTGCGCGCCCGACTGGCCTCCGTCGCCAAGGGAGAGGCGTTCCTGCTTCAGGGCGGCGACTGCGCCGAGGCCTTCGACGCGGTGTCGGCCGACCACATCCGAAACAAGCTGAAGACGCTGCTCCAGATGGGCGCCGTCCTCACGTACGCGGCCTCCGTGCCCGTCGTGAAGGTGGGCCGCATCGCGGGGCAGTACTCGAAGCCGCGCTCCAAGGGCACCGAGACCCGCGACGGCGTGACCCTGCCGACGTACCGCGGCGACTCGGTCAACGGCTTCGCCTTCGACGAGAAGTCCCGCGTCCCGGACCCCGAGCGCCTGAAGCGGATGTACAACGCGTCCGCCTCCACGCTCAACCTGGTGCGCGCCTTCACCACGGGCGGTTACGCGGACCTGCGCCAGGTGCACGCCTGGAACCAGGACTTCGTGAAGTCGTCCCCCTCGGGCCAGCGCTACGAGCAGCTGGCGCGCGAGATCGACAACGCGCTCAACTTCATGCGCGCCTGCGGGACGGACCCGGAGGAGTTCAAGACCGTCGAGTTCTACGCCTCGCACGAGGCGCTCCTCCTCGACTACGAGTCCGCCCTCACCCGCGTGGACTCGCGCACCGGGCGGCTCTACGACACCTCGGGCCACATGGTCTGGATCGGTGAGCGCACCCGTCAACTGGACGGCGCGCACATCGAGTTCGCCTCCAAGGTGCGCAACCCGATTGGCATCAAGCTCGGCCCGACGACGACCTCCGAGGAGGCGCTGCAGTACATCGAGCGCCTCGACCCGGACCGCGAGCCCGGCCGCCTGACCTTCATCGTCCGCATGGGCGCAGACAAGGTCAGGGACAAGCTCCCCGAGCTCGTCGAGAAGGTCACCGCCTCCGGCGCGACCGTCGCCTGGATCACCGACCCGATGCACGGCAACACCTACGAGGCGGCCTCCGGCCACAAGACGCGCCGTTTCGACGACGTGCTCGACGAGGTCAAGGGCTTCTTCGAGGTCCACAAGGCCCTGGGCACCCACCCGGGCGGCATCCACGTCGAGCTCACCGGTGACGACGTCACCGAGTGCGTGGGCGGCGGCGACGAGATCTTCGTCGACGACCTCCACCAGCGCTACGAGACGGCCTGCGACCCGCGCCTGAACCGCAGCCAGTCCCTGGACCTGGCGTTCCTGGTGGCGGAGATGTACCGCGACCAGTAGGTGATCAGCGGGTATTCCCGCGCAACGCGATGGTGGGGCACGGATCCATGTGATCCGTGCCCCACCGGCGTATCGGGGCTTTTGTGGACCCGGGGTCGTGGGTAAGGTTAGGTTAGCCTCACCGATTAATCGGGACGGCGCCGCCGATTAGTCCTGCCCGGGAGGTGAACCGCGTGTACGTCTGCAACTGCTTCGGGGTTACCGAGGCGCAGGTGAAGCAGCACGCGGCGAACGGTGCCTGCACGCCCCGCCAGATAGCGTCCGCCAGCAAGGCGGGCACCGACTGCGGTTCGTGTGTACGGAGCATTCAGGCGCTCCTGGGCCGGGGCGCGTGCCCCCGCAGGGCGCTGGCCGATCAGGGGGAGCCCGTCCTCACCGGCCTGGAGGCCGGTCTGGATACCAGCCTCGACACTGGCCTGGACACCGGCCTGCACGAGGCCGCCTAGCCCACGCCCGGCCCGCTGTCAGCTCTCCGGCTGCTCGATGAGCTGCGAGATGTAGAGCGGCTCGCCCAGCTTCTCCACCAGTTCGAGCTGAGTGTCGAGATAGTCGATGTGGTGCTCCTCGTCCTCGAGGATCGACTCGAAGATATTCGCGGAAGTGATGTCTCCCTTGCCGCGCATCACCTCGATCCCGCGCCTGAGGCGGTCGATCGCCTCCGCCTCGATCTGCCGGTCGGCCTGGAACATCTCCGTGACCGTCTGACCCACACGTACGTGGAAGAGCCGCTGGTAATTGGGCAGGCCGTCGAGGAAGAGAATCCGGTCGGTCAGGATCTCCGCGTGCTTCATCTCGTCGATCGACTCGGACCGGGTGTACTTCGCGAGCTTCGGCCAGCCGAAGTTCTCCTGCATCTTGGCGTGCAGAAAGTACTGGTTGATCGCCGTGAGCTCGGCGGTCAGCTGCTCGTTGAGAAATTCGATGACCTCGGGGTCGCCCTGCATCGCAGAGGCTCCTTCCACGTGGTAACTGGGCAGGTTCCGCGCATCCTTGCACCGGCGCGTGAGGCCGTCCAGTAAGTGCACGCTTAGTAGGAGTTGCCCCAATCAACGCCCGATCGGCGCCGGTCGGGCGCCTCCTGGTCACGTCCACCTTCCCCGGTCTGTCAGGATGTAGACATGGGTCAGCCGGCGGATCGCGCATCACGGGGAGCAGTGGATCCGGAGCTTCCACCGGGCCAGCGGCTCCAGCGGGGCTGGCCGGTCACGCACTACGGCCCGGTGCCGAAGTTCCGTCCGGAGCGCTGGGAGTTCAGGGTTTTCGGGGCCACCGCCGACGGGGACAAGCACTGCTGGTCCCACGAGGAGTTCTCGGCCCTTCCGTACGCCAGCGTGGTCGGCGATCTGCACTGCGTCACGAAGTTCAGCATGCTGGGCGCCGAATGGGGCGGTGTGACCGCTCGTACGCTGCTCGAGATGGCGCCGCCCGCGCCCGATGCCACGCACGTGATGGTCTGGGCCGAGTACGGCTTCAGCTCGAATCTGCGGATGGCCGACTTCATGGACGAGCGCACGATTTTCGCCACCCATAAAGGGGGCGAACTGCTGACCGCCGAGCACGGGTTTCCGCTGCGGCTCGTGGTGCCTCATCTGTACGCCTGGAAGGGCCCGAAGTGGGTCCGCGGCGTCGAGTACATGACCGCCGACCGCCGCGGCTTCTGGGAGGAACGCGGCTATCACAACGTCGGCGACCCCTGGACCGAGCAGCGCTACTCGTACCAGGAAGAGCCCGGGGACGGCCCCGAGCTCTAGTTCCCGACTGCTGCCCTTTCGGGCTGTTTTCGCAGGTCAGTGGTGGTACTGGTGCACCACCGCGTGGCCCTTTCCGCGGCCGATCATCCACTTGTTGACCGGCGTGGTGATCACGAACGCGGCGCCCAGGGCGATGGCGAGGATCCACCAGAACATGGGGTCCGAGAGGTGGGCGTCCATCGCTCCCGGCCACAGCGCGATCACGCCGTTGTCGATGAGCTCCATCACCGCGATGGACAGGGTGTCCGCGGCGAGCGCGACCCGGAACGCTGTCCGGAAATCGACGCCGGCCGCGAGGATGCCGCGCAGCGTCAGGGCGTAGCCGAAGAAGAAGGCCAGGATGATCGCGAGGATCATCGTCTGCATGTTGCCCCAGCCGAGGGCGGTCCCGATGACCATGCCGAGGATCTCGCCGATGGCGCACCCGGTGAGGCAGTGCAGGGTGGCTGCGGCCGCCATCCGCCAGCTGACCTTGCCCGTGCCGTGGTGCGCGTGCTCCTCGTGAGTGTGGTGCGCGTGCTCGGCGTGTGCGTCGTGCTGCATGGGATCCCCCAACGTCGGACAGCGGCTCCTGTCGTCTGACAAGAATCGTATACCCCTGGGGGGTATTCCTCAATGGGTCTCCGGGGTCTCTAGTTGCCTCTGAGCTCCTTCAGGCGCGCCACGTCCGCCGCGTGCCCCTCCTTGCCGCCGGGCGTCTCGATGATCAGCGGTACGTTCTCGGTCGCCGGGTGGGTCATCAGCTCGCGGAAGGGCTCCTCGCCGATGTGGCCGGTGCCGATGTTCTCGTGACGGTCCTTGTGGGCGCCGACCACGTCCTTGGAGTCGTTGGCGTGCACCAGCTTCAGGCGGCCCTCGCCGACCGTGTCGACCAGCAGGTCGAGGGTCTGCTTCATGCCGCCGGGCCCGGCCAGATCGTGGCCCGCCGCGAAGATGTGGCAGGTGTCCAGGCAGATGCCCAGCTTCGGGTGGGCGTCGAGCGCCTCGAAGTATGGGCCGAAGTCCCAGGTGCGGGAGCAGAGCGAGAAGCCCTGGCCCGCGGTCGACTCCAGGAGGAGGAAGGGATCGTCGTCGTGCGTCAGCTCGTCGAGCAGCGGCAGCATCCGCTCGCGCACCTGCGCCAGGGCGACGGCGCGGTCCCGGCCGCCGGTCGCGGAGCTGGTGTGCACGACGACGCCGAGCGCGCCGATCTCACGGCCGCGGCGCAGCGAGTGGCGCAGGGACTCCACGGACTTCTCGACGGTCGCCTCGGTGTGCGAGCCGAAGTTGATGAGATAGGGCGCGTGGACGTACGCGGGAATCCGCTCGGCGGCGCAGGCCGCGCGGAAATCCTCGTCCTGCTTGGGGTTGCCGGTCGGGGTCGCCCAGCCGCGCGGGTTGGCCACGAAGACCTGGACGGCCTCGGCGCCGAGGTCACGGGCGTAGGAGAGCCCTACGGAGGCGAGTCCGCCGGCCACGGGGACATGGCCGCCGACGGGGTTGCGGGACGGGATGCTGGGGGAGTCGTTGCTGCTCACCCGCTCCAGGATGGCACGCGCGCGGGGGCGCCTCGTCGGCGGATCCCGGCAAGGCCCCGGGGGTACGCCCCCGGGGCTCCTGCCGGTGACTAGCGGATGGTGATGGTGATTTCCGAGCCCTTGGGCGCCGTGTCGCCGCCCTCCACGGACTGGCTCTCCACCTTGTCGCCGAAGATGCCGAGCAGACCGCGGTCCTCGTCGACCTCGAAGCCCGCGTCCTGCAGTTCCTGCGTGGCGTCGTCGACGCTCATGCCCTCGACGTCCGGGACCTCGATCATCTCGGGGCCCTTGGAGAGCGTCAGCGTGACCGTGTCACCCTCGGCGAGCCGCTTCTGGCCCTCCCTGGGGGACTGGTCGACGACGGTGCCCTTGTCCTCCTCGGAGTGGACCCGCTTCGACTCGATCCTGACCTTGAGGCCCGCGTCCTCCAGCTCGGCGGTCGCATCGGCCTGGCTGTCGCCCGTCACGTCGGGGACCTCGACCTCGGGGCCCTTGCTGACGACGAGCGTGATCGCGGAGCCCGCCTTGCGCTTGGTGCCGGTCTCCGGGTCCGTGCTGATCACGGAGCCCTTGCGGACCTCGTCGCTGAAGGCCCTCTTGGTCATGCCGGGAGCGAGGCCGGCGTCCTTGAGCTTGTTCTTCGCCTCGGACAACGGGCTGCCCTCGAGGTCGGGGACCTTCACGATCTCCGGGCCCCTGGAGATCGTCAGCGTCACGCTGCCGTTGTCACGGATGCGCTCGCCCGCCTTGGGGGCGGTGGCCATGACCGTGCCGCGCTTGTCGGTGTCGCTGTAGGCGCGCTTGACGTCCTTGACGTCGAGCCCGGCCTCGTCGAGGCGCTTCTTGGCCGCCGTCTCGGTCTTCGCCAGGAGCGGCGGGACCTTCGTGAACTGGCCGGAGTTGATGTACCAGACGCCCGCGCCGAGGCCCAGGGCCAGGAGGACGGCCGCGACGATCGCCAGGACTCCGCGGCGCGGATTGCCGCGCCGCCTGCGGTCGGGGGCGGCCGGCGGCGCGGGGGGTGGCGTGGCCAGGATGCTCGTGCGGTTGAGCTGGTCGTCCCGGCTCTCCCGGTCCTGAACGCCCTCCGTGGGGAGCGGCAGCTGCACGGCTCGCCCCGCGCGCGGGATCACGTTCGTACGGTCCTCGGAGTTGTCGTGCGGTCCGTGCTCCGCCGTGAGCGCCTGCGGAGGCACCGCGTCCAGCTGCTCCACGGAGAGCGCGGCCCGCGCCTGCCTGGCCTGTCCGAGCAGCGTCACCGCGTCGTGCGGGCGGACTTCCGGGTTGCGGGCCGTGGCGGAGGCGACAAGGTCGTCGAGCTCGACGGCGAGGCCGGGAACGGCCGCCGACGGGGGCGGCACGTCCTCGTGGAGGTGCTGGTAGAGGACCTGGGCGGGCGATTCGCCGGAGTGCGGCTTGGCGCCGGTCAGCATTTCGTAGAGCACGACACCGCACGCGTACACATCCACACGCGTGTCGGCCGTGCCGTGTTCTATCTGCTCGGGGGCGAGATAGGAGACCGTCCCGAGGATCGTGCCGGTCGTGTTCGTGACGGTGTCCACGGCCCGCACGAGCCCGAAGTCGGCGACCTTCACCCGGCCGTCGTCCCCTATGAGGACGTTCTCCGGCTTCATGTCGCGGTGCACGAACCCGGCGCGGTGTGCGGCGCCGAGCGCGGCGAGGACCGGCTCCAGGATGTCGAGGGCCGCGCGCGGCTGCAGGGCGCCGCGCTCACGGAGCACGTCGCGCAGGGTGCAGCCCGCGATGTACTCCATCGCCAGATAGACGTACGCCCCGTCGGCGCCTTGGTCGTACACCCCCACCACGTTCGGGTGCGAGAGGCGGGCGATCGACTTGGCCTCGCGGATGAAGCGGTCGACGAACGAGACGTCGGCGGCGAGCGTCGGGTGCATCACCTTGAGGGCGAGCACGCGGTCGAGGCGGGTGTCCACGGCCCGGTAGACCGTGGCCATCCCGCCGACCGCGATCCGCCCGTCCACGCGATAGCGGCCGTCGAGCACCTGCCCGACGAGCGGGTCCTGAAGGGTCGTGTCCACGGAGGGAGTCTACGAGCCACCGCTGACACCGATGCCCGCCCGGGCAGGCCCGGGCCCCGACTGCAGCCGACCTGTAACAGGCGCCGGGGGTCAGAACGCGGGCCGCTCCGGATCGAGCCGGGCCATGCCCTCCGCGGGCGACGATGCCTCGGCGAAGTGCCTCCGGGGGATCCGCCCGGCCCGGTACGCGAGCCGCCCCGCGTCGACCCCGTGCCGCATGGCCTCGGCCATCAGGACCGGCTCCTGCGCCCGTGTAACGGCGGAGGCGAGCATCACACCCGCGCACCCCAGCTCCATCGCGAGCGCCGCGTCGGACGCCGTTCCCGCCCCCGCGTCCAGGATCACCGGCACGCCCGCGCGTTCGACGATCAGCTGGAAGTTGTGCGGGTTGCGGATGCCGAGCCCGGAGCCGATGGGGGAGCCGAGCGGCATGATCGCCGCACAGCCCACGTCCTCCAGCTTCCGGGCGAGTACCGGGTCGTCGTTCGTGTACGGAAGGACCGTGAAGCCGTCGTCGACCAGGGTCTCGGCGGCGTCGATGAGCTCGATCGGGTCGGGCAGCAGTGTGCGCTCGTCCGCGATGACCTCCAGCTTGACCAGGTCGGTGCCGAGCGCCTCCCGCGCGAGCCGGGCGGTCAGGACGGCCTCGCCCGCGGTGAAGCAGCCCGCCGTGTTCGGGAGCACACGGATGCCGAGGCGGTCGAGGACGGAGAGCACGGAGCCCTGCACCCCCGGGTCGAGGCGGCGCATCGCGACCGTCGTCAGCTCCGTTCCGGAGGCGACGAGGGAGCGTTCGAGGATGTCCAGGCTCGGCGCACCGCCCGTACCCATGATCAGGCGTGAGGAAAGGGTGAGCCCGCCGATGACGAAGGGGTCGTCTGCCATGTCGGTTCAGCCTCCTTGGACGGCGGTGAGGACCTCGACGCGGTCCCCTTCGGCGAGCGGGGTGGCGGCCCACCGCGTGCGCGGTACGACGGTTTCGTTGAGGGCGGCGGCGACCCCGGACGGGGCCGCGGTGAGCGTGGCGACCAGGGCTTCGAGCGTGGTGCCCGCGGCCACATCGCGGGTTTCTCCGTTGACGGAGACGGCTGTAACGGCGGGGAGAGTCATGCGGGCTGCTCCATGAAGCGCTGCGTGTGGGAGGCGTCGGCGAAGCGCAGCGGCGTGAATCCGCGCGCCTCGTCGGGCAGTTCACCGGTGGTCAGGGCGTGGGCCATCACGTCACCGGTGACGGGCGTCAGAAGCACGCCGTTGCGGTAGTGCCCTGTGGCCAGCTGGAGACCGGGGAGCGCGGTGGGGCCCAGCAGCGGCGCGTTGTCGGGGGAGCCGGGACGCAGGCCCGCGCGGGTCTCGGTCAGCGGCAGTTCCGTGATGCCCGGTACGAGCTCGTGGGCGTCCCGCAGCAGCTCGTACACGCCGCCGGCGGTGACCGTGGTGTCCCAGCCGAGCTCTTCGGTGGTCGCGCCGACGACGAGCTCGCCGTTCTCGCGCGGCACCAGATAGACGCTGCTGCCGCGCACGACGGCGCGCACGGTGCGGCTCAGGAACGGCGCGTACCGCTGCGGCACGGCGAGCCGGAGGACCTGCCCCTTCACGGGGCGCACGGACGGCAGGACGCCCTCCGGTACCCCGGCGAGGCGCCCGCTGAGACTGCCCCCGGCGAGCACGGTCTGACCGGCCTCCAGGGCGGTGCCGTCGGCGAGGACGACTCCGGTGGCCCGGTCTCCCGTGACCGAGAGGCGCTCCGCCCACGCGCGGTGGAAGATCACGCCCGCCCGCTCGCAGGCCACCAGGAGCGCGGCGGCGAGCCTGCGCGGGTCGACCTGGTGATCGCCGTCGACGCGCAGACCGCCCCGCACGCCGGGCGCGAGCATCGGCTCCAGACGGCGGCACTCGCGCCCGCTCAGCCACTCCGAGGTGAGTCCCGAGCGCTCCTGGAGCGCGTGCAGCTCACGCAGGTGGGCGCGGTCGTCCGAGTCGAGCGCGACGGCGAGCGTGCCGCACGCGCGGTAGCCGAGATCCCGGCCGCTCGCCTCGGCCAGCTCGGCCGCGAACTCCGGATAGCGCTGCGCGGAGGCCAGATTGAGGCCGAGCAGCGTCTGCTCCCCGTAGTGCAGTTCGGTGACGGCGGCCAGCATGCCCGCGGCGACCTGCGCCGCGCCGCCGCCCGGTTCGGGGTCCACGACCGCGGTGGACAGGCCGCGCTGGGCCGCCCGCCACGCCGTGACCAGGCCGATGATGCCGCCCCCGACGACGAGGACGTCGGTCGTTTCCCGGGGTGCTTCGGTTGAATGCATGGGCGTCCAGCCCCTCCCTTCGCCGGCATGACCCGGATCAGGTTCGTACGGTCGGAGGCCGTCCCAGCCTCCCTCTCAGCCCGGTGCGTCCGGGCTCCCGCGAGTGCTCTGCACGGCAACCTTAGCCTTTGGTGCCCTTGGGCAGTAGGGCAGCTGTGCGGTCAGGGACCGTGACGTTGTGTCAGAGATCTCGTCGTCGCACCCTGAGGCGCGCGCCGCCCGCCGTCCTACAGTGATCGGGTGAGCGAGCAGCAGAGGCAGAGCGAGCGGCACGTGGTCATCGTCGGCGCGGGAATGGCCGGGGTGCAGACCGCCGTGGCCCTGCGCGAGCAGGGGTTCGCCGGTGCGGTCACCCTGATCGGCGCGGAACCCCACCAGCCTTACGACAGGCCGCCGCTGTCCAAGGCCGTGCTGCTCGGCAAGGCGGAGGGCTCCGCCTTCGACATCGACTTCGAGGCGCTCGGCATCGAACTGAGCCTGGGCCACGAGGTCACGGGCGTGCGCCCGGCGGACCACGCACTGGACACCGCGTCGGGCCCGGTGGCCTACGACACCCTGGTCATCGCCACCGGCGCCCAGCCGGTCCTGCTGCCCGGCACCGCGGGCGTCCCCGGCGTCCACCTGCTGCGCACCCTCGACGACGCCGAGCGGCTGCGGCCCGTGCTCGCCGAGCAGCACCGCATCGTGGTCGTCGGCGCGGGCTGGATCGGCGCCGAGTTCGCGACCGCCGCGCGTGAGGCGGGCTGCTCGGTCACCGTCGTCGAAGCCGCAGGGCGACCGCTCGCCGGGGCCCTGCCCGCGGAGGTCGCGGCGCCGATGACCTCCTGGTACGCCGACTCCGGAGCCGAACTGCGCAACAACGCGCGCGTGGAGCGCGTCGAGCCCGGCAGCGTCCTGCTCGCCGACGGCACCCGGCTGCCCGCGGACGCGGTCGTCGTCGGCATCGGCGCACGCCCCGCCACGGACTGGCTCGCGGACTCGGGCATCACCCTGGGCGCCCACCGGGAGGTCCTGGCCGACGACCACCTGCGGACGTCGGAACCCGACGTGTACGCGGTCGGCGACTGCTCCTCCTTCCCTTCGGGAAGGTATGGCGAGCGCCTTCTCGTCCACCACTGGGACAACGCCCTGCAGGGCCCGCGCACGGTGGCGGCGAACATCATCGGCGAGACCCCTTCGGCGTACGACCCCGTCCCGTACTTCTGGTCCGAGCAGTTCGGCCGCTTCGTCCAGTTCGCCGGGCACCACACCGCCGACGACGAGCTGGTGTGGCGCGGTGATCCCGCGGGCGCGGCCTGGAGCGTGTGCTGGCTGCGGCGGGGAGCCCTGGCCGCCGTCCTCGCGGTGGGCCGACCCAGGGACCTGGCACAGGGCCGCAAGCTGATCGAGGCGGGCGCCCGCCTCGATCCCGGCCTGGTGGCGGACCCCGCGGTACCGCTGAAGAAGGCAGTGCTGCCGTAGGGCTTCCGTATCCGGGGGGACCGCTGCCCGGCCGCTGTCGGTGCCCGCAGCTAGGCTTGTCCCCGTGACCGAGATTGACGCAAAGACTGATGCTCTCGTCCCCGAGTGGCTCCACCTCCCCGACATCGCAGAAATGTTCGACGTCGAGGTGACGCGTGTGCGCCAGCTGGTCAAGGAGGGCCAGCTGATCGCCGTGCGCCGTGGTGAGAACCGCGCGCTCGCGGTGCCTGCCGCCTTCATCGACGGCGACAAGATCGTCAAGGGCCTCTCCGGCACCCTGACGCTCCTGCGGGACGACGGCTTCTCCGACGAAGAGATGCTGGAGTGGCTCTTCACTCCCGACCCGACCCTGCCCGGCACCCCCGCGCAGGCCCTGAGCGAGAATCGCGGAACGGAGGTGAAGCGCCGCGCCCAGGCGCTCGCCGTCTGACCGAAACGGAAAACCGTTGCGTACGGGCCGTGTGTCCCCGGAGACCCGGAGGCACACGGCCCGTGGGCCACCGACGACCGGGGGGACCACCACATGGCCACCAAGCCTGCCCGCGAGCAGCTCGCCGACGCCCGCCTCTACCTGTGCGTGGACGCCCGCAAGCGCCAGGGTGACCTCCCCGAGTTCCTGGACGCCGTCCTCGGCGGCGGCGTCGACATCGTGCAGCTGCGGGACAAGGGCATGGAGGCGGCCGAGGAGCTCGAACACCTCCAGGTCTTCGCCGACGCCGCCCGCAGGCACGGCAAGCTCCTCGCGGTGAACGACCGCGCGGACATCGCGCACGCCATCGGCGCCGACGTGCTGCACCTGGGCCAGGGCGACCTGCCCGTGCCGGCCGCCCGCCGCATCCTGGGCGGCAGTGACGACGTGCTCATCGGCCGGTCCACGCACGCCGAAGCCGAGGCCGCCGCCGCGGCGACGCAGGACGGCGTGGACTACTTCTGCACGGGACCCTGCTGGCCGACCCCCACCAAGCCCGGCCGGTACGCCCCGGGACTCGACCTCGTCCGCTACACCGCCTCGCTCGGCACGGACCGCCCCTGGTTCGCCATCGGCGGCATCGACGCGGGCAACCTGGACGAGGTGCTCGAAGCCGGCGCCCGCCGCGTCGTCGTCGTGCGGGCCATCACCGAGGCGGACGATCCGGCGGCAGCGGCGGCGGACTTCGCAAAGCGGCTGCGCACGGCCTGATCGGCGATCTTCGGCCAACCTTCGGGGTGGTTGTCCGCAGGTTGGACGGAGATTGGCCGGTAGCGGTGCCCCGTCGCTAACCTGCCCGTATGGCCCTAGGCACTGCTTCCACCAGATCTGATCGCGCACGCACCGTGCGTGACATGCTCGCGACCGGCAAGACGACCTACTCCTTCGAGTTCTCGGCGCCGAAGACCCCGAAGGGCGAGCGGAACCTGTGGAACGCCCTGCGCCGGGTCGAGGCGGTGGCTCCCAGCTTCGTCTCCGTGACGTACGGAGCGGGCGGCTCGACGCGTGCGGGCACGGTGAAGGAGACGGAGCAGATCGTCGCCGACTCCACGCTCACGCCGGTCGCCCACCTGACCGCCGTCGACCACTCCGTCGCCGAACTGCGCAACATCATCGGGCAGTACGCGGACGCGGGCATCAGGAACATGCTCGCGGTGCGCGGCGACCCGCCCGGTGACCCGCTCGCGGACTGGGTCAAGCACCCCAAGGGCCTGACGTACGCGGCCGAACTGGTCGAGCTGATCAAGGAGTCGGGCGACTTCTGCGTGGGCGTCGCGGCCTTCCCCGCGATGCATCCGCGCTCGGAGGAGTGGGACACCGACGTACGGCACTTCGTCGACAAGTGCCGCGCCGGCGCCGACTACGCGATCACACAGATGTTCTTCTATCCGGAGGAGTATCTGCGCCTTCGTGACCGGGTCGAGGCCGCGGGCTGTTCGACCCCGATCATTCCGGAGATCATGCCGGTCACGAACGTGCGCATGCTGGAGCGGCTGCCCCAGCTCAGCAACGCTTCCTTCCCGCCGGAGCTCAAAGAGCGCATCCTCACAGCCAAAGACGATCCGGCGGCTGTACGCTCCATTGGGATCGAGTTCGCGACGGAGTTCTGCGCGCGGTTGCTGGCCGAGGGTGTCCCGGGGCTGCACTTCATCACGCTCAACAACTCCACGGCGACTCTGGAAATCTACGAAAATCTGGGCCTGCATCACCCGCAGGCCTGACCGGCCGTACCCCCAGGGGGCGGCGGCCGCGGGGAGAGGGGCGTACATGGGCTGGACGGTCCTCTACATCGCGTTCGGATGCGTCGCGCTGTGGCTGCTCGGCGAGGTGCTGCTGCAGTACAAGGCGCGGCTGCGCTGGCGGCTGCTCGCCTTCGGCGGTTTCCTCGGCGTGGTCATCGGTGTGCTGCTGCCCTCGGTGGTGGTCATCGGGATCGGCGCCATCGCCTTCGCCACGGGACAGACGTACGTGACGCTGTCGTTCCGCCGCGGCTTCTCTACCGGCTGGGCGCTCGGCGGCCAGCCCGGCCTGAGCAAGCGCCGCAAGTCGCCGCGGGGTGCGGGTGCGGAGGCCGCCCAAGAGCCGACGCTCCAGGTCTCCGACCTGGAGTACGAGGCGGCGGGGCCGGCAGTGCCGCCGCACGGGACCCCTCCCGGCGGCGGGGTCTACGCGCCGGAGCCGATGCCCGACGACACCGGGCAGTACGGCGTCTACAGCGACGACGCGTACGCCCAGCAGCAGGCCGCCCAGCAGGACAGCGGCTACGGCCAGGACAGCGGTTACGGCCAGGACAGCGGCTACGGCTACGACACGTATGCGGCGGCGGGCTATGACCCCCAGCAGCCGTACGCGTACGGCGAGACGGGGCAGCAGCAGTACGCCGCGTACTCCGACCCGTACATCGGGACGCAGACCTACGGCGGCCAGCCCAGCTACGACACGTACGGCGACCAGCAGCAGTACGCGCCCTATGCCGCCGCCGATCCGTACGCCACGGGTGGCGGGACGTACAACGACACGCCGCCCGGCGGGGTCTGGGTGCCGCAGCAGCGCAGCGTCGAGGACCCCTACGGCCAGTACGGCGGCGAACTCCCGCCGGAGCAGCCGTACCCCTACCAGGGCGAGCAGGCCCACGGGAACGGCTACGACGCGGGCTACAACGAGCAGTACCGGTACTGAAACCGGGGGCTTGCGGGGTCGCTCACTGCGGGGTCGCTCACCGAGGGCCCCTCACCGACGGCCCCTCACTGCGAGCCCCGGAATTCCGGTCCCTCCACGATCAGTCCGGCGACCAGCGTGCCCGACATACCCGCGTGCGGGAGTCCGCCGCCGGGGTGCGACCAGCCGCCGACCGCGAAGAGCCCCGGCAGGCCCGTGCTGTTGGCGGGGTGGAGCAGCCGGCCTTCGCCCGCCGCGAGGGACGGGGGCGGGACCGCGCCGCCGTCGGCGCCGGTGGCCTCCGCGACGTCGGCGGGGGTGCGGACCTCGTGCCAGAGCAGCCGCTCCCGCAGCCCCGGAACCACTGTCCCCGCACGGTCGATGAGCCGCTCCGCATCGGCTGCGGTGACCTCCGTGTGCGCGGGCACCGTGACCGTCAGCGTGAGCGCCTCGTGCCCGGCGTCTGGCGTGAGCGCCGGGTCGTCCGGGCGCAGCACCGTCACGGTGGGGGCCAGGGGCAGTCCGGGGCGGTCGCCGAAGACCCGGTCGAGCTCGTCCCGGCGGTCGGGTGTGTGCAGCACCGTCCGGTGAGGTGTGTCCGTGGGCCGGGGGCCGCGCAGCGCGAGGAACACCATGAGGCGGCTGGGCAGTCCCGAACGGGCCTGCACCTCACCCTCCGCCCGTATGTTCACACCGGATGCGCCGGACATGCCGGATGCACCGGACAACAGGCCGTCGAGTGCGCCGGGCGCGATACCGGCGACCACGAAGTCCGCCTCCTGCGCCGTCCCGTCCGCGAGCTCGACGCCGGCCGCGCGGCCGTCCTTCTCGATGATCCGGGCGACGGGGGAGTCGAACGCGAACTCGACCCGCCGGGCGAGGCACCGCTCGTACACGGCCCGGGCGAGCGCGCGCAGCCCGCCGCGCACGGACCACGCGCCGAAGGTGTGCTCCAGGTAGGGCAGGACGGCCGCGCTGGCCGGGGTCGTCCGGGGGTCGAGTCCCCACGCGAGGGCGTACTGCTCGAGGAGCGCGAGGAGGCGTGCGTCGCCGCCCAGTTCGAGCTCGCCGACTCCGGTGAGGGTGGTCGCGCGCAGTTCGCGCCGCAGGAGGCGCTTGTGCGGCACCGCGGGGTAGGGCTCGCGCTCGGCCAGCACCTGCCAGTTCGGCCAGAGCGGCTCTTCCAGGAGGGGCCGCCGCGTGCGGTCCCACGCCTCGCGGGCGCGGTTCATGTACGCCGACCAGCGGGCGCCCGCGTCGCCGCCGAGAGCCGCGTCCAGGGCCTCGCCCACGCCCGCGCGCGATGCGTTCGGCAGGTCGACCGCCGTGCCGTCCGCGAAGACGTGCCGCACGGCGGGCTCCACCTGGGACAGCTCGACGAGCTGTTCGAGCGGCTCCTTGCCCGTCTTGACGAACAGGTCGCGATAGACGGCGGGCAGCTGCAGGAGCCCGGGTCCCGTGTCGAAGACGAAGCCGTCCCGCTCGACGCTGCCGAGCGCGCCCCCGTACGTACCCGACCGCTCGTGCACCACCACCCGGTGGCCCGCGACGGCCAGCCGGGCAGCGGCCGCCATCGCGCCCATCCCGGCGCCGATCACCACAATCCGTGCCATGCCAGGGACTTTATCGGCCACCACTGACAGTCACGCCGGGAGCCCTCAGCCCGGCGGCGGTCCCGTGCGCGCCGCGAGTTGTTTCTCCTCGCGCCGCTGCGCCCTGCGCCGCAGGAACCGCCGGATCCGCGAGATCAGGAAGTACAGCACGATCAGGCCGAGCACCAGCAGCACGGCCGCGATGATCGCCGCCGCCTCCGGATAGAACATCGCGAAGGTGACGAGCCCGCCGACCCCGAGATCCTCCGCCGTGCTCACGATGATGTTGCTGAACGGCTCCGGCGATGAGTTGATCGCCATCCGCGTCCCGGCCTTCACGAAATGGCTGGCCAGCGCCGTGGAACCGCCCGCCGCGCCCGCCGCGAGATCGGGCAGCGAACCGCTCTGGCCCGCAAGCAGCGCGCCCACCACCGCGCCGGACACCGGCCGGATCACGGTGTGCACCGTGTCCCACACCGAGTCGACGTAAGGGATCTTGTCGGCGACGGCCTCGCAGGCGAAGAGGATCCCGGCCACGATCAGCACATCAGGACGTTGCAGCGACTCGGGGACCTCGTCGGTGATCCCGGTCGCGCCGAAGACACCGAGCAGCAGGACCACGGCGTACGCGTTGATCCCGCTGGCCCAGCCGCTGGTGAAGACCAGAGGGAGTACGGACACGGACGCGATCGTAACCAGTCGGGAACGTCCCGGCCCGGGGTTGAGTGCCCGGGCCTGAGTATCCGTACCTAGTAATGGAGATGAGTAGAAGCGCGGATGGGTCCCGACCTGCGAAGACGGAAGAGTGAGGGACACGGAGAAGGGCGCGGCGCCCGTACCGCCGACACGGGGCGGCGGAACGGCGCGGCGCCCTTGGCCGCTCCTCCCACCTCGCCGAAGGTGGGAGCGAGACACGGGGTGAAGGGCGACCACCCGGGGATGACCACCCGGGGGGCCGAACGGGGGAAAGCGGGGGAGTACGGGGGAACACGGGGGAACGGCAGGAGCGCCGGTGCCCCCACACCAGGAGTAAATGTTGGGGGGGGCCCGCGCATATTAGTTGACCGCGTAGCACCGCCCA
>NZ_JBSGSG010000044.1:0-75451 GCF_053606765.1 Streptomyces sp. NPDC055189
GCGGGTATCCGCGGTGGGCCATCGGCCTATGCTGCTGTGCTCCTGCCGTGCCCCTGCCGTGCTCAGAGGGACGTGGTGCCCTCGCGCAGGCGGTCGATCATGTGCCGGGTCGTCTCGATCGGGCTCTCGGAGAGGTCCTGGGAACGCACCGGCAGTGCCGCGTTGAGCTTGGCCGCCTTCTCGTCCCACTCGTCCTGGCCGGCGAACGGAATCGTCTCGCCCTCCTGGTAAGTGGGGAAGGGGCGATAGCTGTTGAGGCCCTTGGTGTCGCCGCCGCGTACCAGCAGCGGGTCGATGTAGACCCCGTTGCCGTGGGTCTGCGTGCTCGTCGAGATGTAGCCCATGTCGAGACCGCACCGCCGCTTGGCGGAGGTGTTCGGGTCCGAGCAGTGCAGCAGGTTGGGGTGGTGGATCGAGACATCGCCCGGCTGGAGCTCGATGTGCACGATGCCGCGCTCCTCGACCCACTCCCGCACCAGGTTCTCGTCCGAGGAGGAGAACAGCATGTTGTCCGTGTCCGTGCGGGACGACGGCTGGTGCAGCGGCAGCGCGTGGCTGCCGGGGATCATCTGCAGGCAGCCGTTCTCCGTGGTGGACTCGTCGACGGCCAGCCACACCGTGAGCGCCTCCATCGGGCTCAGCGGCCAGTACGCCCCGTCCTGGTGCCACAGGACGGGCTGTCCGTCGTACGGAGGCTTGCAGATGTAGTGGGCGGTGAAGGACGCCAGATCCGGGCCGAGGAAGAACTCCGCAATGTCCACCAGACGGGAGTCCGAAACCAGGCGCGCCCAGAAAGCGTCGTTGCGTATCAGCGGGTGGTGGAAGTGCTCGGGACGAAGGTCCGGGTACTTGCGGGTGAGCCAGTCGACATGGGCGTTCACCTCTTCCAGGAGTTCCTTCGAAACGACGTTGCGGATGATGGAGAAGCCCTGCTCGGCGTACTCCGCCGCAGCCTTCTCCAGAACACCATCGCCGAGTGGGTTCATGCGTCAGCTCCTTTTCAGGTGTTTCGGGTACTGCATGCCTTGCGGAACGGGTTATATGCCCGGCGCGGTCATGACGGCGAAGCCGCCGACCAGCGCTAGAGCGAGCATTAGGCGTTCGGCAACCTCGATGATTTTGATTGGCAGTCACTCCGGCGCGCACCAAGGCGCGACCTGCCCTGCCGGGGCCTCTCCGCTGTCCCGTCGACAGGACAGCGGTGCGGACGGCCATGTCCGCCGGTATTCAGCGGATACCTCGTCGCGGCCGACCATAGAACGTGTCTTGGCCGTACGTCCATTACTTCACGGAAGGACGCACGGCGTACGCGACCACCCCGGCGGTTGAACGGGCGGGCGGGGTCCCAAATCTGGATGTGAATCTGTGATTTTCAGCCGCCGTCTGGAATCCTCGTATGCGTGGCACATGAGGACGGAAATGACTCCGTGAACCCGCATTGCACATCTCTGCCGGCGGACGGCGAATTTACTTTCGCAACCCGACAGGCATCGACTAAGAGTGGGGCGAGTACGCTGACTGAATTGGAAAAGCTGGTGCGCGGCGTACCCGATCCGGTCGTACGCGAATTCCTGCTGATGGCGGACGATAGCATCGTCACGGTGCTTCCCTATGCGCTGGCCATAGCCGCGCGACTTGGCGTGGCCGACGCTTGTGCGCCGGACGGGTCGACGTCCGAGGAACTCGCGGACACCGTCGGCTTCGCGGCGGAGCCGCTCATGAGCCTGTTGAACGCCCTCACCGGTGCGGGCTTCTTCGCCCGGGATCATCGTGGGCGTTTTACCCCCACGGAGTTGGGCGCGGTGCTCAAGGCCGACTCATCCGTGTCGATGCGGGCCACGCTGTCCAACCTGGATTCGTACCGTGCCTGGCTGCGGGCGGCCGACGCCGCGGCGGACAGGCAGCCGCTCCCTGCGGCCCACGGCGAGACCTTCTTCGTGGACCAGGACACCAAGCCCACGTCCGAGGCCGCCTTCAACACCCGGATGAAGGAGCGGGCCAAGCGCCTGTACGGCGGCCTGGCCGAACTGCCGGTGTGGGACGAGGCGCGCACGGTCATGGACATCGGCGGCGGCACGGGCACGGTCATCTCCACGATCCTGCAGGGCCAACCGCACTTGAGCGGCGTGCTGTTCGATCGCCCCTCAGTGATCGATCTGGCGGCGCGCGATACCCCGCTCGCCCCGGTCCGTGACCGGTGCACGCTGGTGACCGGCAGCTTCTTCGACGAGCTCCCCAAGGGCGCGGACGTCCATGTCCTCGGCAGCGTGCTGCACGACTGGGACGACGAGAAGGCTGCCGACATTCTGCGCTCCAGCCTCAGGGCGCTGTCCCCCGGCGGCCGGATACTGGTGTGCGAACTCGTCGTTCCCGAGGCCGCCGAACCCCATCCGGCGCGCTGGAGCGACCTCGGCATGCTGGTGCTTCTCGGCGGCCGGGAGCGCACGCTGTCGGAGTTCGACAAGCTGTTCGCCGCTGCGGGGCTCGTGCGGACCAGGGTGCTGCCCGTCGGGGAGTCGAGCTTCAGCCTCATCGAGGCGACTGCACCCCAGCAGGTTCCGCAGAGCGCCTGACGGCCGGTCCGGACGACCCCGGACAGCGCTCGCCCAGGAAGCGGGCTCCACCAGTAAGCACCATCCGTTGTCAGGCACCATCCGTTGTCAGGCACCATCGGAACGTTGAGCAACGCCCGGGTGCGTCCACAGCATCCGCTCCGTTGCCGGCCCGGGAGTGGAAATGGTCTCGATGAAAGATGTCCTGGTGGTCGGCACCGGTTTGATAGGAACCTCGGTCGCGCTGGCCCTCAAGGCCCACGGGGTCGGCGTGTACCTGAGGGACTTGGATCCCGTCTCGGCCAAGATCGCGTCCTCGCTCGGCGCCGGCTCCGTGGAAGAACCGCCGAAGACGGTGGACCTGGCCGTCGTGGCCGTCCCGCCGGCGCTGGTGGCCGACGTCCTCGGACGCCTGCAGGCCCAAGGCGTGGCGCGGCACTACACCGACGTCGCCAGCGTCAAGGCCAGACCGCAGCAGGACGCCATCGCTCTCGCCTGCGACAACGCACGCTACGTCGGCGGCCACCCGATGGCGGGCAGCGAGCGCAGCGGGCCGCTCGCCGCCCGGGCGGACCTCTTCGACGGGTGCAACTGGGTCCTCACGCCCACGAGCGAGACCGATACCGACACCCTGAACGCCGCACTCCAACTCGTCGCGGTGTGCGGGGCCGTGCCCGTGCTGATGGAGGCGGCGGCCCACGACCGCGCGGTCGGCCTCGTCTCGCACGCCCCGCACCTGGTGGCGAGCCTGGTCGCCGCCCTCCTGGAACCGGCCGATGAGCGCATGGTGAGCCTCGCGGGCTCGGGCGTGCGCGACCTCACCCGTATCGCGGCCGCGGACCCGGGCCTGTGGGTGGACATCCTCGATGCCAACGCCCTGGTGGTGGCCGACCTGCTCGAAGAGCTGGCGGAGGGCCTGGACGACGCCGTCATGGGCCTGCGGGCCATGGGGGCGACGGACGACGACAAGCGCAGCAACGGCGCGCGCATCGTCGAGGACCTGCTGCGCCGCGGACAGGCAGGACGGGCCCGGATCCCCGCCAAGCACGGCACCGTTCCGGAGCAGTACGAGACGGTGACGGTCATGATCGGCGACCAGCCGGGCGAACTGGCCCGGCTCTTCACCGACGCCTCCAGCGCCGGCGTCAACGTCGAAGACGTACACCTGGAGCACTCGGCGGGCCGGCCGACCGGCCGTGCCCAGCTCAGCGTCACCCGGGAGCTGCGCGAGGTGCTGGTGACGACCCTGCACAACCGCGGGTGGCGCCACCACTAGCAGCGCCGAGCTCTCCATCGTCGACGTACGGCCCTCAACTCACCTTGCAACAAGGCGAGTTGAGGGCCGTACGCGTTTCCCGCAGATCTCCACGAGCGGCGCCGATCCACGCCTTTTCTAGTCTGTCTTGCTAAGTACCGGTAGTCAGCGTTACGGTGTACCGGTACTCAACGGCGCTTACTAGCGCAGGGAGGGAGGTGCTGTCATGGCCAAGCTGCTGACGGAGATGCTCAAGGGCACCCTGGAGGGCATCATTCTCGCGTCCTTGTCGGACCGGCCGGCCTACGGCTACGAGATCACCGCGCGGCTGCGGGAACAGGGCTTCTCCGACATCGCCGAGGGCACCATCTACGCGCTGCTCGTCCGGCTGGAGAAGCAGGGCCTGGTCGACGTGGAGAAGGTTCCCTCCGAGAAGGGCCCGCCGCGCAAGGTGCACTCCCTCAACGCCCGGGGACGGGACTACCTCGACGAGTTCTGGAAGACCTGGAACTTCCTCGCCGAACGACTGCAACAGCTCAACGAAGGGAGCAAGTAACCATGTCCGAGGACGAGAAGAGCGGCTTCATCGCCAAGATGATCGGGCCCAAGAAGAACTGGCGGGCCTACAAGGCCCGCGTGAAGGACCTGCCCGACAACTACCGCACCGCGGCCGAGGCCATCGAGCACTACTTGATGCACTTCGTGCCGGTCGATGCCGACTCCGTCACGTCGATGTTCGACGACCTGGCCAACCTCTTCGAGCAGGCCGTGGCGGACGGCACGCCGATCCGCGAGATCACCGGCGATGACCCGGCGGAGTTCGCCGACGCGTTCGCCCGGAACTACACGGTGGGCGGCTACGTCCCCGACCGCGCTCGCAAGCGACTCACCGACGCCCTCACCCGCGCCGGGAACTAGGACGACGGAGAAGACGAGACGGGCCGGTAACGCCGCAGCACCAACGCTCGCCGCACGCAAGGAGATTCGCGATGGGAAAAGGCAGCAACGGATTATCCGCGTCAGGACTGCGTCGACTGCGCGAGGTGCTGATACGGCATGTGGAGTCCACGAGAATTCCCGGGCTCGTCGCGCTGGTCGGCCGGGGCGAGGAGACCCACGTCGAGACCATCGGGACGATGCGCCCCGACGGCGACTCCCCGATGCGCCGGGACACCATCTGCCGGATGGCCTCAACGACCAAACCGGTCGCGGTGGCGGCGACGATGGTCCTGCTGGACGAGTGCCTGCTGCGTCTTGACGACCCGGTGGACCGTTGGCTGCCCGAGCTGGCGGACCGGCGAGTCCTCCGCCAGCCCGACGGCCCGCTGGAGGACACCGTGCCGGCCCGGCGTCCGATCACCGTGCGGGACCTGCTCACCTCCACGTTCGGACTCGGCCTCGACATGACGGCGACGCACGCTCCGATGATGGGCGCGTTTTTCGAGCAGGGGGTCTACGGGCAGGAATGGCTGTTGCCCGCGGTGGAGCCGGATGAGTGGATGCGTCGTCTGGGCACCCTGCCGCTGATGTACCAGCCCGGAGAGCGGTGGCTGTACAACGTCAGCGATGACGTGCTGGGCGTGCTCGTCGCCAGGGTCACCGGCCGACCGTTCGAGACGTTCCTGCGGGAACGTGTTCTCGATCCCCTGGGCATGAAGGACACCGGTTTCCACGTGTCCGCCGACAAGATCGACCGGCTCCCTCCGCTGTACGCCCCCGACCCGCGGACCGGAGAGTTCACGGTGGCGGACGAGGTCGAGGGCGGACACCACAGCCGGCCCCCGGCATTCCCGTCGGGCGGCGGCGGCCTCGACTCGACCGTCGACGACTATCACGCCTACTTCCGGATGCTCCTGAACCACGGGATGCACGGCAACCGACGCGTCCTGTCCCGGCAGTCCGTCGAGCTGATGACCACCAACCGCCTCACCCCCGGGCAACTGACCGCCCGGGAAGCCTGGGCCCGCGACATCGTCCATCTGTCGCACGGCCAGGGGCAGCACGGCGGGTGGGGCTTCGGGATGGCGGTGCGCACCTACCGCGGTGACTTCGCGCCCGTCGGCCAGTTCGGCTGGGACGGCGGGGCAGGCACCTCGACGTACGCCGACCCGGACAACCAGCTCGTCGGCATCCTGCTCACGCAGACCGGGATGTCCACCCCGGATTCGGCGCGGGCCATCCACGACTTCTGGACCACCCTCTATCAGGCAATCGACGATTGACCTGCCACCGGACCGGGACGGTCCGGCGCGCGTCACGTCTCCCCCGGCCGTGACCGGCGCATCTGACCGTCCTTCGGCGCGGAGTGGGCCCCGGGATCACCCCGGAGCCCACTCCGCGCAATCCTGTCTAGCGCCGCAGCACCTCGCGAGCCTGGTGGTGCCGGACCCACTCATCGGCGCCGACGGCGGGCCGGACGACTTCGGGGCCGATGTCGGCGAGCTCGCGCAGGCCCGCGAGCCCCATGGCGTCGGTCAGTTCACCGAGCAGGATGTTCAGCACATCCGTCACCCCCTGGTCTCCGTCGACGGCGAGGCCGTGCAGGATCGGGCGGCCGACGAGCACCGCGTCGGCGCCGAGCGCGAGCGCGGCCAGCACGTCCCGGCCGCGGCGCACTCCCCCGTCGAGCAGCACGGGCACCCGCCCGTCCACCGCCGTCACGATCTCCGGCAGGGCGTCGAGAGTCGCGGGAACACCGTCGAGCTGCCTCCCGCCGTGGTTGGACACGATGATGCCGTCCGCCCCGGCCTCGACGGCGCGCGCCGCATCGGCGTCGGTGAGGATCCCCTTGAGCAGGACCGGCAGCGGGCTGATCGAGCGCAGCCACTCCACCACCGACCAGTCGAGAGGAGCGAACTCGGCTCTGGCGTGCGCGGCGGGCACCGTGAAGTCGTGCCCCTCCAGGTTGGCAGGGACGATTCCCGCCGGAAGCCGGAAGCCGTTGCGCAGGTCCCTCAGCCTGCGGCCCATGTGGGGCGTGTCGACGGTGAGGACGAGCGCCTCGAAACCCGCGCCCTGCGCACGCTCGATGAGGCGCCGCGTCATCTCCCGGTCACGCAGGCAGTAGACCTGGAGCCAGAGCGGGCCGCCGCCGGCGGCGGCGAGTTCCTCGATGCCGCGCCCGGCGAAGGTGCTGATCACGACCGGCACCCGGGCGGCCGCCGCCGTCCCGCGCACGGTGGCGACCTCGCCCAGCGGGTGGGCCAGCGTGTGGTACCCCAGCGGTGCGACCGCCACCGGCGCGTCCCAGGAGCGGCCGAGGATGGTGGTCGCCGTCCGGGGCGTGGCGGCGCCGCGCAGGACCTGCGGGCGCAGCCACAGCCGGTCGAACGCCCCCGCATTGGCCGCGAGCGTCCGTTCCTCGCCCGCGCCGCCCTCGAAGAAGTCCCAGACGGCGGGGGCGAGTCGGGACCTGGCCGAACTCTCGAAATCGGCGAGCGTGAGTCTCATCGCCCGTCCTGCGTTCCGGCGCGGTTCATTCGATGCCCTTCCCTCGTCAGTCGGCCAGCTTGGTGGCGATGACCTTCATGATGTGTTCCGCGGATTTCGGCATGTGCAGGTCGTGGTGTGTGGCGTCCACGTCGTGCTCCTCGATGGTGCCGAGGATGAACGGCCGCCAGTCGGGCCCGTACGACTTCTCCTTGTCCTGCGTCGCGTGGAAGAACAGCAGATCGCCGCGGTAGACCGGCGTCTGGAACAGGGCCATCTTCTGCAGGTTGTTGGAGCCCACCCTCGCCATGCTCTTGAGGAAGGAGTTCATGCTGTTGGTGTTCATGAACTGGCCGAAGACTTCCTCGACGTCCTGCCGGTACCCCTCCTCCGACCTGCTTGCCACCTCCGGCAGCCTGAACCCGCTTCCTTCGCACGCCGGTTGGGAGTCCAGGACGGCCACCAGAGCGATCTCCTGTCCGCGCCGGTCGAGCACATCAGCGATGGCCTGGGCCAACGGGCCGCCGAAGGACCAGCCGACCAGGTTGTAGGGGCCTTCCGGCTGGATCTTGAGTATCTGGGCGAGATAGTCGTCGATCATCTCCTCCACCGATTCCGCCACCGGCTCCGTGCCGTTGGAGCCGCGGGCCTGCAGGCAGTAGGCCGGCCGGTCCAGGTAGGGGGCGAAGCTGAAGTGTGCCCAGCCGAGGCCGCCGCCTCCGTGGAAGAACCACAGCGGCGCCTTGCCCGTTCCGGGGTCCCTGTTCAGCGGCAGTACGACCTCGAACGAGTCGGCGTGGTCGCCGGGCGAGACGCCGGTGACCACCAGCGCGGCCAGCTCGGCCACGGTGGGGAACTGGACGATCGTTCGCAGGGGCATGTCAAGGTCGAACTGCTTGCGGATCTTGGCGCTGAGCCGGGTGGCCAGGAGCGAGTGCCCGCCGAGCGCGAAGAAGTCGTCCTCGACACCGACCCGCTCCAGGCCGAGCAGCTCGCAGAAGAAGGAGCAGAGCTTCTCCTCATGGGAGTTGCGGGGCCCGCCGCCTCGCGCGGTGGTCGCACGGTCCGACGGCAGCGCCCGCCGGTCGAGCTTGCCTGCCGTGTTCAGCGGGAGTTCCGAGAGCGGTACGACCACGGCCGGGACCATGTAGTCCGGCAGCCGCCCGCGCAGGTACTCGGGCAGCTCGGCCAGGAGCGGACCGATCGCCGTGGCCAGCGCGGGGGCGTTCACCAGGGCCCGCCCCGTCTCCTCGCCGGGAACGAACCCTCCGGAGACGGTCCGCTGCCCCTTCTCACGCTCGGGCAGGACGATCGCGTCGAAGGCGTGGCCGGCCTGGCCCGACCAGGTGAGGATCGCGCCGCGGCCCTGCCGCCGTGCCCACGCGGTGAGGTCGTGTGGGTCAAGTGGCCTGCCGGGGAGGGCGGCCGAGGTCAGGACACCGGTGGAGGTCGCCGTGGCCGCCTCGTCCGTCAGGCGTGCGTTGGGTATTCCGGTCACGCGGACCGCGCCGCCCGCCCGGTTGACGCGGTCTTCGAGACCGGCCAGGTCGGAGACCTCACGGCCCCACTGCACCGCGGGCACGCCGGAGAGTTCGAGGGCGTCGGCCGGGTCGTTGTGCAGGATGACCTCGTAGCGGTGCCGGGTCAGTTCGTTGTGCGCCTGTCCCGGCTTCAGCCGGATGTCGACCGTGAGGGATCGCTCCGCCGCCCACTTGGTGAACCACTCAGGGGCGACCACCAGCTCCCGCTCGGCGAGCAGCGCCTGCTCGACCAGCGCGCGCAGTTCGTCACGCGAGGCGTGCGGGTGTGCCGCACGCTGCACGGCGGTCGTCATCAGCCGGAGGGTGGTGGCGTTGCGGACGTCACCGACGATGACGCGGCCGCCCGGCGCGAGGAGCTCCACGGCCTGGCGCAGCACCTGGTCCAGGTACTCGGCGTCGGGGAAGTACTGCACCACCGAGTTGAGCAGGACGGTGTCGAAGGCGCCCTTGGGCAGCCCGGATATGTCCTCGGCCCCCTGGGCGCTGAGCCGGACCCGGTCGCCGTGGCCCGCCTGCTCGGCCTGGGCCCGGAGCCGGTCCACGACGGTGGCGGAGATGTCGGTGCCCCAGTACTCGTCGACCGCGTCGACGATCTTCGCGAGCAGCAGACCGGAACCCACACCGATTTCGAGGACACGCCGGGGCGCGAAGCGCAGCACCTGGGCCACCGCCTCGTCCCGCCACTCGTCCATCTGCTCACGCGGGAGCGGCTCGCCGTCGTACACCGACCTCCACAGCTCGAAGTCCTCGCCCAGTTCGGTGTCGTTGGATTCGGCGTACGTCTCGTCGTAGACCTGGCGCCACTCGTCCAGCTGGTCGCCGGTGTCGGCCACCGCGGCTTCGGGATCGGGCACCACGTAGCCCACCAGGCGCTTGTCGCCCTGCTGGTTCTCACGCACCAGGACCGCCGCCTGTGCCACTCCGGGGTGCCCGGCCAGCGCGCTCTCGATCTCGCCCAGCTCGATGCGGAAGCCCCGGACCTTCACCTGGAAGTCCGCCCGTCCGATGTACTCGACCTGGCTGTCCTTGTTCCACCGCACGACATCCCCGGTGCGGTACATGCGGGTGCCGGGCGCGCCGAAGGGGCAGGCGACGAACCGGTGCGCGGTCAGAGCGCTCTGCCCCAGATAGCCTCGCGCGAGCCCGGCACCGGCCAGGTACAGCTCGCCCGCGACCCCGGGCGCGACCGGGCGCAGCGCCGCGTCAAGGACGTACACCTGGGTGTTCCACACCGGTGCGCCGATCGGGACCCGGGCCGCACCCGGCACGTACTGCCACGCCGTGACCTCCACCGACGCCTCGGTGGGTCCGTAGAGGTTGTGCACACCGCAGCCGGGCAGCACGTCGGCGACCTTCTTGGCGAGCGCCGGCGGGAACGCCTCGCCCGCGACCTCGATCCAGCGCAGGCTGGTGCACTCCTTCGCCGCAGGATCGGCGACGAACACCTCCAGGAGGGAGGGTACGAAGTCGGCGCCGGTCACCTGCTCCCGCCGGATCAGCTCGGCCAGATAGGCGGGGTCCTTGCGGGCGTCCGGCCGCGAGATCACCACGGCCGCACCCGCCTGCAAGGGCCCGAACAGCTCCGGCACCGACACGTCGAAACTCGCCGATGTGCTCAGCAGCACCCGGTCTTCGGGGCCCACCTCGAAGTGTCCGAGCCCCCATGCGAGGCGGTTCATGATCGACCGGTGCGAGACCTGCACGCCCTTGGGGCCGCCGGTGGATCCGGAGGTGAAGATGACGTAGGCGGCGTTGTCCGGCGACAGTTCACGCCGCGGGTTGTCCTGCGGGTACCCGGACACGTCCGGCAGCGTCTCGTCGAGCACCAGCAGCGGACGCGCGCTGCGCACCACCTGCTGTACCCGGTCCCCGGGCAGGTCGGTGTCGATCGGCAGATAGGCGGCGCCCGCCTTGACCACGGCGTACAGAGCCACCATCAGGTCCACCGAACGCGGTATGCGCACCGCCACCAGCTGCTCGGCGCCGGCGCCCTGTTCCACCAGCCAATGTGCCAGCTGGTTGGCACGCCGGTTGAACTCGCCGTAGCTCAGCCTCTCCTGCTCGCCGATCAGCGCGACGCGGTCGGGGTCACGCTCCACCCGGGCCTCGAACGCGTCCGGCAGGGTGCCGGGGTCCACCGGCCGTCCGGTGTCGTTGACTCCTCGGACCAGCCAGTCGCGCTCTGCCGGCGACAGCACCTCGACGGCGCTGATCGGGGCCGTCGGGTCGGTGGCCACCTGCTCGAGGACCCGCACGAACCGGGCGGCTACGGCCTCGACCGTGTCGCGGTCGAACAGCTGGGTCGCGTACTGGAGGTCGCAGCGCAGGCCGCCCGACTCTTCCACGGCCATGTTGAAGAACAGGTCGAACATGGCCGTCGATGTGACGTGCTGCTCGAACTCCACGTCGAGACCGGAGAGTTCGAACTCACCCCGTTCCCAGTTGTGCCAGGCGAGCATCACCTGGAACAGCGGCTGGTACGCCGTGGAGCGGTCCGGGTTGATCAACTCGACCAGCGTCTCGAACGGCACGTCCTGGCGCTCGTAGGCCGCCAGCGTCTTTTCCCGCACCTGCGTCAGGAGGTCGTCGAACGTCGGGTCACCGGAGAGGTCCACCCGCAGCACCCGGGTGTTGACGAAGAATCCGACCAGATCGGCCAGTGCTTCGTCGGTGCGCCCGGCGATCGGGCTTCCGATGGTCACGTCGTCCCCGCCGCCCAGCTTGCCGAGCAGCACGCCGAGCGCGGCTTCCATGACCATCGACACGGTCATCCCGCGCTCGTCGGCCAGCTTCTGCAGCCCGGTCCCCACCTCCGGTTCCGCGACGAAGGTGACCTTGTCTCCCTGCGAACTGCGCTGCGCGGACCGCGGGCGGTCGAGCGGCAGGTTCAGCGGCTGCGGAACTCCCGCCAGCTCCTCGCGCCAGTACTCGGCCTGCGCCGCGGCCAGGCTGCCCGGGTCCGACACATCACCGAGCAACTCGCGCTGCCACAGCGCGTAGTCCTTGTACTGCACGGGCAGCGGCTCGAACTCCGGCGCCCTGCCCTCCAGGCGCGCGGCGTACCCCGCGGACATGTCCCGTACCAGCGGCGCCACCGAGGCGCCGTCCGATGCGATGTGGTGGATGACCAGGACCAGGACGTGGTCCTCGGGGCCGCGGCGCAAGAGGGTCGCCTTGAAGGGGATCTCGGCCGCCAGGTCGAACCGGTGGGTGATGAACTCCTCGACCACGCCGGGCAGTTCGCCGTCGGACACCTCGACCACCGGCACCTGCACCGAGGCCTGTGCCGACGACAGGATCCGCTGGAAGGGTTCGCCCTGGTCGTCCGTGACGTACAGGGTGCGCAGCGGCTCGTGCCGCTCGACCAGGTCACGGATGGCGGCGATGAGGGCAGCCTGGTCCAGTGCACCGGTCAGCCGGAACGCCGGGGAGATGTTGTACGTCTCGGCCCCGCCCTCCATTTGGTGCGTCAGCCACATGCGGCGCTGTGCGAAAGAAAGCGGAATCACTGGGTCTGCTCCTCTATGGTCATCCTGCGGTGGTGGGAGGGCGACGCGGGACCGTCACCGGTGCGGGCAGGTCTCAGGTGTCAGGCCTGGCCGGTCGGGTTGCTCGTCTGCTGGCGGTCCACGGCTTCGTAGAGGGCCTTGATGTTGTTGCTGCCGAACGTGCTGGCACCACGGCGGTCGATCAGTTCGTAGAAGAGCGTGCCCCTGGTGTGCCGCGACTCGGTGAAGATCTGCAGCATGATCCCTGCCGGGTCGCGGTCGGCGAGGACGTTGACCTCGCGCAGCGCCTCCACGGGGACGCCGATCGGGCCGAGCCGTGAGTCCAGCGCCTCGTAGTAGTTCTGCGGTGTGGTCAGGAAACGCACGCCCCGCTCGGCGCTCTTGGGCACGGCGGTCAGGATGTCGTCGGTGAGGAAGGCGATGTGCTGGACGCCCGCGCCGTCGTGGGCCTCGATGAACCGGTCGATCTGGCCCGGGGCCCGGGTGATGTCCGGCTCGATGATGGTCAGGGTCAGCCGTCCGGATCCGTTCTGGACGACCTTCGAGTCCATGGCCTGGGACCCGACGATGATCTGCTCCTCGAAGGTCTGGCGGAGGCCGAATATCTCCTCGTAGGCGTGCACCGTCTCCTTGAGCGTGCCTGCGGGCACGCACACCGCGAGGTGGTCGATCTCCGTGAACAGTCCCTCGCCGGAACGGGCCGACGCGGTCTCCTCGATCAGCGGGGCGAACGGGCCGTCGGGCCGGCCGCGGGAGACGAAGCGGTGCTCCACGTCGCCGAACCCGCTCACCGAGGCGAAGACGACCTCGGCTCCTTCGGGGCCGACTCTCTCGGGCGGGGCGACGGGCAGGGCCCCCCGCTCGACCGCTTCGGCGAACGCGGCCTGGGCGTCGTCGACACGCAGGCCGATCACACCGACGCCCTGGCCGTGCCGCTCGACGTATTCGGCCGCACGGTGCTGCGGGCTGGTGGCCGAGGTCACCAGCAGGGTGATGTTGTGCTGGCGCAACAGCACCGACTCGCATCCGCGCAGACCCGTACGGGCACCGCCGCGACCGGCGACGGCGAAGCCGAACTGGTCGCTCAGCCCGAGGGCCGCCTCCTCGGCGTCATCAACGAAAAGCTCTATGTGATCAATCGACTGGATATCCACACGCCACCTCCAGGGGTGCACACTTGACCGGACTCAGCAGGCACGGCGCTGTGCCGCGGCAACCTCGGACTCGATGAAATCGGCCAGCCGCCGGAGCCCCTCCTCCACGTCCGCGTGGGTCAGATAGCTGGTCGACAGCCGGATGGTGTGATCACCCCCGCCGTCCGGATGGAAGTAGGACATCGGCGTCCAGATGACCCCGAAGTCCTGCGCGGACCGGCCCAGCGCGGCGTCGTCGGCGCGGAAGGCGACCTGCAGTGTCAGGAAGAAGCCCCCGCTGGGCGCGTTCCAGCTCACGCCGAGCCGGGACCGGCGCTCGGCGGGGAACTCGCGTTCCAGGCCGCGCAGGGCGACTTGCATGGTGTCCCCGTAGTGGGCGGCCGCCTCCTCGTTCAGCTCGGAGACACGGCCGCCGGAGGCCAGCAGGGCACCCGCCACGGCCGCCTGGCTCAGCGGCGAGGTGTTCACGGTGATCATGCTCTTGATCTTGGCGAGCTCGTCGGCGAGCAGCCCCGTGGTCCCGTCCGCCCGCAGCACCGTCTGGTCGGCGACGGCATAACCCACGCGCGCACCGGGGAAGAGCGACTTCGCGTACGAGCCCAGGTGGATCACTCGCCGGCTCTGGTCGAGCGATTTCAGCGTGGGCACCTGTGCGCCGGGGCTGACAAGGCGGTACGGGCTGTCCTCAAGGATGTAGAAGTCGAACCGGTCGGCCAGTGCGAGCAGTTCGTGCCTGGTCTCCAGCGGCATCGTGACGCCGGACGGATTGGAATGGTCGGGGATCACGTAAAGCGCGCGAGGCCTGCGCCCTCGCAGGCGCTCGGCCAGGACCGCGGCCTCCACGTCGGCGCACGACAGGCCGCCCGCCCGCTCCTCCACGGCGACCACGTCGGCGTCGAGGAGCCGCGCCGCACCGGTGATCCCCACATAGCAGGGGCTGGAGACGAGCAGCACGTCCTCGGGACCGGACATCAGCGCGCGCAGCGCCAGGAACATCGCCTCCTGGCAGCCCACCGTGACCACGATCGACTCCGCCGGTACGTCGATGCCCTCGTCCGCGCGGAGCGAATCGGCGACGAGTTCGCGGATCAGCCCGGCGGACGGCCCGTACTGGAACATGGCGCTGCGCACCTCGGCCGGTGTGCGCCCCTCCGAGGCCAAGTGGTCGAGGAAGCGGCGCAGATGGGCGAAGATCTGCTCGGTGTCGAAGAAGTCCTCGTGCGGCCTGCCCGGACCGAAGGAGACGGCCTCGGGGTAATTCAGGGTGACTTCGTTGAGGAAGTTCATCGTGTCCATCACGGGATCCGCGACGCCGGGATGCAGATCCTCCATGCGCAGCACCGCTGCGCCGCCCGCCGGGAGCGCCCCGGCGAGATCACCGGCGATGTCTTTGGTCGCGCGGTACGTCTCGCTCATCACGATCGCCTTCCGAAGTGTCCGGCCCTGGCTCTCACAAGCGCACGGGGAATGTGGAGAGCGCCTGGGCGCCGGCGCCGGGGAAGGGCTCGTGGTACGTCAGGCGGCCGGCGATTTCCAGGGTGTCGCGCTGGATCATCAGGTGGTCGAGGGCTATCTCGCCTTCGAGGTGGGCGAGTGCGGCACCGAGGCAGTAGTGCGGGCCCGCGCCGAAAGCGGTGTGGCTCTGCCCGCGCTCCAGCACGCGTTCCACGTCGCATCCTTCGGGCTCGGAGAAAACGCGCGGGTCGTAATTGGCGGACTGCAGGGAGCCCGTCAGGGCATCTCCCTTGCAGATCGAGACCCCGGCGAACTCCATGTCCTCGGTCGCGTACCGCGGTCCGGCGGTCGGGACGGGATTCGCGACCCGCATCAACTCGTGCATGGCGTGCGGCAGGGCGTCCGGCCTGGCGCGCAGCAGGGCCAGCTGATCCGGGTTCTCCAGGAGTTTGAGGATCGCGTTCGGAATGAAGTGGGCCGTGGAATGGTGTCCGTTGTTCACGACGACGAGCACGACCGAGACGATCTCGGCTTCGGTGAGCCGGTCACCGTCCTCGTCGCCCTTCTGCACCAGGACGGAAATCATGTCGTCCGCGGGCTCGGCCCGGCGCCGGTCGATGAGCCCCTTGATGTACTCGGCCAGGTTCCGAAGGCCCCCCAGGGTGTCGGCCTCGGGGTCGGTGTAGTCGTTCATCCACTTGCGTACCTGCGGCTGATCGGCCTCGTCGATTCCGATGAGTTCGCAGATGACGGTGCCGGTCAGCGGTGAGGAGTACTCCTCTATGAGGTCGCCCGATCCCTTGCGGGCCAGGGTGTCGAGGAGCCGGGCGGAAATCTCCTCGATACGCGGCCGCAGCGCCTTCATCCGCCGGACGCTGAAAGCGGGAGTCACGAGGCGGCGCAGCCGAGCGTGATACTTGCCGTCCACGAGTCCCATGTTGGCCGCCATGTAGTCCCGGAGGTCGTTCTGGAACTTCTCCGGCACATCAAGAACCGCGATGGTCTGGTCCACCAGGCTGGGCCCGTGGTGGCCCGGCACGTTTCTGTTGTCCACCACGAGCCGCGGGTCGCTCAGAGCCGTCTTGAGGTCTTCGTTCCGCGTGATCAGCCAGACCGGCGGCCCTCCGGGAAACCCGATGGGAACAAGCGGGGCCATCTCCCGCAGGCGGGCATAGGCGCCGACGGGGTCGTCATGGAATTCGGGGTCCAGCAGGCTAACGATCGGCTGAGCCATGATCGTCGTCTCCTTAACGTCTTCGTCCAACAGTGGTGCCGTGGGGGGCCCGCGCCGGGAGACTCCGGCGCGGGACGTCAGCGAATGCCGGCGGATTCCGCCTCGATGAGATCCAGCACCTCCCTGCCGCTGTCGACCAGGTACATGTGATCGCCCGGGAACTCCACATAGCTGAATTCACTCGTGGTCGCGTCCCGCCACTGCTGCGCCTCTTCGGCGGTGACCAGTCCGTCGGAACGGCCCCGGAGCGAGCAGATCGGCACCGACACCAGTTCGTCGGTGCTCGGAACGTAGTTCTCGTGCATTTCGCAGTCGGCCTGCAGCACGGGCAGAATCAGTTCACGCATTTCCGGGTGGTCCAGAGCCTCGTGCCGGAATCCCGCGAACTCCTCCACCCGGGCGAGGAATTCCTCGTCGGGAAGCCCGGTGGCCCGCCTCTCCCGCTGTGTCCACGGTCCCGGCGAACCACTGACGACAAGCCGCTCGACACGCACACCGCGCGCGCCGAGCAGATGCACCAGTTCGTACGCGAGCACGGCGCCCAGGCTGTGCCCGAACACCACCGCCGGCGCCCCTTCGCCGATTTCCGCGACAATGCCGTCGACCGAGTCCTTGGCCGCTTCGACGACATTCCGGTACGGCGTCTCCATGATCCGCCGCTCCCTGCCGGGAAGTTCGACGGAAAGCACTCGCCAACGGTCGGCGGACAGCGCCCGCCACGGGTGGAAGAACGAAGGCCCTGCTCCCGCGAACGGCACGCACAGCAGCGCGCTGCGGTCCCGGTCTTCCACGGACACGCCGGGTTCTGTCACCCCGACCAACCCCAATCATCATTACGTCGGATTGTTTTCCCGGTCAGTCGTCCGCCAGCTTGGCGGCGATGATCCTCATGATTTGCCCTGCGGATTTCGGCATGTGCAGGTCGTTGTGCGTGGCGTCCACGTCGTACGACTCGACCGAACCGAGGACGAAAGGCTCCCAGTCGGGCGCATACGACGTGTCCTTGTCCCCCGTCGCGTTGAAGAACAGCAGATTTCCGCGGAATACCGGGGATACGAAGGTGGACATGATGCGGATGTTGTTGGCGCCCATCCGCGACATGCCGTCCAGGAAGCCGTCCATGTTCTTGGTGTTCATGAACTTGCCGAAGACCTCCTCGAGATCCCCGCGGTAAAGCTGCTGGGTGCGGCCGGCGATCTGCCGGAATCCGTTGCCCGGGGCGTCGCTGCCCGGCTGGGAGTCCAGGACGGCAAGCAGCGCGACCTCGTGGCCGAGCCGGTCGAGCGCGTCCGCGACGGCGTGCACGATCGGACCGCCGAAGGACCAGCCGATCAGGTAGTAGGGGCCCTCGGCCTGCGTCTTGAGTATCTGGCTGACGTAGTCGCGGACCATTTCGTCCACCGACTCCGCCAGCGGTTCCCTGCCGTCGGCGCCGCGGGCCTGCAGGGCGTAGCACTGGCGGTCCAGGTACGGCGCGAAGGTGAAGTAGGCCCAGCCGATGCCGCCCGCTCCGTGGAAGAACCACACCGGTTCCTTCCCCGTCCCCGGGTCCCTGTTCAGGGGCAGCACCGGCGCGAACGCTTCGGCGTGGTCACCGGGGATGCGGCCGGTGAGCGCCACCGCGGCCAGCTCGGCCACCGTGGGGAACTGGATGATCGTCCGCAGCGGCATGTCGAGGCCGAATTCCTTGCGGATGCTGGCGCTGAGCCGGGTGGCCAGGAACGAGTGCCCGCCGAGCGCGAAGAAGTCGTCGTCGATGCCGACCCGCTCCAGCTCCAGCAACTCGCAGAAGAAGGCGCACAGCTTCTCCTCGTGGGAGTTGCGCGGTCCTCCGCCGCGCACGGTGGTCGTGTGCTCCAGCGGCAGCGCTCGCCGGTCGAGCTTGCCGGCCGGATTCAGCGGAAGCTCCGCGAGCGGCACCACCACGGCCGGGACCATGTACTCGGGAAGGCGGCCCCGCAGATAGCCGGGCAGCTCCTCCAGGAGGGGACCGATCGACTTGGCAAGGGCGGGGGTGTTCGTCCGGGCCCGCCCGGACGCGGCGTTGGGGACGAAGCCTCCGCAGACGGTCCGCTGTTCGGTCAGGAAGACCGCGTCGAAGGCGTGGTCGCTCCGGCCCGACCAGGTGAGGACCGCGTGCAGGCCCTTCTGCTGCGCCCATGTCGCCAGGTCCTGCGGGTCGATCGAGGGGCCGGAGGGGACGTCCGCGTTCACCACGCCCGCGGTGGTCGCCGCGGCGGCCTCCGCGACGAGGCGTGCGTTCGGTATCCCGGTCACCCGCACCGGACCGCCCGCCCGCTCCACGAGGACGCCCAGGGCGCCCTGGTCGGACACCTCCCGGCCCCACGGCACCGCGGGCACACCGGACAGGTCAAACACGTCGGCCGGCTGCTTGTGCAGGACGACCTCGTAGCGGTGCCGGGTCAGCGCGTTGTGCGCCTTCCCCGCCTTCAGCCGGATGTCGGCCACGACGGAACGGTCGGCCGCCCACTCGGCGAACCACTCCGGGGCGATCACCAGCTCCCGCTCGGCGAGCAGCGCCTGCTCGACCATCGCCCGCACGTCCTCATGAGAGGCGTAGGGCTGCGCCGCGCTCTTCTCCGCGGTCAGCAGAAGCCGGAGCGTCGCGGCGTTGCGCACGTCGCCGACGACCAGGCGGCCGCCCGGCGCGAGGAGGTCAAGGGCCTGGCGCAGCACCTGGTCCAGGTACTCGACGCCCGGGAAGTACTGCACCACCGAGTTGAGCACCACGGTGTCGAACCCGCCCAGGGGCAGCCCGGAGATGTCGTCGGCGGCCTGGACGCTCAGCCGGACCCGGTCGCCGTGGCCGGCCTGCCCGGCCCGGGCCCGGACCCGGTCCACCACGGTGGCCGAGATGTCGGTGCCCCAGTACTCCTCTACCTCACCGACGATCTTCGACATGAGCAGACCGGAACCCACGCCGATCTCGAGGACACGCCGCGGCGCGAACCGCAGCACCTGCTCCACCGCAGCGTCCCGCCACTGTGCCAGCTGCTCGGGCACGATCGGCTGTCCGTCGTACACCGACTGCCACAGCTGGAAGTCCTCACCCCACTCCTCGTCGGCGGAGTCGGCATAACTCGCGTCGCAGAGCAGGCGCCACTCGTCCACCCGGGCGCCCGCGTCGACCACTACGGCGGCCGGATCAGGCACCACGAAACCCACGAGGCGCTTGTCGCCCTGCTGGGCCTCGCGCACCACGACCGCCGCCTGCGCGACCGCGGGGTGGCCGGCGAGCGCGTGCTCGATGTCACCCAGTTCGATCCGGTGGCCCCGGACCTTCACCTGGAAGTCGCTCCGGCCGATGTACTCGAGCCGGCCCTCCTTGTCCCACCGCACCAGGTCTCCCGAGCGGTACATCCGCGCGCCGGGTTCGCCGAAGGGGCACGCCACGAACCGCTCCGCGGTCAGCGCGCTCTGCCCCAAATAGCCTCGCGCGAGCCCGACACCGGCGATGTACAGCTCGCCGGCGACTCCCGGCGCGACCGGGCGCAGCGCGGTGTCCAGTACGTACACCTGGACGTTCCACAGCGGCACGCCGATCGGCAGGCGGTCCGCGCCCGGCTCGTGCTGCCAGGTCGTGGCCTCCACCGCCGCCTCGGTGGGGCCGTAGAGGTTGTGCGCGACGCAGCCGGGCAGCAGCTCGACGAGCCGGTTGGCCAGCTCGGCCGGGAACGTCTCGCCGCCGGCCTCGACCCAGCGCAGCGTGTCGCACTGCTTGGTCAGGGGTTCGGCGACGAGCGCCGCGAGCAGGGAAGGCACGAAGAACGCGCTGGTCACGCGCTCGCGCTGGATCAGCTCTGCCAGGTAGGCCGGGTCACGGCGCCCGTCCGGGCGTGTGACGACCACGGCGCCGCCCGACTGCAGGTTGGCGAACATCTCCGGCACCGACGCGTCGAAGCTCGCCAGCGTGCTGAACAGCATCCGGTCCTCGGCACCGACGCCGAAGTACTCACGGCCCCAGCGCATCCGGTTCATGATCGACCGGTGCGACACCGGCACGCCCTTGGGGCCGCCCGTGGAACCGGAGGTGAAGATGACGTACGCGATGTGGTCCGGCAGCAGCGCGCGCCGCGGGTTCGTCTCCGGGTATCCGGACACGTCCTCGATCGCTTCGTCGAGCACCAGCAGTGGCTTCGCGCTGTCGAGCATGTGCCGCACCCGGTCCTCGGGCAGCTCGGGGTCCACCGGCACATACGCCGCGCCCGACTTCACCACCGCGTAGACGGCGACCAGCAGGTCGACCGAATGAGGGATGCTCACGGCGACCAACTGGTCGGGGCCCGCGCCTTGTTCGATCAGCCAGTGGGCCAGCTGGTTGGCGCGCCGGTTGAACTCCCCGTACGTCAGCCTCTCCTGCTCGCCGATGACCGCGACACCGTCCGGGGTGCGCTCCGCCTGGGCCTCGAAGGCGTCCGGCAGGGTGCCCACGGCCACCGGCCGCGCCGTGTCGTTGACCTCCCGCAGCAGCCGCTCCCGCTCGCCCTCCAGCAGCATTTCGAGCCGGTTGACCGGTGTCCGCGGGTCGGCGACCAGCTGCTCCAGAACAAGCAGGTAGCGCGCCGCGATGGCCTCGACCGTGTCGCGGTCGAACAGTGCGGTCGCGTACTGGAGTTCGCCCCGCAGCTCCCCCGAGTCGTTCACGTCGAAGAACATGGTGAGGTCGACGAGGGAGGTCGCCGTGACGTGCTGCTCGAACTCCGCCTCGAGGCCGGGGAGTTCAAAGTCCTGCTTCTCGAAGTTCTGCCAGGCGAGCATCACCTGGAACAGCGGCTGGTACGCCGTGGTGCGGTCCGGATTGATCAACTCGACCAGTGTCTCGAACGGCACGTCCTGGCGCTCGTAGGCCGCCAGCGTCTTCTCGCGCACCTGGGTGAGGAGGTCGTCGAACGTGGGGTCACCGGAGAGATCGACCCGCAGCACCTGGGTGTTGACGAAGAACCCGACCAGATCGGCCAGTGCTTCGTCGTTCCGCCCGGCCATCGGACCGCCGATGGTCACGTCGTCCCCGCCGCCCAGCTTGCCGAGCAGCACGCCGAGCGCGGCCTGCATGACCATCGACATGGTCATCCCGCGCTCGTCGGCCAGCTTCCGCAGCCCCAGGCCCACCGCCTGGTCCCCCACGAAGGAGACCTTGTCGCCCTGCGGGTTCCTGTCCGTGGTCCGCGGGCGGTCGAGCGGCAGGTTGATCGGCTGCGGGACTCCCGACAGTTCCTCGCGCCAGTACTCGGCCTGCGCCGCGGCCAGGCTGTCCGGGTCCGACACGTCACCGAGCAGCTCGCGCTGCCACAGCGCGTAGTCCTTGTACTGCACGGGCAGCGGCTCGTACTCCGGCGCCCTGCCCTCCAGGCGGGCGGCGTAGGCGATGCCCATGTCCCGTGCCATCAGACCGCCGGAGACGCCGTCCGACGCGATGTGGTGGACGAGCAGGACCAGCAGGTGGTCCTCGGGGCCGCAGCGGAAGAGGGTCGCCTTGAAGGGGATCTCGGCCGCCAGGTCGAACCGGTAGGTGATGAACTTCGCGACGGTGCCGCGCAGTTCGTCGGCGGACACGTCGACCACCGGCACCTGCACCGACGCCTGTGCCGGCGACAGGATCCGCTGGTAGGGCTCGTCCTGGTCGTCCGTCACGTACGTGGTGCGCAGCGGCTCGTGCCGCTCGACCAGGTCACGGATCGCGGCGGTGAGGGCGTCCTGGTCCAGTGGTCCGGTCAGCCGGTACGCCGGTGAGATGTTGTAGGTTTCCGCCCCGCCCTCGAGCTGGTGCGTCAACCACATGCGGCGCTGTGCGAACGAAAGCGGAATCACTGCTCTTGCTCCTCTGTGATCATCCTGCGAAGAGTGGGGCGAACGGGAACAGCCGATGCCTCCGTCCACGCGGCGAGCGCGGACACCGTCGGCAGGTCGAAGATCTTGCGGATCGGTATCTCGATCCCAAGATCGACACGGACTCGGTTGATCAGCCTGGTGGCGAGCAGGGAGTGCCCGCCGAGCTCGAAGAAGCCGTCGTCGATGCCGACCTTCTCCAGGTCGAGCACCTCGCCGAAGAGCTTGGCGAGCACCTCCTCGCGGGCGGTGCGCGGCGCCCGGAAGGTCGTGGTGGGCGTGACTTCGGCGGCAGGCAGCGCCTTGAGGTCGAGCTTGCCGTTGGGTGACAGGGGCAGCCGGTCGAGCGTGACGTAGGCGGCGGGGACCATGTACTCGGGCAGCCGCTGCGCCAAGTGGTCGCGCAGTTCCTCCAGGGACGGAGTGGCCGCGCCGGGATCGGGAACGAGGTAGGCGACCAGGTCGGGCGTGCGGTCGCCGTTGTGCTGGACCACGACGGCGGCCTGGGCGATGCCGGCGTGGGTCGTCAGGGCGGCCTCGATCTCGCCGGGTTCGACGCGGTAGCCGCGGATCTTGACCTGTGTGTCGACGCGGCCCAGGTGTTGCAGCTCTCCGTCCGGGGTGAGGCGGGCGATGTCACCGGTGCGGTACATCCGGGCGCCGGCAGGACCGTAGGGGTCGGGCACGAAGCGGTCGGCGGTCATGGCGGGCTGGCGGTGGTAGCCGCGGCCCGCGCCCGCCAGATAGAGCTCGCCCGGTGCGCCCGGCGGCAGCAGCTTCAGGCCCGGGCCGAGGATGTAGGCGCGTACTCCGGGGAAGGGCCGGCCGATGGGCACTCCGTCGGCGTAGGGCTGCCCGGAGTCCAGGAGGTGCGCGGTGGCGTAGAAGGTCTCGCTGGGTCCGTAGCTGTTGATGACCCGTGCCTGCGGCCAGAGTCCGCGCACCCGCGCCGCCAGGGCCGGGGTCAGCACCTCCCCGGAGATGTTCAGCGCCATGGGCTCGATGCGGTCGCCGAGTTGGTCGACGAGTTCCGCGAAGGCGGACGGCACCGAGCAGATGACGTCGACGTCCCAGGTGCCGCGGTCGGTCAGCGCGAGGACGTCACGGACGATCTCGACGCTGCCGCCCCTGGTGAGCGCGGCGAACAGCTCGAAGGTGGCGACGTCGAAGCCGAACGAGGCGGCGAGCAGCACCCGTCGGCCGGCCTCCATCCCGGCCTGCGTGGCCATGGTGTCCACGGCGTTGACGATGGTGGTGTGGGTGACGCTGACGCCCTTGGGCACGCCGGTGGACCCGGAGGTGTAGACGACGTAGACGAGGTTGTCCGGCCGGGCCTTGCGCCGTGCCCCCGCCTTCCCGGCGTCCGCGGTGGCCGCCAGGTCGATGTCGTCGATGAGGACGACGGGAACGTCCGTGGCCGGGATGACCGCCCTGGTCCCGGTGTCGGTCAGCAGCAGGTGCGGCCGGGCGCCGGGGAGGATGTGCGGGAGCCGGGCCGCGGCGTAGGCGGGATCGACGGGCAGATAGGCTCCGCCCGCCTTGAGCACGCCAAGGAGAGCCACCGCCATGGTGGCCGTGCGCGGCAGGACGATGCTCACCACGCTCTCCGGGCCCACCCCGCGCTCCACCAGCGCGAGCGCCAACTGCTCGGCGCGGGCGTCCAGTTCGGCGTACGTGAGCGACTCGCCATCGGCGACCACGGCCACCGCGTCCGGGGTCCGGGCCACCTGCGCCTCGAACAGCTCGGTGAGCGTGACCTCGCGGGCCGGGCCCGTCGTGTCGTTCAGGACGGCGAGGACCCGGTCGCGCTCGGCCGGCTCCAGGGCGTCGACCTGCGCGATCCTGCGCCCGGGGTCGGCGGCCAGCTGCCGCAGGACGAGGACGAGCCGGGCCGCGTACGTCTCGACCGTGTCCTGGTCGAAGATGCCGAGGGCGTACTGGATGATGCAGTCGAGATGCGGGGCGGCCGCCGCCATCAGGCACAGCGGGTAGTGGTTGCCCGCGGACGGGGTGAAGCCGTCGTAGGCGATGCCGCCCTCGGCGTCGGAGGCGGCGCTGAGGCCGTCCTCGTCGACGGGGAACGACTCGAAGACGAACAGCGAGTCGAAGAGCGACTTCAGGCCGGTGGCCCGCTGGATCTCCGCGAGCCCGTAGTAGTGGTGGTCCGCCAGGCCGCTCTGCCGCTTCTGCAGCCGGGTGAGGAACTCGGCGAAGGTGTCGCCGGGCGCGTAGGTGACGCGCACGGGAACGGTGTTGATGAGCATCCCGACGATCGACTCGACGCCGTTCACCGCGGGCGGGCGCCCGGACACGGTGGTGCCGAACACCACGTCCTGGCGGCCGGTGAGGTCGCCGAGAACCAGTGCCCAGGCCCCCTGGACCAGGGTGTTCATGGTGATGCCCAGATCGGCGGCGACCCGGTCGAGGTCCAGCGCCACGTCGCGCGGCACGGTGATGTCGACCTGGCCGCGGCCCTTGTCGTCCGCGGCCTCGAAGCCCGGGGCGAGCAGGGTCGGCTCCTCGAACCCTTCGAGTTCCGCCGCCCACACCCGTGCGGACTCCTCCCGGTCCTGCCGGGTCATCCACGCGAGGAAGTCGCCGTAGTCGCGGGGTGCGGGCAGGCCGGACGGGTCGCCGTCGGCCGCGTAGAGCAGCAGGAGGTCCTGCAGGAGCAGTGGTGTGGACCAGCCGTCGTAGAGCACGTGGTGGGCGGTGAGGACCAGTTCGGGGCGCCCCGGTTCGAGGACGGCGAGTGCGAGCCGGATCAGCGGGGTGCCGTCCGTGTCGAAGTACGTGGTGCGGTCCTGCTCCAGGAACCGCTCGAACGCCTCGGCCCGTTCGGCTCCGGCGGCCGCCGTGAGGTCGATGTGCTGCCACGGCAGGGTCACCGCCTCGGGCACCACCTGCACCACGTCGCCGTCCTCCCGGTCGACGAACGCCGCGCGGAGGACGGGGTAGCGGTCGAGGAGCGCCTGGCCGGCCCGGCGCATCCGCTCCGGGTCGACCTCGTCGGTCAGGTGGAAGACGAGCTGGATGTGGTACGGGTCGAACGACCCGCCGGCCAGCTTCGCCTGGAAGAGGATCCCGGACTGGGCCGCTGTCGCCGGCCACACCTTGGCCAGCTTGCCGAAGCGGTCCTCCCAGGCGTCGATCTCCCCCTGGCTCACCTCGACCAGCGGGGCGTCGCTCGGGGTGAGACCACCGGCTTCGGGAGTGGTGGCGTGCCGGGCGAGGGCGGTCAGTGCCTGGACCCAGAGACCGGCCAGTTCACTGACCTCCTCACGGGAGAGCACCCCGGTGGGGAAGCCGAAGTAGGCGGTCAGCTCGTGGCCGTCCTCCGTGTCGGCGGCCACCGCGCTGATCTCCAGGGCCGAGAGGGCCGGCATGTCCGCGTCCGGTGCGGCGATCAGGTCCTGGTGCGTGGTGTCCAGGCCCCAGCCCAGGCCCCGCAGTTCCGCGGGGATGTCCGCGCCGGAGGACTTGCCGAGGTAGTTGAACCCGATCCGCGGCTCCCGCGCCTTGGCCAGCGCGCTGCCGGTCTTGGTGTTGAGGTGGCGCAGCAGGCCGTAGCCCATGCCGTTGTCCGGCACCGCCCGCAGCTGCTCCTTGACGGCCTTGACCGCCTTCCCGGCGGCCCGGCCGCCGGCGAACGCGTCCGCCACGTCGACGCCGCTCACGTCCAGGCGTACGGGGTACATCGCGGTGAACCAGCCGACCGTGCCGGACAGGTCGGCGCCGGGCACGAGGTGCTCTTCGCGGCCGTGTCCTTCGAGCCGGACGAGTGCCGAGTTCCCCAAGACGCCCCTCGTCTCGCGCCAGCGGGCGAGGGCCAGCGCGAGGCCGGCAAGCAGACCGTCGTCGACGCCGCCGTTGAACACGGCGGGCAGCGTGTCCAGCAGGGTCTCGGTGACCTCGGCGGGCACCTGGACGCGGACGGTGTCCACGGTGGCCGCGACGTCACGGGCCGGGTCGAGCTCCCGCCGGCCGAGCAACGGGTCGTCCCCCGCGAGGAGTTCCTGCCACAGGGGCAGTTCGGCCTCCCGCTCCGGGGTGGCCGCCTCGTCGGCCAGGGCGTGCATCCACCGCCGCAACGAGGTACCGGTCTCCGCGGGCTGTGCGGTGTGGCCGTCGCGCACCCGCTGCCAGGCCGAGGCCAGCTCCGGGAGCAGGACGCGCCACGACACCCCGTCGACGACCAGGTGGTGCAGCACGATGAGCAGCCGGCCCGCTTCCGCGGGCGTGTCGGAGGTGAACCACACGAACTGCGCCATCACGCCCGTGGCCGGGTCGAGGCGGTCGGCGGCCGCGTCGAGCTCAGCCTGCACGTCGGCGTCGCCGTAGGGGACCTCCCGCACCAGCGCACCGGCGTTGACGCTGCCGGCCGGTCCCATCCGCAGTCCCGGGTTGGTCCGCACGAGGTGGGAGCGCAGCACGTCGTGCCGGTCGAGGACCGCCTGTAACGTGGCGACGAGGCCCGCACGGTCGATGTCCCCGGGCAGCGTCAGCATGGCCGACATGCACATCCGGTCGATGCCGCCGCCGAGGCCGAGCATGTGCGCGGCCGTCGGCGGCAGCGGCGCCCAGCCGACACCGCCGCCGGGCAGCTCGGGCAGTGTCACCCGCTCCTCTTCGGCCCGCCCCTCGACCAGCTCCGCGAGCCGGACGACCGTACGGTGCTCGAAGATCTCCCGGGTGCTGACCACGACGCCGCGCGTCTTGGCGCGCGCGACCACCTGGATGGAACGGATGCTGTCTCCGCCGCTGGCGAAGAAGTCGTCGTCGATACTCACGTGTTCGGTGCTGAGGACATCGGCGAACACCTCGGCGAGCACTCGCTCCGCCGTGTTGCGCGGCGCCCGGTAGACGGCCCCCGCGAACTCAGGCTCGGGCAGCGCGGCCCGGTCCAGCTTTCCGCTCGGGGTGAGCGGCAGCCGGTCGAGCACCACCAGCTGGGCGGGCACCATGTAGTCCGGCAGCCGCTTGGCGACGAACCGCCGCAGCTCCGCCACCGAGATGTCGGTGTCCGGTGCGCCGTCGCCTTCCGCGGCGCCCACCGGCGCCACGTAGCCGACAAGACGCAGCTTGCCGACGCGGTCCTCGCACACCGTCACCGCTGCCCGGCTGACCGCGGGATGCTGGGCCAGGGCCGTCTCGATCTCGGTCGGCTCGACCCGGATGCCGTTCACCTTGACCTGGGCGTCAGCTCGTCCGGCGTACCTGAGCCGGCCGTTCTCGTCCCACTGGGCCAGGTCACCGGTGCGGTACATGCGGGTGCCCGCGGGACCGAAGGGGCTGGCCACGAAGCGCTCCGCGGTCGCTGCGCCGCTCTGGTGGTAGCCGCGGGCGAGCAGGCCCGCGACGTAGAGTTCGCCGGTCACACCGGGCGGAACGGGAGCCAGTTCCGGCCCCAGGACGTAGGCGCGCATGTTGGCGAGCGGCTGCCCGACCGGTATCGCGCCGGTTTCCGTCCACTGCTGCGGCAGCGTGAACGTGGAGGCGTAGAAGCTCTCGGTCTGTCCGTAGGCGTTGACGACCCGGACTCCGGGCAGGGCGTCGTGCACCTTGCCGACCAGGTCGGGTGAGAGCGCCTCACCGGCGAAGACGACGGTTTCCACGTCGAGTTCGAGGCCGTCGGAGCCTTCGTCGCCGATCTGGTCGAGCAGGGTGGCGAACACCGCGGGCACGGCGCTGATGGTGGTGCCCGACCAGCTCGCGCGTTCGCCGAGTTCGAGTACGTCACGGACGATCTCGACGCTCGCTCCGGTGGTCAGCGCGGTGAATATCTCGAACACCGAGACGTCGAAGTTCACGGAGGTGGCGGCCAGCATCCGGGACCCGGCCTCGACGTGCGCCACCTGACGCAGGTCGCGTACGCCGTTGACCACGCTGGCGTGGGTGATGCCGACGCCCTTGGGGGTCCCGGTCGAGCCGGACGTGAACATCACATAGGCGAGGTTGTCCGGGGCTGCCGACGCCTCCGGGGCTTCGCGGCCGGGCGCGCCCAGGTCGTCGAGGTGCAGGTCGTCGAGGTGCAGGACCGGCGTCCGGCTCGTGGCCACCGTCTTCGCCGTCTCCTGGTCGGTCAGGACAAGCAGCGGCTCGGCCGTGTCGAGCAGGAGGTCGACGCGCGCGGCCGGGAAGTTGGGGTCGATCGGCAGGTAGGCGCCGCCGGCCTTGAGGACGCCGAGGAGTGCGACCGCAAGCTCCGCCGACCGCGGCAGTGCCACGGCCACCAGGGACTCCGGCCCGACCCCGTGCTCGCGCAGAACGGCGGCAAGGCGGCCCGCCCTGCCGTCGAGGTCCGCGTACGACAGGGAGGTGTCCCCTGACACCACCGCTGTCGCGTCCGGTGTCCGTGCCGCCTGAGCGGCGACCAGCTCCGGTACGGTCGCCTCCGGTGCCGGTGCGGTCGTGTCGTTCAGCCGCGTCAGTTGGTCCCGTTCGGCGTCGGAGAGCACGTCCAGCGCGCCGAGCCGCGTCCCCGGATCGGCGACGACCTGCCGCAGCACGCGGATGTAGCGGTCGATGAGGCGTTCGGCCGTGGCGTGGTCGAACAGTTCCGTCGCGTACTCGACCCGTCCGTGAGCGCCGCCGGAGGAGCCCGGGACGAAGTTGAAGAACAGGTCGAACTTCGCGGTGCCGGTGCCCACCGGCAGGGGAGTCACCCGCAGATCCGGGATCTCGATCTCCGACCACGGGAACTGCCAGGCCAGCATGACCTGGAACAGCGGCTGGTAGGAGGTGACGCGCTCCGGTGCGAGGAGCTCCACCAGGCGCTCGAACGGAAGGTCCTGGTTGTCGTACGCGGCCAGGGCCCGGGTCCGCACCTGCTCCACCAGATCGCCGAACGACGGGTTGCCCGACAGGTCGACGCGCAGCACCCAGGTGTTGACGAAGAACCCGACCAGGTCGTCGAGTTGCTCGTCGGCGCGCCCCTCGATCGGGCTGCCCATCGTCAGGTCGTTGCCGGCGCCGAAGTGGTGCAGGAGCACCGCGAGCACGGCCTGGGCGACCATCGGAGCCGTGGCGCCGCGGTTCGCGGCGAGCTTCCCGATTCCGGCGAACAGTTCCGGGTCGAGCTCGAAGTCGACGTATCCGCCGCGGTGTTCGTTCACCGTGGGCCGCGGCCGGTCGAGCGGCAGCTGCACCGGCTGCGGCGCTCCGGCCAGTTCCTTGCGCCAGTACTCCAGTTGTTGCGAGGTGACGCTGCCCGGGTCCGTCTCGTCGCCCAGGAGCTGCCGCTGCCAGAGCGTGTAGTCCTTGTACTGCACCGCGAGCGGCGTCCACTGGGGCGCGCTCCCCTGGCGGCGGGCCGTGTACGCCGTCACCAGGTCACGGAGGAACGGCGCCATCGACGCGCCGTCGGCGGCGATGTGATGGAACACGAACACCAGCACGTGCTCCAGGGGGGCGACCCGCAGGAGGGTCGCCCGCAGCGGAAGCTCCGTGCCGAGGTCGAAGGTCTCGCACGCGACCTCGTGCAGCACGGCGTCCACCGCGTCGGCGGCCACGTCGACCACACGGACCGGGACGGCGGCCTCCTCCGGCGGCAGCACCCGCTGCTCCGGCGTGCCGTCCTCGTTCTCCGCGACCAGCGTGCGCAGACTCTCGTGCCGGGTGACGACATCCCGTACCGCCGCGGTCAGGGCCGCGGTGTCCAGGGTGCCCTCGAGGCGCAGCACGAACGGGCCGTTGTAGGTGGCGGAGGGACCTTCCAGGTGGTTGAGGAACCACATGCGACTCTGGGCAAAGGACAACGGGATCATCGACGCTTCTCCTAAACGGTCATCTGACGCAGCTGGGGCCGGTTCGACGTGGCCAGTTCATCGAGCCGATCTGCCAGCTGGGCGACAGTCGGATTGGCGAAGACCATCGTGACCTTCACGTCGATGTTGAGTTCGTTGCGTATGCGGCCGATCAGCCGCGTGGCAAGGAGGGAGTGTCCGCCGAGGTCGAAGAAGCCGGCGTCGATGCCGATCTCCTCCACACCGAGCAGTTCGGCGAACAGCCGGCAGAGGACTTCCTCTTTGTGGTTGCGCGGTCCACGTCCTGCCGCGGCTTCGGCGTAGTCGGGTGCGGGGAGCGCCGCCCGGTCGAGCTTCCCGCTCAGTGTCTTGGGGAGCTCGGCCAGCGGCACGATCGCCGAGGGGACCATGTACTCCGGCAGTTGCTCCTGGAGCAGGGCCGTCAGGGCCTCGATGTCCAGTGCGGCCGGGTCCGCCTTGCCGCCCGGCACCGCGTACGCGAGCAGTCGCTGGTCGCCGGCGCTTTCCTCGCGCACGACGGCCACCGCCTTGCTGACGTCCGGGTGCGCGGTCAGCACCGACTCGATCTCGCCCAGCTCGATGCGACGGCCGCGGATCTTGACCTGGAAGTCGCTCCGGTCGACGTATTCGAGTCCGCCGGCCTTGGTCCAGCGCACCACGTCGCCGGTGCGGTACATCCGCGCGCCGGGTTCGCCGTAGGGGCTGGCCACGAACCGGGCGGCGGTCAGCACGGGCTGCCCGAGGTAGCCCCTCGCAAGGGCGGTGCCTTCGATGTACAGCTCTCCGGCGACTCCCGGCGAGACCGGGCGCAGGGCCGTGTCGAGGACGTAGACCCGGGTGTTCCAGACCGGCGTGCCGATCGGCAGGCGGTCCGCGCCGGGCTCGTGCTGCCATGTCGTCACCTCCACCGATGCCTCGGTGGGGCCGTAGAGGTTGTGCGCGACGCAGCCGGGCAGCAGCTCGACGAACCGGTTGGCCAGCTCGGCGGGGAACGGCTCGGCCCCGACCTCGACCCAGCGCAGGCTGGTGCAGGCGCCCGCGGTGGGTTCGTCCACGAACGCCGCGAGGAGGGAGGAGACGAAGACCGCGCCGGTCACCCGCTCGCGCTGGATCAGCTCGGCCAGGTAGGCCGGGTCACGGCGCCCGTCCGGGCGTGCGATCACCACGGCGGCCCCCGCCTGAAGGGGTGCGAACATCTCCGGCATCGACGCGTCGAAGCTCGGAGCCGTGCTGAACAGCACCCGGTCCTCGGCCGTGACGGCGAAGTGCTCCAGGCCCCACTCGATCCGGTTCATGATCGACCGGTGTGACACCTGTACGCCCTTGGGGCCGCCGGTGGAACCGGAGGTGAAGATGACGTACGCGACGTGGTCCGGCAGCAGCGCACGCTCCGGGTTCGTCTCCGGGTGTCCGGACACGTCCGGCAGGTCTTCTTCCAGGACCAGCAGCGGCTTGGCACTGTCGAGCATGTGCCGCACCCGGTCCTCGGGCAGCTCGGGGTCCACCGGCACATACGCCGCGCCCGACTTGACCACCGCGCAGGCCGCCACCATCAGGTCGACGGATCGCGGGATGCGCACGGCGACGGGCTTGTCGGGGCCCGCGCCCTGTCCGACCAGCCAGTGGGCCAGCTGATTGGCGCGCCGGTTGAACTCCCCGTACGTGAGGGTCTCCTGCTCGCCGACCACGGCGACCCGGTCCGGGGTGCGCTCCGCCTGCGCCTCGAAGGCGCCCGGCAGGGTGTCCCCGGACACCGGATGTGCCGTGTCGTTGACCTCCCGCAGCAGCTGCTCCCGCTCCTCCTGCGAAAGCACCTCGATCGCCCTGACCGGGGTGTGCGGGTCGGCGAGCACCTGCTCCAGGACCCGGACCAGGCGGGCGCCGACGGCCTCGGCCTCGTCGAGGGTGTAGAGGTCCTTCTGGTAGTCGAGGGAGAGCCGCAGATAGGGGTCGGCGGCGGCGAGGGCGAGCGCGTAGTGGGCGCCCGCGATCGGCCGGATGGCGTCGATGGTGAGTCCCGCCGAGGTGTTCGCCTCGACCATGCCCTCGCGGTCCATCGGGTAGTTCTCGAACCCGATGAACGTGTCGAACAGGGCGGGAAGACCGCTCTCGCGCTGGATGTCGGCGAGGCCGTAGTAGTGGTGGTCGAGCAGTGCCATCTGCCGGTTCTGCAGCTGGGTGACGACGTCGGCGACGCTGTCGTCCCGCTGCCAGAACACCCTGATCGGGAGGGTGTTGATGAACAGGCCGACCATTTCGTCGGAACCGATCAGGTCCGCCGGGCGGCCGTTGACGGCGGCGCCGAACACCACGTCCTGCCGTCCGGTCAGTTTCGAAAGGAGGATCGCCCACGCGCCCTGCACGAGCGTGTTGAGCGTGACGCCGAGTTCCGCGGCACGCCCGGCGAGTTCGCGTCCCTTGTCGATCGACAGCGGTACCTCGACCTTGCCGATGGCGGAAGCGCCGTCCTGGACGGATGCGTCCGGAGCCACGAGGGTCGGCTGCTCGAATCCGTCCAGCTCGGCCTTCCACCCTGCGGCCGACGCCTCGCGGTCGTGCGTGGACAGCCAGGTGAGGTAGTCGCCGTAGCTGCGGACCGGGGGAAGGTCGCCGGTGCCGGCGTACAGCCGGATGACGTCCTTGATCACCAGCGGCGACGACCAGCCGTCGAAGACGGTGTGGTGTGCCGTGATGACCAGCTTGGCCTGCTGCGGTCCATACGTGATGAGCCCCAGGCGGAAGAGCGGCGGCCGGGCGGGGTCGAGCCGGTCGGCCCGGTCCTCGGCGAGGAAGGCGTCGAGCGCCGCGTCCTGCTCGGCCCCGCTCTGTCCGGTCACGTCGATGTGCCGCCACGGCAGGGCCACGTGTTCCGGCAGGACCTGCACCGGGTCGCCCTCGACCGTGCTGCCGAACGCGGCGCGCAGGTTGGGGTACCGCTCCAGCATCGCCTGTCCGGCGGCCCGCATGCGGGCCGGGTCCACGTGTCCTGACAGGTGCAGCACCAGCTGCATGTGGTAGACGTCGTAGGAGTCCTCGGCCATCGCCGCCTGGAACTGGATGCCGGACTGTCCGGGGGACTGCGGCCATATCTCGGTCAGCCGGCCGTAGCGCGTCTCCCATGCCTCGATCTCGTCCTGCTTCACCACCACCAGCGGGGCGTCGGAGGGCGTGAGCCCGCCGGCCTGCGGATGGGCGGCGTGCGCGGCCAGGCCGTGCAGCGCTTCGACCCACAGCTCCGCCAGCTCCTGGACCTGCTCGCGGGCGAGCAGGCCGGTGGGGAACATGAAGGCGGTCTGCAGCCGGGGTCCTTCGGCGCTGTCCGTGGCCAGCGAGTTGACCTCGAGGGCGGACAGCGCGGGCTGGTCCTCGTCGAGTGCCGGGATCAGGTCGGCGGACCAGGACGCGGGGCCCCAGCCCTGTGTGCGCAGGTGCTCGGGCACGTCCGTGCCGGAGATCCGGCCCAGGTAGTTGAACCCGATCTGCGGCGCCCGGTACTCGGCGAGCTGCTCGGCGGTGTCCGGGTTGAGGTGACGCAGCAGTGCGTAGCCCACGCCCTTGTCCGGGACCTGGCGCAGCTGCTCCTTGACCTGCTTGATGGCCGTTCCGGCCGCCGGTCCGCCCGCCAGCGCGTCGACCAGGTCCGCACCCCGCACGTCGATGCGGGCCGGGTACATGCTGGTGAACCATCCGATGGTCCGGGAGAGGTCGGCGCCGGGGACGATGTCCTCCTCGCGGCCGTGGCCTTCCATGCGGACCTGGATCGAGCTCTCCGCGCCGCGCCAGCGGTTCACCGCCAGGGCGAGGGCGGCGAGCAGCACGTCGGTCCCCGTGCTCTTGAACGCCGCGGGCAGCTTGGTCAGGACCGCCTCGGTGATCTCGGCGGGCAGCTGCACCCGCACGGTGTCGACCGTGGACATCACGTCGACCGCCGGGTCGAACGCCCGGGAGCCCAGCGGGGGGTTGGGAGACTCCAGCAGGTCCTGCCAGTACGCCAGTTCCGCTTCCCGCTCGGGGGTGAGTGCCTCGTCCTGGAGCGCGAGTGCCCAGCGGCGGGCGGAGGTGCCGACCGAGGGCAGCTCGGGCGTCTTTCCGGCGTGGACCTGCTGCCATGCCTCGGCGAGGTCCGACATGAGGATCCGCCAGGAGACGCCGTCCACCACCAGGTGGTGCAGCACCACGAGCAGTCGGCCCGCACCCGTCCCGGCGGCGAACCAGACGAACTGGGCCATCGTCCCGGCCTCCGGGTCGAGCCGCCCGGCCGCCTCGTCGAGCTCCGTCTTCGCCGTCCGCAGCGAGGACGGCTCCTCCCAACGGCCGTCGCAGGGGACCCGGCGGATCAGGTCCGCCGCCCGCACGGCGCCCGACGCACGGACGTCCAGGCCGGGGTCGTCGCCGCGCACCAGCCGGGCGCGCAGCAGATCGTGCCGGTCGAGCACGGCGTCCAGCGTCGCGGCGAGGCCGTGCTCGTCGATGTCCGCGGGAAGTTCGAGCGCCATCGCCATGGCGAACCGGTTCATGCCGCCGCCGTGCTCGAACACCTGCCGCGCCACCGGCTGCAACGGCATCGTGCCGACGCCGCCGCCCGCGTCCTCGGCGAGCGCGGGCACCTGGTCCTGACGGGCGGACGCCACCTCGGCGAGCCGGGCCGCCGTGCGGCACTCGAAGATCTCCCGTGTGGTCAGCTTCAGGCCGCGGGCCCGGGCCCGGGCCACCACCTGGATCGACCGCAGGCTGTCGCCGCCCGCCGCGAAGAAGTCGTCGTCGATGCCGACGCGCTCCACACCGAGCACGTCCACGTACACCGCGACGATGGCCGCCTCGGTCTCCGTGCGGGGCTTGCGGTAGACCTCGCCCACGTACTCCGGCTCCGGCAGCGCCGAACGGTCCAGCTTGCCGGTGGGTCCGAGCGGCATCCGGGCGATGGTCACGAAGGCCGAAGGCACCATGTAGTCGGGCAGCCGCGCCGCCACGAACCTGCGCAGGTCGGCTGCCGACGCACCGGCCAGCACATCCGCGTCGCCGACGCCGCCGGCTCCGTCGTCGGGGACGGCGCCGTCGCCTTCGTGCACTACGTACGCGACGAGCTGACGCCCCCCGGACGGCATCTCACGGCTGATCACCACTGACTCGCGGATGCCGGGGTAGAGCTCGCACACCGCTTCGATCTCGGACGGCTCGATGCGGAAGCCGCGCACCTTCACCTGGCCGTCGCTCCTGCCGAGGCACTCCAACTGGCCGTGCGCGTTCCAGCGGGCCAGGTCGCCGGTGCGGTACATCCGTTCGCCCGCGGGGTCGAACGGGTTCGCGACGAAGCGCTCGGCGGTCATGCCCGGGCGGCCGTAGTAGCCGCGGCCCAGGCAGGTCCCGACCACATACAGCTCACCGATCACGCCCTGCGGCACGGGGGCGAGGCCCGGGCCGAGCACGTAGGCGCGCATGTTGCCCAGTGGGGTGCCGATGGGCGCGACCTCGCCCTGCGTCCACTCCTCGGACGCGGGGAGGGAGAAGGTGGTGGCGTAGAAGCTCTCGCTCTGTCCGTAGGAGTTGACGATCCGCACGTCGGGCAGGGCCTCGCGCACCTGCCGCACGAGGCGGGCCGGGAGCACGTCGCCCGCGAAGACGACCGTGCGCACGTCGGTGGTCTTGTCCAGGTGCTCCACCAGTTCCCCGAGCACCGAGGGGACCGCGCTGATCACCTGGCCGTCCCAGCCGTCCCGCTCGCCGAGCACCAGCGCGGAGGACACCAGCTCGGCCGTGCCGCCGGTGGACAGGGTGGTCAGGAGCTCGAAGACCGAGACGTCGAAGTTCACCGAGGTGCCCGCGAGGATCCGCGCGCCGGGCGGCGCGTCCAGGACGCGCACCAGTTCCCGCACGCCGTTGACGACACTGCGATGGGTGATCGCGGCGCCCTTCGGCTTGCCCGTGGAGCCGGAGGTGTACATGACGTAGGCCAGGTTGTCCGGAGCCAGGGGCGAGACCCGGCCGGTGTTGTCCAGCACCCCGCCGGGTGCCTCCCACTGCGCGCGCAGGTCGATGTTGACGCACGACATGTCGTTGTCCGGCAGGTCCTGCCACGTCGCGGTGTCGGTGACCACGAACCGCGGAGCCGCCTCGGACAGCACGCTCTGTGCCCGCCCGCTGAGGTACTGCGGGTCCATCGGCACATACCCGGCACCGGACTTGAGGATCCCGAGCAGGCCGACCGCCAGGTCCTCCGTGCGCGGCAGCGCGAGCACCACCAGGTCTTCCGGTCCGGCACCGCGCCTGACCAGCTCCCACGCGACGGCGTTCGCCCGGTCGTCGAGCTCCCGGTAGGTCAGCGTGCGGTCGTCGCGCACGATCGCCGGGGCGTCCGGCGTCTTCGCCACCTGCTGTTCGAGCAGCTCCGGGACCGTCAGCTCCGACGCCGCCGTGGTGGTGTCGTTGAACTCGGTGAGCAGCCGCTCCCGCTCGGCCGCGTCGAGCACGTCGACGCCGCCGATCGGGCGCTCCGCGTCGGCCACGAGCCGGCCGAGGACGCGGACGAACCGGTCCGCGAGGTCTTCGACCGTGCTCCGGTCGAAGAGGTCGGTGCGGTACTCCAGGCGGCAGCCCGCCCCGCCCGTGTCGTTCGGGACCAGGTCGAAGAACAGGTCGAACTTGGCCGTGTTGGTCTCCAGCTTGCTGACCCGGAGGTCGTCGAGGCCGGGGAACTGCATCGCCGGCACCTGCGGCTGCCAGGCGAGCATCACCTGGAAGAGCGGGTTGTAGGCGGTGGACCGGTCCGGGTTGAGCAGCTCGACCAACCGCTCGAAGGGCAGGTCCTGGTTGTCGTACGCGGCCAGCGCCCGCTCGCGCACCCGCTGGAGCAGCTGCGCGAAGGTCGGGTTTCCGGACAGTTCGACGCGCAGCACCCACGTGTTGACGAAGAACCCGACGAGGTCCCGCAGTTCCTCGTCGACCCGGCCCGCGATCGGTGCCCCGATGGGCACGTCGTCCCCGCAGCCGATGTGGTGCAGGACGACCCCCAGCGCGGAGTGCATGACCATCGACACCGTGGTGTCCGCCTCGGCGGCCAGCTTCTCGACCGACCGCAGCAGGTCGGGATCGATCGAGAACGGGACCATGTCGCCGCGAGAGCCCATCGCCCTCGGACGCGGGCGGTCCGTGGGCATCGCCAGCGGCTGCGACAGGCCGGCCAGCGTCTGCCGCCAGTACTCCAGCTGCCTGGCCGCCAGGCTGTCCGGGTCGGACTCGTCACCGAGCACGTCCCGTTGCCACAGCGTGTAGTCCGCGTACTGCACCGGCAGCGGCTCCCACGCCGGGGCGCCTGCCTCCGTGCGGGCCGCGTAGGCCGTGTTGAGGTCACGGAACAGCGGGCCGAACGACTCCCCGTCCACGGCGATGTGGTGCATCACCATCACCAGGGTGTGCTCGCGCGGTCCGCGCCGCACCAGACGGGCGCGGATCGGTATGTCGGCGGCCAGGTCGAAGGTCTCGGTGGCGAACTCCTCGACCGCGGCCGCCCGCTCCGCCTCCCCGGCGACCTCGACCACCGGCAGACCGAACGGCTCCCGCCCCGATGGCAGCACCTGCTGGTGCGGGACTCCGTCACCGTCCTCAACGATGACCGTACGGAGGATCTCGTGCCTCTCGATGACGTCGCGCAGCGCCGACTCCAGGGCACTGACGCTCAGTTCACCGGTGAGCTGCAGGGCGAAGGCCCCGTTGTAGGTCGCCGACGGGCCTTCGAACCTGTCCACGAACCACAGCCGGCGCTGCGCGAACGACAACGGAATCATTGAGTCTCCAAGTGGGCGGGGTCTGTCGGGGAAAAAGCCGCCGGTCAGCCCTGATCGAGTACGGTCAAGAGTTCGTTGCTGTAGAAGTCGTCGAAGGAGTACGCACCCGACACCGTCGAGAAGTAGCGGTCGATCAGTTCCTGGTGGCCGACCAGCTTCTGGAGCATCTCCGTGTGCCTCTCGGGCTTGAGCTCGGCAACGTTGAGCGCGCCCTGGTAGAAGCTGTAGAACTTGTCGTCCAGGTCGCGCTCGTAGTGCTTCAGCGCCGTCTCGAGTGCCTCGTCGTCGTGCAGCTGATCCCCGATGTGGCCGGTCAGCGACTGGACCTGGAGGAAGGCGTCGGTGATACCGCGAGCGGTGATGGAGTCCTTGTGGTGCACGGCGTCGCCGAGCAGTGCCCACCCGGGCCCGTAGGCCTTGCGGAAGTAGTTCTCCTGGGCGCCCGTGCCGTACATCTGCTCCACGCGCTTGCCCGCGGACATCCGCTCGTACAGCTCGGGAGCCGTCGTACGGACGGCTTCGAGGTAGGAGGCTTCCACTCCCGCGGCGCGGACCTGCGAGAACTCGCTCTGCGGGAAGTACGTCATGATCAGCGTGAGGCCGTCGTTGGTGGGGGCGAGGGCGATCCAGCGCCCCGGCCGCTCGTACAGCTCGAAGTTCGACTTGATCCCCTCCCAGTAGCTGTAGTAGGTGCAGGTCATCCGCGGGCGCTCGACGACCTTCGGCGCACCGACCTTGCGGGCCACCAGCGAGCGCATGCCGTCCGCACCGATGACAAGGCGCGCACGCTCCGTCGCCTCGGCGCCGCCGGGCGTCGTGTACCGCACGCCCACGACCCGGTCACCGTCGTAGAGCAGGTCGTTGACGGCGCAGGACTCGCGGAACTCCACACCGGCGGCCACGGCCCCGCGCGCGAGGATCGGGTCGAGCACGAACCGCCGCGGCGCGTACGTGGTCCGATGGCCGTCGACCGGCAGGGAGAAACCCTCGATGCGGACACCGAGCGCCTCGTAGCTCTGGTGGTTGATCGGCCGGCAACCCGCGTCGCGCAGGTCGTCGAGCAGTCCCCACTGGTCGAGCAGAGCGACGCCCGGCTGGTGGATGTAGTGCGAGGACAGCGTGTCCTGCGGGAACTTCGCTTTCTCGAGCAGCAAGACGCGATATCCCTGCCGGGCGAGCAACATGGCCGCCGGCGAGCCCGCGCAGCGGGCACCGATGACAATTACGTCGTACATGGCGGCACCTCTCGTACCAGAGTGGATTCAACGATCCCAACGGCCGGAGCCGGGAGAGTAATTGCGGTGGAGCACTGTCGGCACGGCGGGCAAAATCACCGGTGCCGCGGACCGAATTCACATCAGCGCGCCTGATTCCGGGCTGCGCTAGGACGTCACCGAATCGATGGACTCGATGTGCTCGGAGATCGAGGCCACCGTCGGGTTCAGGTACATGCGGTCCATCGCGACCTCGACTCCGAGCTCGTCGATGTAGGCGATCTGAATCTTCGTCATGATCACGGACTGGCCCCCGACGGCGAAGAAATCGTCGTCCAGGGAAATGTCATCGCGCTGGAGTTCCCGGCACCATATGGCACGCACCTTTTCGGCAATCATCACAGTCCTCTCGGTTGTCATCAAGGCCGTCGGCTATGCCGCCGTGCCGCTGCCGGCATAAAGATTCCGGCATGCTTCGACCAGTGCCGCGCGGTCGACTTTTCCGTGCGGGCTGAGTGGAATTCGCAGGACATTGATGAACCGGGCAGGAACCATGTTCCGCGGCAGTGTCCGCAGGAGGCGGGTGCGCAGGTCGTCCTCGGTGAGCTCGCCCGCCGACGGGACGACGAACGCGACCAGCTCGGACTCGCCGGAGTCGTTGTGGGCGACGACCACGGCGGCTTCGCGGACCCCGGCCAGCCTGCCGAGCGCGCGCTCGATGTCGGCGGGGTCGATGCGCATGCCCCGCACCTTCACCTGCGCGTCCATCCGGCCGGCGACGATCAGTTCACCGGCCTCGGTCACGTGCCCGCGATCACCGGTCCGGTACAGCCTGCGCGGTGCGCCGTCGACGTCGATCGTCGTGAACTTCGCGTTCTCGGGACCCGTGCCGTTGAGGTAGCCCGCTCCGACGCCGGCCCCGGAGATGCAGATCTCGCCGTGCTCCCCCGGCCCGACCGGGCGCAGCTGCTCGTCCAGGAGGTGGATATCGGTGTTGTAGGCCGGCCTTCCGACCGGCGGGATGTCCTGTTCGCCGGTGCGGTACGCGGCGAGGTCGTACGACGTCGCGACATCCGTGCACTCGGCGACGCCGTACTGGTGCAGAAGGGTGCACGTATTGCCCTCGCGGCGCGCCCAGTTGATGATCCGTTCGACCTTCAGCGGCTCCCCGCCGAACAGCATGTAGTCGAGCCCGGAGAGCGCGTCACCACCGCGTGCGATCTCCCAGTCCACCAGCAGGTACAGCGTGCTGGAGGCGCAGTGCACCGTGCGGATGTCGTGCTCGGTCAGCATGCGGTAGGCCATCAGGGCGTCGAAGTTCCGGCTCGCCATGAGGTATTGGGTGGCGCCGCAGAACAGCGGCGTCATCAGACTGCGCTGGGAGAGGTCGAACCCGAACGCGCTGACGACCAGGTTGTTGGACCCGCTGTGCAGGCCGTACTCGAGCTTCAGCCAGTTCATCAGGTTGAACCAGCCCTCGTGCCGCACCGCGGTCAGTTTCGGTGTGCCGGTCGATCCGGACGTGAAGACCGCGTAGCACACGTCGTCGCCGGTGACCAAGACGCCGGGATCGGTCGGCGGGAGACCCTCCAGCAGATCGGAGAGCTCCTCCGGGGCCACGACCTCGGCGTCCGTGGACTCGACGAGGCCGGCCGTCCCCGGAGAGGCCACGATCAGGGCGAGATCGGGCACCTGGCCGAGCAGCAGCTGGAGTCTGGCCGCGGGGTAGGCCGGGTCGAACGGCACGTAGGCCGCGCCTGCCTTCAGCGTGCCGAGGATGGCGACGAGCAGGTCGATCGAATAGTCGAGACAGACACCGACCTTCGCCCCCCGGCCGTGTCCGCGCGCCATCAGGAAGTGCGCGAACCGGTTCGCCTTCGCGTCCAGCTCCGCGTACGTCACCTGCCGACCGGCGCAGAAGACGGCCACGGCGTCCGGGGCAGCCGCTGCGTGCGCCTCGAACTGCTTGTGGACGACGGGCTCCGGGGGCAGGGCAACCCGCCTTCCCTGAAGGTTCATTGACTGACTCCAAACGTGAGAGGTGTCCGGTCCGGAGCGGGCCGGTCGGCGTGTCGAGCACCCGGGCCGCCCGCTTGTCGACGAACAGACCGTGCGGGGCAGCCGATGTGCGGGTAGCGCTCCAGTTGGCGGACGGACAGCTCGATGGCCGACGTGGGTGACCTTGCCGGGCGCGTTTTCAGTGGCTGCGGACGTGGCCGGCCGGGGGTTCAGCCGCGGCAGGCGGGACGGACCGCATCGCCCGCCCCGCCTCACCGCGGTGTGGCCCTGTCGCGTCAGCATCGTCGGTGACGCACAGGCCCGACCGCTCCTGCCGCAGCAACTCGGCAGAGGCCGTGCGGTGTTCAGCCCGCGGCCATGGCCTCGCGCAGGCTCTTGGGACGCAGGTCGGTCCAGTGCTGCTCGACGTACTCCAGGCACTCGGACCTGGCCGCCTCGCCGAAGACCACACGCCAGCCGGCGGGCACCTCGGAGAACACCGGCCACAGGGAGTGCTGCTCCTCGCCGTTGACCACGACGTAGAAGCGGCCGTCCTCGTCATCAAAGGGGTTCGTGCTCAACAGGCACCGTCCTTAACCGTCATCGGGCTACTGGGGATGGGGCACCACCGGACCGGGCGCGCGAACGCACCGGGCACGGTCCGCCCCTCGGTGTTGTCCGGTCGACGGGACATCCGGCATGCGGGGCGGCCCCGGCACTGCGACGTCACCGTATGGACGCGGCCAGCGGCGCTACAAGGGCAGCAAGCTCCCCGGCCGAACAGTCATCCGCATCAAGCCGCACCCGCCGCGACCACCTGTACCCCGCCGCGTTCATGTGCCACGATGCCCGGCCGTATCCGACGCATGGACCCGCCGGTCAACGCACGATCCGGGCCCGCGCCGGTATCCGTCGGAGGAACGCTCAAGAGCCGCTGCAACAGCGGCGGAACTCCCCTCGCGCCCGCGCTCCGTACCGCCGATACCGCTCTATGGTCGAACAGGCGTGGCCCGATCCGAGGGGGAACGGCCATGCGCACCGCACGACGGAGCTCAAGCACGACGGAGCTCAAGCGGGCAACAGGAGGGTCGTGCGAGGACACCGGCGTACCGCGCGGGCGCGGGCAGGAGGCGGGCGCCGCCGCTGCCCGACCGGCACCAAGACAACGACGACAGGACCTCCCGGTGGTGTTCGGCCGACTCATGTCGGCCCGTCACCGGGAGGTCCTGTCGTCAGCCCGCTCAGACGACCGCGCCCTCCTTCGTCCTCCTGCGCAGGGTCGGCCTGCTGGACCGTGCGAGGTCCTTCCACATGTCCGAGAGACCGATGACGGTGCGCGCCGCGAACAACCGGCGGATCGACACCTCTTGGTTCAGCTCCGACCGGATCAGGCCGACCAGCCTGATCGCCCGCAGCGAGTTGCCGCCGAGGTCGAAGAAGTCCTCGTCGATGCCCACCCGGTCCAGTTCGAGCACCTCGGCGAAGGCCGCGGCCAGAATGCGCTCGGTGTCGTTGCGCGGTGCGCGGTACTTCCCGTCGTCGAACGCGGGCTTCGGCAGCGCCGCCCGGTCCACCCTCCCGTCGGCGGTCACCGGCAGGCTTTCGACGACCGTGAACACCGACGGGACCATCGTCTCCGGCAGCCGGCCCGCGGCGAACCGGCGCAGCTCCTCGGCCGCGACGGTACGCCCGCCCGCCGGGACCACGTAGGCCACGAGCCGCTGCTGCCCGGCGTCGTCCTGCCGGACGACCACCACCGCACGGGCGAGGCCGGTGTGCTCGGACAGGGCTTCCTCGACCTCGGTCAGCTCCACCCGGACACCGCGTACATCTGTCCGCGTACCGGCACCGCCCACATATTCGAGCCGTCCGTCGGCGGCCCACCGCACCCGGTCACCGGTGCGGTGCATCAGCCCGCCCGCCGGTCCGAACGGGCAGGGCACGAAGCTCCGCGCGGTCCGACCGGGGTGCCCGGGATATCCGCGCGCCACGCCGGGTCCGGCCACGTACAGCTCTCCGGTCACGCCGACGGGCACGGCCGCGAGTCCCGGGCCCAGGACGTAGCGGGCGGACGCGGCGAACCCGGCCGTTCCCGTCGAGCCGTGGGCGTCGACGACCGTCAGCTCGGGGCAGGCCTCCCGCACCCGTCGCAGCGCGGCGGCGGACACGCGGTCACCGCCGGTCCACACCTCGCGCAAGCCGACGAGGAGTTCGGGGCGCTGTGCCGCGATCGCCGAGAAGAGGCCCGCGGGCAACCACACCGAGGAGATTCCGTGCGCCGCCCGCGCCTCGGTCAGCGCGTCGGTGTCCAGTTCCCCGGCAGGAGCCACCGCCACCCGGCCGCCGTTCAGCAGAGGCGCCCACACTTCGACGGCGAGCACGTCGGCGGTGTGCGGCGCGTGCCACAGCACCGTGCCGCCGCCGACCTCCTGGCGGCGGCGGTCCAGGACGAACCGCCGCATGTTGCCGTGCGTCACGGCGACCGCGGTGGTCCCGCCGGTGGGGGCGTATCCGTACGACACGGCCAACAGGCTGTCCTGATGCGACGGGACAGGTGCCTCCCCCGCGCCGCCGCTGTCGTCAACGGACGTGTCCGCAGCGATGTCCTGGAACGTGATCGCCGGAATACCCGGGTCGGAGGGGAGCTGTCCGGCCGTCTCCGCGTCGGTGAGCAGCACGCTCGCCGAAGCGTCCTGGACCGCCGACCTGATCCTCTCGGCCGGGAGCGCCGGATCGACCGGCAGGTAGGCCCCGCCCGCCTTCACCACGCCAAGGAGGGCGGCGACCAGGTCCGCCGAGCGGGGCATGGCCACCGCCACGACCGTCTCGGGCCCGACGTTCCGGCGGCGCAGCGACCGGGCCAGGCGGCCGGAGCGCTCGTCCAGCTCGCGGTACGAGAGCGCCGAGTCCCCGGACACCACCGCGACGGCATCGGGGTCCCGCTCCACCTGACGGGCGAACAGCTCCGCGACGGTCGCATCCGGCAGCCGCGCGTCCGTGTGGTCCGGCGCCGTCAGGAGCCGGTCGCGCTCGGCGCCGCTCACCACGTCGAGCGCGCCGACCGGCCGCTCGCCGGCGGCCACCGCGGCACGGACATACGAGATGAGGTCCTCGCCGATGAAGCGCAGCTCCGCGCGGGAGTACAGGCTCGCGGGGGCGTCGAGCCGGATGAACAGGTCACTGTCGGCGGTCCCGTCGTTGTAGACGGCGATCGAGAGTTCGTCGAAGACACCGGTCGTCCCGCCGAGGTAGCGCGCCGGGCTGTCCGCGAAGTGGAGCCGCTCCACGAAGTCGACGACGTTCACGACGGCACCGAAGCTGCCGCGAGCGTCCAGGACGGTGCCGCTCGCGCGCTGGATCTCCGAGTAGTGGCAGGCGGTGTGATCGAAGATGTCGTACGTCTCGTCGCCGATCGCGTCGGCGATGTCGGTGAAGGTCGCGCCGAGCGGAACCCTCACCCGCACCGGCACCACGTTCACCGCGAGGCCCGGCGTCCTGCTCGCCGCTCCGACCCGGTTGCCCACGGCCAGCGAGAGGAGGAACTCCGGACGGTCGCAGCGGTGCCGGAAGAAGACCGCGGCGGCCGCGGTCAGCATCGACGACGTCCATACGCCCATGGACGTCGCGGTCTCGGCCCACGCGTCCGCCTCGGCACGCCCGACGCTCAGGGTGCGGCTCACCATGCCGAGGGGTTCGGTCAGCTCGCCCCAGCGGTCGGCGCTGCCCGTCGGTTCGTCGAGCGCGGACCGCTGCGCCTCGGACAGGGCGACGCGCGGGACCTGGGCGGGCGCGGGCGCGTCCGTCAGGTAGTCGCGCCAGAACTCCGTGTCCTCGGTGGCCTGCGGGGAGGCCGCGTACTCCGTCGCCTGGGTCGCGAACGACTCGGCGTCCCACGGGTGGGCCGGCTCCGGTGCGCTCTCGCCCCGGGCAAGGGCCGTGTACACCTCGGCCAGGCGCCGCGAAAGCAGGCCACCCGAGCCGAACCCGTCCGATATGAGGTGGTGGTAGGCGATGACCAGGAGGGAGCGGCTCGCCCCGAGCTTGACCGCGCCAAGGCGGAACAGCAGGTCCCGCGCCAGGTCGAACGGCTGGCGCAGCAGGTCGGCCAGCGCATCGCGCGCCGCCTGCTCCGGGTCGGCCTCGGCGCTCAGGTCCAGGAAGAACGGCCGCCAGTCCCCCAATTCCCGGGGCACGAGGCGCAGTCCGCTCTCGCCGTCGACGAAATTGACGCGCAGCACCTCCGCCTCGTTCATCACGTGCAGGAAGGTGGATTCCATGACCGCCGTGTCCAGTTCACCGTCCACGTCCCACATGGTCAGCGCATGGTTCAGCGTCTCGGGAAACATTTCCTGTGCCCGCCACAATCCTTTATGCGCAGACGACGCACCGAACGAACGCACAGAAATCAACCCCTCAAGGCATACAGGTCCGGGAATCGGAGAAATACACGGATCACCCCCACCTTCCGGGAAGTGATCCGGCCGTTCAAGACAAGTCGGTGCCCGGCGGGACACCGCGCTCCCGGCCTTGCGGTGTCCCGCCGGCGGGACAGACCCGCGGGGCCGGCGGGACAGTCGGTTCAGCGCGGTCCGCGCTTGGCCAGCGAGGTCGTGACGTGCTCGGCGACCAGTCGCGGTGACGGGTGGCGCAGCACCGTGTTCGCGCGCAGCTTGAGCCCGGTCGACGCGGTCAGGCGCTTGCTCAGCTCCACCGACAGGAGTGAGTCGAATCCGAGCTCCTTGAAATCCTGGTCGGGATCGACGGAGTCACCGGAGGAGTGTCCGAGCACGACGGCGACCTTCTCCAGGACGTGGTCCAGGACGAGCGCCCTCGCCTCGTCGTCGGCGAGGTCGGCGATCCGGTCCGCCAGGGAGACGAGGTGGTCGTCGGCCGCGGGCGGCAGCTCCGTCGAGGACGCCTCCACCGCCGTGTGCGACGAGCTCAGCCAGTACCGCTGCCGCTGGAACGCGTACGTCGGCAGATCGACCCGCCTGCGCGTCCCGAACAGGGCGTCCCAGTCCACGGACCCGCCCCGCACGTGCAGTTGGGCCAGCGAGCCGAGCACGGACTCCACCTCGTCCCGCTCCCGCCGCGACGACGAGAGGACCAGCGCGTCGTCCACGTCCTCGACGATCTCCTGCACCGGGACGGTCAGGACGGGGTGCGGGCTCATCTCGACGAACACCCGGAAGCCGTCGTCGGCCAGCCGCCGGACGGCGGGCTCGAAGAGGACCTGCTCGCGCAGGTTGTTGTACCAGTAGTCGGCGGTCAGCTCCGCGGTGTCGATGGTCTTGCCGTACAAGGTCGAGCAGAAGGGGAGCGTCGACGTCTGGGGGCTCACGTCGGACAGCGCGTCGATCACCTGGTCCCGGACCCGGGCCACATGGTGGGAGTGGGATGCGTAGTCGACCGATATCCGCCGGGCCTGGACGCCGTCGGCCTTCATCTTCTCGACGAACTCGTCAAGCGCGTCCGGCTCTCCGGACACCACCACCGAGCGGGGTCCGTTGACCACGGCGACGCTCACCTGGTCGCTCCACGGAGCGAGCCGCTGCGCCACGACGTCCGCTGACTCCGCGACCGATGCCATGCCGCCGTGCCCGATCACGTCCACCAGGGCCTTGCTGCGCAGCGCCACGACCTTGGTGGCATCCCGCAAGGACAGCGCGCCGCACACGTGGGCGGCGGCGATCTCGCCCTGGCTGTGCCCCACCACGGCGGCCGGTTCCACACCCCAGGACCGCCACAGGGCGGCCATGGACACCATCACGGAGAACAGCGCCGGCTGGACGACGTCCACCCGCTTCAAGGTCGGCGCCCCCTCCACACCGCGCACCACGTCGAGCAGCGACCAGTCGACCCACTCGGACAGCGCTGCCGCGCACGCGTCGAGCGACTGCGCGAAGACCGGGAAGCTGTCGTACAGCTGGCGGCCCATGCCGACCCACTGCGAGCCCTGGCCGGGGAACATGAAGGCGACGCCGCCGAGTTTCCCGGCGACACCCCGCACCACCCCCGCGGACTCGGCGCCCTCGCTCAGCGCCGACGAGCCGCGCAGCAGCTCGTCGCGACTGCGGCCCAGGACCACCGCGCGGTGCTCGAAGCGCGACCGGCTCGACACCAACGACGCGCCGACGTCGGCGATATGGGCGTCCGGAGCGGCGGCGAAGAAGTCGCGCAGCTTGCCCGCCTGCTGTTCCAGGGCTGCCGCGCTCTTGCCCGACACCACCCACGGCACGAGGCCGCCGACGACGCCCGGGGCCGCCGCGCGCTCCTGCGCGAGATCCGGTGCGGGATCCTGCGGCGAGTCCTGCAGCGCGTCCTGTGACGGGTCCTGTGGCGGCTCCTCCTCCAGGATCACGTGCGCGTTGGTGCCGCTGACTCCGAACGAGGACACACCGGCCCGCCGCGGACCGTCCGTCCTGGGCCACTCACGCCCCTCCGCCAGGAGTTCGACGTCGCCGGACGACCAGTCCACGTGCTGTGAGGGCGCGTCCACGTGCAAGGTCTTGGGCAGGTACCCGTGGCGCAGGGCCAGCACGGACTTGATGACCCCGCCGACGCCCGCGGCGGCGATGGAATGACCGATGTTCGACTTCAGGGACCCCAGCCAGAGCGGCCTGCCCGCCGACCGGCCCTGCCCGTAGGTCGCAAGGACCGCACCCGCCTCGATGGGGTCGCCCAGCTTGGTCCCGGTGCCGTGGGCCTCGACCAGATCCACTTCGGATGCCGATACGCCCGCGTTCGCCAGTGCCTTGCGGATCACCTTCTCCTGGGCGCGGCCGTTGGGCGCGGTCAGACCGTTGCTCGCGCCGTCCTGGTTCACCGCGGAACCGCGCAGGACGGCGAGCACCGGGTGGCCGTTGCGGCGGGCGTCGGACAGCCGCTCCAGGAGCAGTACGCCCACACCCTCGGCCCAGCCGGTTCCGTCGGCCGCGTCCGCGAAGGCCTTGCACCGGCCGTCGGCCGACAGGGCGCGCTGCCGGGCGAACTCCACGAAGAACGAGGGCGTCGCCATCACCGTCGCCCCGCCCGCGAGCGCGAGCGAGCACTCCCCCGAACGCAGTGACTGCGCCGCCATGTGCAGGGCCACGAGCGACGACGAACACGCCGTGTCCACCGACACCGCCGGTCCGGTCAGGCCCAGTTCGTACGCCACCCGGCCGGAGGCGACGCTCAGCGCGCTGCCGTACAGCAGATAGCCCTCCAGGTCCTTCTGGCCGCCCTCCAGGAAGCGCCACCCGTACTCGGACGAACTCACCCCGGAGAAGACACCGACCTCGGACCCGCGCACGTCGGCGGGGACGATCCCGGCCCGTTCGAGCACCTCCCAGGACGTCTCCAGGAGCAGGCGGTGGTGCGGGTCGATCGCCAGCGCCTCACGCGGACTGATGCCGAAGAAGCCCGCGTCGAAGCCGGCTGCGTCGCTCAGGAAGCCTCCCCGCCGGGCGTACGTGCTGCCGACGGCGTCGGGGTCCGCGTCGTACACGTCCCGCCACCCGCGGTCCTTCGGGAACTCCTCCACGACGTCACGTCCGTCGCGGAGCAGATCCCACAGTTCCTCGGGCGTCGACACGCCACCCGGGTAGCGGCACGCCATGGACACCACGGCGATGGGCTCGCCGCGCCCTGCGCGCAGGGCGTCGTTCTCCTGCCGGAGGCGATCGCGCTCCTCGAGCAGCGTGCGGAGCGCACGCTGGACCCGGTCCGCGCCGTCCGCTGTGCGATCCGCGGAGTTGGTCATGTCACTTACCTCTTCTCGTCAAGAGCCAGGCCGACCAGTGCTTCCAGGTCCAGGTCCGACAGTTCGTCCGCGCCCAGTGCTTCCCGGACCGCCGCGTCATCGGCGGCAGCGGTGTCGCTCGTGTCCGGTGCCGGACGCAGCAGGCCTGCCAGGTGCTCGGCGAGCTCGCGTGGCGTCGGGTAGCTGAAGACGAGGGTGGAGGGCAGGCGCAGTCCGGTCGCGGAGGCCAGGCGGTTGCAGAGTTCGACGGATGTCAGTGAGTCGAATCCGAGCTGGGTGAACGCCTGGTCGACGTCGACGACCGCGCCGGACGGGTGCCCGAGCACGACGGCGACCTGGTCGCGGACCCAGTCCAGTACGGCTGCCGCCGCCTCCTCCGCCGGCAGGGCGGCCAGCCTGGCGGCCAGGCCGGGAGCGCCGCCGTCCTTGGCGGCGCCCGCCCTGTTGCGGCGCGGCCGTCCGCCGTCGACGAGGTCGCGCAGGAGGAGTGGCAGCTCCGCACCCGTCTTGTTCCGCAGCGCTGCGACGTCCACCCGGGCCGGGATCAGGACCGGCTTGTCGAGCGCGCAGGCCGCGTCGAACAGGGCCAGCGCCTCGTCGGTCGGCATCGGGGCGATGCCCATCCGCCGGAGCCGGGACAGGTCTGCCTGGTCGAGGCCGCCGGTCATGCCGCTGCTCTGCTCCCACCAGCCCCAGCACAGCGAGGTGCCGACCAGGCCTGATGCCCTGCGCCGCGCCGCGAGGCCGTCCAGGAAGACGTTCGCCGCGGCGTAGTTCGCCTGCCCGCCGGTGCCGAGCGTGCCGGCGACGGTGGAGAACTGGACGAACGCCGACAGGGGCCGGTGCTCGGTCAGTTCGTGCAGGTTGACCGCGCCGCCGACCTTGGCGCGCAGCACGTGGTCGAAGTCCTCGGCGGTCATCGACTCGACCGTGCCGTCCGCCAGTGCGCCCGCCGCGTGCACGACCGCCGTCAGCGGGTACGTCCGTGGCATGTCGGCGAGGAGGTCCGCCACGGCGGCCCGGTCCGCGACATCGCATGCCACGACCCTGACCGCGGCGCCCGCGCCCTCCAGGTCCGCGACGAGCTCGGCCACCCCGTCGGCCGCGGGGCCACGACGGCTCGCGAGCACCAGGCTGCGTACGCCGCGTTCGGCGACGAGGTGCCGCGCCACCAGTGAGCCCACGCCTCCGGTGCCGCCGGTGACAAGGACGGTGCCGCCTCCGAAGTCGTCGGCGACCTCGAAGACGAGCTTGCCGATGTGGCGGCCCTGGCTCATCTCGCGGAATGTCCTGCGCGCGTCGCGCATGTTCCGTACGGAGATCGGGTTGAGCTGGATGCGCTCGTCGGCGAAGAGTTCCATGAGGGCCCGGAACATCTCGTGGATGGTGTCGGGGCCCGCGTCGTAGAGCTCGAAGGCCTCGTAGTCGACTCCGGGGTGATCGGCCGCCACCTGGCGGGGATCGCGGATGTCCGTCTTGCCCATCTCGACGAAGTCGCCGCCTCCGGGGAGCAGCGTCAGCGAGGCGTCGACGAAGCTGTGCGCGAGGGAGTTCAGTACGAAGTCCACTCCCCGGCCGCCCGTGGAGTGCAGGAATTTCTCCGCGAACTCCAGGTCGCGCGACGACGCCAGGTGCTCGTCGTCAAGGCCGAGGGCGCGCAGCGCGGGCCACTTGGCCGGGCTCGCGGTCGCGTAGATCTCGGCGCCGACGTGCTTGGCCAGTTGGACGGCGGCCATCCCGACGCCGCCGGCCGCGGCGTGGACGAGGATGCGCTGGCCCTTCTTGAGGTTCCGCAGGCGGAAGAGCGCGTAGTAGGCGGTGAGGAAGGTGGTCGGTATGGACGCCGCCTCGGCGTAGCTCCACCCGTCGGGGACGTGCGTGAGCATCCGGTTGTCCGCCACGGCGACGCGGCCGAAGGCCCCGTTGAAGACGCCGGTCACCCGGTCGCCCGGCGAAAGACGTGTCACGTCGTCCGCCACCTCGGTGACCACTCCGGCGCCTTCGAGGCCGATGGGGGCATCGGCGACCGTGCTGTTCACCAGACCCAGGGCGATCGTGACGTCCTTGAAGTTGAGCCCCGCGGCCTGGACGGCGATGCGTACCTGCCCGCTCGTCAGGGGTGCCTCCGCCTCGGGGGCGGGAACCCATGTCAGGTTCTCCAGCGTGCCCCTGTCCGGGATGCCGAGGCGGTGGGCGCCGTCGGCCGGCGGCTCGATCCGGTGGTCGGCGGGGGCGGCCTGCGCCATGCGGGGAACGAGGTACGTGCCCTCGCGCAGCGCCAGTTGGTCCTCACCGATGGCCGGCGCGTCCAGGACGCGCACCCAGGAGGTCTCCTGGTCGTCGATGTCCACCAGACGGAACCTGCCGGGGTGTTCCGTCTGCGCGGACCGGATCAGGCCCCACACGGAGGCGCCGGGGAGGCTTTCGACGCGCTCCCCCGCACCGGTGTCGAGGGCGAGGCGGGTGAGGACCACCAGCGTGGTTCCGGCGTGGGTCGGAGCGGCGAGGAACCGCTGGATCAAGTCCAGGACGTGCTTGCCCGTGCCGCCGACCTCGGCGAGCAGATCGGGGTCGTCGGCCACGAAGTCGTCCAGGCACAGGACGATGTGCTCGGGTGCCTGTGCCGCGAGGACGTCGTCCATGGACGCGTGGAACGCGACGCTCTCGTCTCCCGCTGCCAAGAGCCGGGAGGCCAGACCGTCCCTCGCGCCGAGAACGCCGTACTTTCCGCGGCGGGTCTCCTGCTTGTCCTGCGTGACCGGCCGCCACCGCAGTTCGTAGAGCGACTGCTCCTGCCCGCCGCGTGCCGCACGCATCTGCTCGGCACTCGCCGGGCGGAACGTCAGCGCGTCGACGTGAGCGATCGGGTTCGCGTGCTCGTCGGCGACCGCGAGGGACACGACGCCCTCGCCGGCCGGGGAGAGCCGGACCCGCACGCTCGGGCCGCACTCCCCGACCAGGTCAACGCCGGACCACGAGAAGGGCAGCCAGCCCTGATCACCCGTCACCTCGACGACACCGGCGGCGAAGACCGTGTGCAGCACGCTGTCGACCAGCGCCGGATGCAGGGCGTACCCGCCCCCGGACCGGTCGTCGGCGCTCTCCGGCAGCGTGGCGAGGGCATAGAGGTCCTCGCCCTGCTTCCAGACCTCCCGCAGTCCGCGGAACGCCGGGCCGTAGTCGAAGCCCGCGTCCGCGAGCGTGTCGTAGAGGCCGTCGATGTCGAGCTTCTGCGCCCCGGCCGGGGGCCACACGGCGAGCGGTCGCGTGTCGTCGGTCCACGCGGTCGTACGCGAGGTGTCCGGTGTCAGGTTCCCCATCGCGTGGCGGGTCCAGCCGCCCACCGTCCGGCCGTCGTCGCCGGGACGCGAGTACACGTCCAGGGAGCGGCGTCCGGCCTCGTCGGCCGCGCCGACGACGACCCGCACCTGCACGTCGCCCGAGTCGGGGATGATCAGGGGGACTTCCAGGGAGAGTTCATCGAGCGCGGCGCAGCCGACGAAGTCGCCCGCCGTCAGCGCCAGGTCCATGTAGGCCGTCGCGGGTACGACGACCGCGCCGAACACGGCGTGGTCGGCCAGCCACTCGTGGGCCGTCAGGGACCACCGGGCGGTGAACACCACCTCGTCGGTGCCGGGGTGGTCCACCACGGCACCGAGCAGCGGGTGGTCCGGCGCGAAGAGGCCGGCGGAGGCGACGTCCGCCGATCCCGTCCCGGCGGGGGCGTCCATCCAGTAGCGCTGCCGCTGGAAGGCGTACGTGGGCAGGTCCACCTGCCGACGCGTCCCGAACAGGGCGTCCCGGTGCACGGGCATGCCCCGCACGTGCAGTTGGGCCAGCGCGTCGGCCAGTGCGGCCGCTCCCGGACGGCCCCGCCGTGCCGCGGACAGGACCAGTGCGTCGTTCACGCCCTCGCCGGCGAAGGCCTCCTTGGTGATGCTCGCGAGCGTCGCTCCGGGCCCCACTTCGAGGAAGACGTCCGCGCCGTCCGCACGGGCGCACTCCACGGCGTCGTAGAAGCGCACGGGTTCGCGTACGTGGGCCACCCAGTACGCGACGGACGTCAGCTCCTGGAGCGTGGCCGCACGGCCCAGCCTGGTCGAGACGATCGGAATCGACATCTCGCCCGCGGAGAGCTCGCCGAGCGATCCCGCGAACTCCTCCAGGATCGGGTCCATGAGCGGGGAGTGGAACGCGTGGTCGACGTCGAGCAGTTTCGCGGACGTGCCGCCTTCGACCAGCCGGTCCCGCAGGGCGTGCACCTCGTCGCGAAGACCCGCCACCACCACCGACTGAGGGCCGTTGACGACGGCGATCCCGACGCGCTCGTACTGGCCGAGCTGGGCGCTCACCTCGGTTTCCGAGGCGCGTACGGCCAGCATCGCGCCGCGCTCGACGACCGTCTGCATGATCCGTCCGCGGGCGGCCACGAGCCTGGTCGCGGTGTCCAGGTCGAAGACTCCGGACACGTGGGCGGCGGCGATCTCACCGACGGAATGGCCGATCAGGCGGTCCGGCCGCGGGCAGTACCGCTCCAGGAGCCGGTAGAGGCTGACCTGGAGGGCGAACAGCGCGGCCTGTGTGATGTCGGTGCGCTCACGGCCCGCGGGCTCGTCCGCCAGGAGCAGGGGCTTCAGGGCGAAGGGCAGATGGGCGTCGAAGCGTGCGCAGACCTCGTCGAGACTCCGCGCGAAGACGGGGAAGGTGTCGTACAACTGGCCCGCCGCACCCGCCCACTGTGTGCCCTGTCCCGGGAACATGAAGACGCGCTCACCGGGTTCCGCGGCGACACCGCGCACCACCCCGGCGGACTCCGTGCCCTCGCTCAGCGCCACGAGGCCGCTCAGCAGTTCGTCGCGACCGCGCCCCAGCACCACCGCGCGGTGTTCGAGGCCCGCCCGGCTCGACATCAGCGACCAGCCCACATCGGCGATGTCGGCGTCCGGATCGGCGGCGGCGAACGCGTGCAGCTTCTGTGCCTGGGCCCGCAGCGCCTGCTCCGAGCGGGCCGACAGGGCCCATGGCACGAGGCCGCCCACGGAACCCTGCTCCCGCTCGGCGGTGTCCGGCTCCTGCTCCTTGGCCGGTGCCTGCTCCTGCGTCGGTGCCTGTTCCAGGATCACGTGCGCGTTCGTGCCGCTGATGCCGAAGGACGACACCCCCGCACGCCGGGGCCGGCCCGGCGCGCTGGTCCACTCCCTGGCCTCGGTCAGCAGCTCCACCGTGCCTGCCGACCAGTCCACGTGCGTCGAGGGGCGGTCCACGTGCAGCGTCCGGGGCATCACCCCGTGCCGCATTGCCATGACCATCTTGATGATTCCGCCGACGCCCGCGGCCGCCTGGGTGTGGCCGATGTTCGACTTCAGCGACCCCAGCCACAGCGGGCTTCCGGGGTCGCGGCCCTGCCCGTAGGAGGCCAGCAGCGCCTCCACCTCGATGGGGTCGCCCAGGGACGTGCCGGTCCCGTGGGCCTCCACCACGTCCACGTCGTCCGCCTGCATCCGGGCGTCCGCCAACGCCGCCCGGATCACCCGCTGCTGTGCCAGTTCGTTCGGCGCGGTCAGTCCGTTGGACGCCCCGTCCTGGTTGACGGCCGCTCCCCGGATCACCGCCCAGATGCGGCGCCCGTTGCGCCGCGCGTCCGACAGACGTTCCAGGACCAGTACGCCCGCGCCCTCGGAGAAGCCGGTGCCGTCCGCCGCGTCCGCGAACGCCTTGCACCGTCCGTCAAGGGCCAGACCCCGCTGTCGTGCGAACTCCACGAGCAGCCCCGGGGTCGAAAGGGTCGACACCCCGCCGGCCAGCGCCAGCGTGGACTCCCCGGAGCGCAGCGAGCGCATGGCCTGGTGGACGGCGACGAGCGACGACGAGCACGCGGTGTCGGTCGACACCGCCGGGCCCTCCAGGCCCAGGGCGTACGCCACCCGGCCCGATGCCACGCTGGTGTAGGTCCCCGCGAGCGCGTAGCCCTCCACTTCGCCGGCCGCCGCGTCGCCCATCCGCGGGCCGTAGTCGACGCCGTAGAGCCCGGTGAACACCCCGGTCGCGGAACCCCGTATCCCGGCCGGGTCGATGCCCGCCCGCTCCAGCGCCTCCCACGACGTCTCCAGCATCAACCGCTGCTGCGGGTCCATCGCAAGGGCCTCGCGCGGGCTGATCCCGAAGAACTCCGCGTCGAAGTCGGCGAGGTCGGTCAGGAATCCGCCCGTGCGCGCGTACGTCTTCCCGCGTGCCTCGGGATCCGGGTCGTACAGCGCGTCCGTGTCCCACCCGCGGTCCTGCGGGAAGTCACTGATCGCGTCCACGCCGTCGGACACGACCTCCCACAGCCCTTCGGGGGAGGTCACCCCGCCGGGGAAGCGACACCCCACGCCCACGACCGCGATGGGCTCGTGTGCGGACTCCTCCAGCTCCCGCACGCGCTCGCGCAGCTCCTGCGCGTCGCCGACGGCACGCCGCAAGTAGGACCGGAGCTTGTCGACATCCTCCACCAGGGACTCCCTTAACGGTTGCTCGGACGAACGGGTGTGGCTACGCGTATCCGCGCTCGATCAGTGCGTACAGATCGTCGTCACTGCGGCTTTCCGGGCTCGTCTCCGCCACCGTTTCCGGGACTTGGGGGGCCCGGGGCTCAGGGGCTTCGGGCGCCCGGGGCTCCAGGAGGGAGAAGATGTGGAGAGCGAGCCCCCGCACCGTGGGGTAGGTGAACGCGACCGTGGCCGGGAGCCGTACACCGGCCGCCGCGGTGAGCCGGTTGCGCAGCCGCACGGCCATCGAGGAGTCGAATCCCAACGCCTTGAAGGTCTCGGTCGACCGCGCCGTGAGGTCGGCCTCCGTCAGAGCGACTCCGTTCGCGGACAGGAGCGCCGCCGTTTCGGCGCGCACCAGCGCGAGGACCGCCGACTGCGAGCCCAGGTCCGCCGGCCCGGCGTCCGCTCGCGCGGAGGGGCTGTTCGCGGTGCCGGTGCCGGTGTCGTCGGACGCCGAAAGCCAGTACCGCTGCCGCTGGAACGCGTACGTCGGCAGGGCGACCCGGCGCGGCCGGTCCGCGGCGAAGACCGCCTTCCAGTTCACCGGCAGACCGCGCACGTGCAGCCCGGCCAGCGACTCCAGGACCTTGCCCGCGCTCCCGTCCTGCTTGTGCAGGGTGCTCACCACGGTCGGCGGGGACGCAAGGGCGTCGGCCGCCTCCTCCATCGCGACCTGGAGCACGGGATGCGGACTGACTTCCACGAACACGCCGCCGTGCTCACGCATCAAACCTTCGACGACCTCGCCGAAGCGCACCATCGAGCGCAGGTTGTCGTACCAGTACGAGCCGTCGAGCACGCGGGTGTCGAGGAGGCCGCCGGTGACCGTGGAGTAGAACTTCACCGCCGATTCCCTCGGCGCGATACCCGCGGTGTCCGCGAGCAGACGCTCACGGATGCGTTCGACATGGTGGGAGTGGGACGCGTAGTCCACCTTGACCCGTCGCACCCGGACGTCGTCAGCGGCCGCCATCTCGGCGAACTGGTCGAGCGCTTCGTTGTCCCCGGAGATCACCACCGACGCGGGTCCGTTGACCGCGGCGGCGGAGAGCCGTCCCGGCCACCGCTCCAGGCGGTCCCTGACCCATTCGACGGGCGCGGCCACCGCGCTCATCCCGCCCGGTCCCGCCAGATCGGTCAGGGCCCGGCTGCGCAGGGCGACGATCCGTGCCGCGTCCTCGAGCGAGAGTGCTCCCGACACGCACGCCGCGGCGATCTCGCCCTGCGAGTGCCCCACCACTGCCTCGGGGACCACTCCAAGGGACCGCCATACCTGCGCCAGCGACACCATCATCGCGAAGAGCGTCGGCTGGACCACGTCCACCCGGTCGAGGGACGCGGCCGACTCCTCGCCGCGCACCACGTCCGCGAGGGACCAGTCCACATGGGGTGCCAGCGCCCGCTCGCACGCGTCGATGGCCCGCGCGAAGACGTCCGACTCCGCGTAGAGCTTTTGCCCCATGCCCAGCCACTGCGAGCCCTGGCCGGGGAACACGAAGACGACCGGACCCGCCGGGTCCGTGGCCGTGCCGCGCACCGCCCGCTCCGAGCCGCCGCCCGCCGCCACCAGGTCGAGGCCCGCGAGCGCCTCCTCACGGCCGCCGCTCAGGACCACAGCCCGGTGCTCGAACGACGACCGCTGCGCCACCAGGGCATGTCCCACGTCCACGGCTGAGAGCGACGCGTCCGCGGCCACGAGCTCCCGCAGCCGGGCCGCCTGCTCCCGCAGCGCCGGTTCCGACCGCGCCGAAAGGACCCAGGGCACCGCCGCGGAAGACTCCGCAGAGTTCAAGTCCCCACCTGTGGAGGGTAGTTGCTCATGCTCGCCGGGTGCTTGTTCGAGGATCACGTGCGCGTTGGTGCCGCCGAGGCCGAACGCCGACACTCCGGCCCGACGCGGCCGGCCGGGCTCACCGGGCCAGGGCCGCGCGGCCCGCAGCACCTCGAAGTTTTCGTGGAAGTCGGCGATGGCGGGGTTCGGGGAGCGGAAGTTGAGACTCGGGACCAGGTGTCCGCGGTCCACGCAGAGCGCCGCCTTCACGAAGCCGACGATTCCCGCGGCCGGCTCCAGGTGCCCGACGTTCGTCTTCACCGAGCCGATGGCCAGCGGGCGGCTGCGGCCCGTTTCCCTGAAGACCTCGCGCAGACCGGCTATCTCGGCCGGGTCACCGACGCGGGTGCCGGTGCCGTGGGCCTCGACGTAGTCGACACCGTCGAACGGAACAGCCGCGCGTTCCAGGGCCGCGAGGACGGCCGCCGCCTGCCCGTCGGGGCTTGGATCGGGCATCCGGCTCGACGCTCCGCCGCTGCCGACGCCCCAGCCGCGTACCACCGCGTAGATGTGATCGCCGTCGGCGACGGCGAGGTCGAGCCGCTTCAGGAGGACGAAGGCGCCGCCCTCGCCCCGGGCGAAACCGCTGGCCCGCTCGTCGAAGGTGAAGCAGCGGCCGTCGGGCGACAGAGCGCCCAGATTCGCCAGGCCCGCTCCCGCCTCCGGGTCGGCGATCAGGTGCACGCCGCCCGCGATGGCCATGTCGACCGCGCCGCCCCGTATGCGGTCGCACGCCAGGGACAGCGACACGAGCGAGGACGACTGGCCCGAGTCCGCGCAGTAGCTCATGCCGCGGACGTCGAAGAGGCCCGAGATGCGGTTCGCGATCAGTGCGCCGCTGGAGCCGAGCGCCGCGTAGTGGTCGTCCTGGTCGCTGCCGGACAGCTTGCGCAGCAGTTCGTACCCGGAGGGCGCGGCGCCGACGACGACGTCGATCGCGCGGCCCGCGAGCGAGAACGCCGGGACACCGGCGTCCTCGACGGCCTCCCAGGCGAGCTCAAGACCGAGGCGCTGCACGGGGTCCATGGCAGCCGCCTCCGCCGCACCGGTCTTGAAGAACCCGGCGTCGAACCCGTCGATGGAGTCGAAGAACGAACCCGAGTCGAGGGTGTCGCCGTCCGGATGGGATCTGTACGCCGAGTTCGCGTCGGCCGCCCGGTGCCCGGGGAACGTTCCGACGGTCGACTTCCCCTCGACCAGCAGGCGCCAGAAATCGCTCGGGCCGTGCACGCCGGGGAACCGGCACGACATCCCGATGACGGCAATATCGCTGGCTGCGCCACTCATGCGAATCCCTTCCGGTTCCCTCGACGTACGGCTCTTACGGGCTGCACTGCTCTCACCGCCAGGAGGTCAACAACTTCAGCAGTTCGTCCGGCGCGTCCATGAAGTCGTAATGACCGCCGTCGACCACTCGGAATTCGACCGAGTCCGCGTAATCCCGCCACCCCTGCAACTCGTCGAGGCTCACGTCGGGGTCGTCCCGCCAGTGCAGTACGACGATGGGGCAGGGCACGGCGACCGGCTCGGCCCGCCGGTACGCGCCCGCCGCCGCATGATCGCGGAGCAGTACGAGCATGCCCATGTCGATCATGTCGGGCCGCGGCTCGATGCCCCGGCCTCGGATGAACGACTCCAGTTCGCCGCGGAGTTCGGGCTCGGTCATGGTGAGCATGCGATCGCGCGAGGCGTCGTGCGGTGCCGGCTGGCCCGACACGAACAGGCGGTCCGGTGTCGGCAGGCCGAGTTCGGCGAGCCGGAGCACGGTCTCGTAGGCGGGCAGTACTCCCGCGCAGTGCCCGAAGAAGGCGAACGGCCGGTCGAGCAGCGGCTCCAGGGGGCCGACCAGGTCGGCGGCGAGGTTCTCGTACGTGCCGTAGTGCGGGTGGCCGAGGCGGCTCTCGCGGCCGGGGAACTGCACCGGGCTGACCTCGACGTCGTCGATGGCGGCGGGCCAGGCGCTGAACGCCGAGGCCCCTGACCCGGAGAAGGGGAAGCAGAACATCCGGGCGGGGTGCTCGGACGGCGGCCGGACGAACCAAGGCGAGGTGACGGTGGTGGAGCCGGATGTCATGGCGTCAGTCGTTTCTCGGCGACGATGGGGAGGTGGGTCATGCCGGCGATGAAGTACGACCGCAGGTGCTGCGGTTCGCCGGCGAGGTCGAGGGAGCCGAACCGCTGGAGCAGCTCCTCGAAGAAGACGCGCAGGGTCAGCCGGGTCAGCGGCGCCCCGATGCAGAAGTGCGGCCCGTAGCCGAAGGCGACCTGGCGCTTGGCGTTGGCGCGCGTGATGTCGAAGTCGTGGGGGTCGGTGAACTGGGAGGCGTCGCGGTTGGCCGAGCCGATCCAGGCGACGACCGCGCCGCGGGCCGGGATGGTGCCCCCGGCGATCTCGACGTCGTCGACCGCGTAGCGCATGAAGTTGCAGGCGGCCGAGGTCCAGCGCAGGCCCTCCTCGACCAGGTTGGGGATCAGCGTCGGGTCGGCCTGTGCCTTGGCGAACTGCTCGGGGCGCTCGATGAGGGCGTGCACGGTGCCCGAGACGGTGTGCGGCGTCGTCACATTGGCGCCCAGGAGGATGCTGTAGCCGTCGAGGGCGATCTCCTCGTCGCTCAGCGCCTCGCCGCCGGGGCGGACGCTCATCAGGTGCTGGAGCAGGCTGTCGTCCTCGCCTCCGGACGCGCGCCGCGTTTTGACCCAGTCCTTCACGTAGGTGACCAGCTCGTGGTGGGAGATGGCCAGGGTCGCGGCCTCGCTGCCCTGCAGGAAGTGCGGGTCCGAGGGGGCCGTCACCATGGCGGTCAGCTGGACGAGTTCCTCCCACTCCTTGGCCGGGATCCCGAGGAGGGGTCCCGTCACCATCGCGGGAAGCAGCAGCGCCTTCTCGGCCAGGTCGAACGTCTCCCCCTCCAGGGCGGGCTGGAGGAAGCGCGCGACCGTGCCGCGGATGCTGTCCTCCCAGGACTTCACCGCCCGCGCGGTGAGCTTGGAGCCCAGCGGCCTGCGGACCTCGGTGTGCCGGGGCGGGTCGGTGGAGGTGAGGAGCACCCCGGCGGCGACATCGTCCGTGCCGAGGTGGGTGGGCACGGTGCCGCGCTCGGAGGTGAACTCGCGGTGGTCGCCGAGCACCCGGCAGACGTCCTCATAACGCGTGACCGACCAGAACTCCCGCCCGTCGGGCAGGACTTGGTGGTGCAGCGGCGCCTTCTCCCGCATGACGTCCCAGACCGGGTGCGGATCGCCCGACGTGTACAGGTCCAGGTCGAACAGGTCGACGCGGTCCAGGTCGATGTCGCGCGGGGCGCCCGGCGTCAGCCTCACGCCACTGCCCTTCCCTGCTCGATCAGCGCGGCCACCCGCGCCGGTGTCTGCGCCAGGTAGAAGTCGCGCACGGACAGCTGGACTCCGTAGTCCTCCGCCACCTGGTCGATGATCTTGATGCCGGTCAGCGAGTTGCCGCCGAGCGCGAAGAAGTCATCGTCCGCCCCGACTTCGGCGCCGTTGAGGTGTCGCGCCCACAGCTCCGCGATTTCCTGCGCCAGCGGCACCTGAGTGCTCACAGGTGCGGTTTGTCCTTCTGGCGTCTCGTCCTGCCCACCCAGCTGGTGGACGACCTGCGGCGACGAATTCATTGCCGCTTTCCTTCCTCCGGGGCCCTTTGCGCTGTCCCGCCGGCGAGACAAATTCCTTGAATGGCCGAATGGAGTGTCGCGCGACTTCCCCTCCGCCCACACCGTGTCCGCGCCCCCCGGACCCATGCCGGCCGATGGGGTTGAGAGCGGACCGGCGGGCCTGCATGCTGACGCCCCGACGACCGTCCCGCCGGCCGTCCCGCCGGCGGGACAAGGCAAGTCCGACAGCGCCCCGCACGGCACCGGCACCGGCGTCCGTTGACCGTCCCCTTCGCGTTCCGTGAACGTGAGAGCGGTTCAACGACGTCAGCGACGCAGGGGAATGGGGAACGACGTGGGACACACCGGCGACGTGGGACACACGGAATCGGCCGCGGACGTGGACGCGGGCATGGACGCGGACGTGGTGATTGCGGGCGCCGGGCCGACAGGCCTGATGCTCGCCTGCGAACTGCGGCTGGCGGGCGTCGACGTGGTGGTGGTCGAGCGGCTCGCGGAGCGCACGGGCGAGTCACGGGCCGGCGGCATCCACTCCCGCACCCTGGAGGTCCTCGACCAGCGCGGAATCCTGGACCGCTTCCTCGCGGTCGGCGAACTGCAGCCGGTCGGCCACTTCTCCGCCCTCTACCTCGACTTCGACGAGTCCGAGTCACGGCACCCCTACCCGCTGATGATCCTGCAGTCGGCCATCGAACAGCTCCTGGAGGAGCGGGCCGCCGAGCTCGGCGTGCGGGTGCGCAGGTCCAGCGAGGTGACCGGGATCGACCAGGACGAGTCCGGCGTGACGGTCGAGCTCGGCACGGCCGCCCCGGACGCGGAATCCGCGACGCTGCGCGCCCGCTATCTCGTGGGCTGCGACGGCGGGCGCAGCACGGTGCGCAAGCTGGCGGGCATCGGCTTCCCCGGCACCGAGGCGACGATGACCGCGCTGATCGGCGACGTCGAACTCCCCGATCTGCCCGAGGACTACGTGTGGGTACGGCGCTGCGCGGGCGGCGACTACTCGGCGATCGCCTTCGAGCCGGGCTGGTTCCGGGTGATCGCATCCGAGTACGACCGCGTCGCGGACCGCGACGGGGCCCCCACGTTCGAGCAGCTGAGGGAGTCGCTGGTCAGGATCGCGGGCACCGACTTCGGGATGCGGGCGCCGCGCTGGGTCTCGCGGTTCAACGACGCCGCGCGGCAGGCCGACCGGTACCGCGCGGGCCGGGTGCTGCTCGCGGGCGACGCGGCGCACATCCACTTCCCGGCCGGTGGGCAGGGCCTGAACATGGGCGTGCAGGACGCGGTCAACCTCGGCTGGAAGCTCGCCTCGGTGGTGGGCGGCCGGGCGCCGGAGAGCCTCCTCGACAGCTACCACGCCGAGCGGCATCCCGTCGCGGAGCGCGTTCTGCACAACACGCGTGCGCAGTCGGCCCTGCTCCGCCCCGGCGCCCAGACGGACGCGCTGCGCGAGGTGTTCGGCGCGCTCATGGTGTTCGACGACGTCAATCGGTACCTGCGCCACATGCTGACCGCGCTCGACATCCGCTACCCGGCCGACAGTGACCACCCGCTTGCGGGCCGCAGGGTCCCCGACGCCGACCTCAAGACGCCGGACGGCACCATCGGCGTCTACGACCTGCTGCACGCCGGCCGCCCCGTACTGCTCGACCTGGGCGGCAGCGCCGAGTTGGCGGCTGTGGCCAAGGGCTGGGCCGATCGCGTCGACCTGGTCGACGCACGCAGCGAGGACGACTTCTGGCCCGTACCGGCGATCGGCGAGATCCCCGCTCCCGCCGCGCTCCTCATCCGCCCCGACGGCCATGTCGCCTGGGGGGCCGCCGACGACGAGACGCCCGACGTCGCCGCGCTCCGGGCCGCATTGACGACCTGGTTCGGTCCGTCGGTCCTGCCCCGTATGTAGACGCCCTCCGCCGTGAGCTCGCGGTGGCCGCCGAAGCAGGCGGTGCTGGTGCCCGCGGGCTCGCTCGGGGGCTCGCTCCGGGGCCGGGTCGACGTCCGGCTTCGTGGTGACGCGGGGGCCTGGGGCGGGGCGCCCTGGACGGCGGCGAGGGCGGCACACGGCCGCCGTACGCGCCAACGCGCGTACGGCGGAGAGGATGACGCAGACCGGACGGTGTGCCGTGCTCGGCGACGCGCCCGGGCGATGTGCCGCTAGGAGATATGCCGCTAGGCGGTCTGCCGATCGGCAGATTCGAGCACCTGCGTCACCCACTTGTCGACGGGCAGACCGTGCGCGGCAGCGACCTTGGAGTAGTGGTCGAGCTGGCCGGCGGAGAGTTCGATGGTGAGCGTGGTGACCTTCTGGTGGCGCCATTCGGCGGCCGCCGCCGGCGTGCCGGCGCGCGGCACTTCCTGCTGCTCGTCGCCGCTGCTCGGGTCGAGCTCGGCGGTTTCGCTCTGCACGGCGAGGCTGGCGCGGACCGCCCTGCGGAGTTCGTTGCGCGACCACTTCTGCTGTTCGGCCTTGCGCAACCAGTAGTCCTGCTCCGGCGGCGACAGACGGGTCACTTCGGCGTGGTGGGCGAAGCTGAGGCTGTCCCGCCTGCGCTGGTGCTCGAACCGCCTTGCCACCCACGCGTAGTTGCGCAGGGTCTGGTAGTCGAGCCCCGTGCGCTCTATGGCTTCCTTGTACCGCCGCCACCCGTAGGTGGCCTCCCCGTAGAGCAGCCAGTCGGCCAGCCACCACGCCGAGGAGTTCACGAGCTCGCGCAGGTTGGTGCCTATGCGCTCCCAGGACTGCTCCGGCATGTTCTGCGGGAAGGTCATCCCTGTCTTCTGCACCTTGGCCTGTGCACCCAGGAAGGACAGGACCACGTCGCGCTGTGCCAGGTCATCGCTGGTGTCCACCGGCTTCGTCTTGGACCTGCTCGCGGTTCTCACAGCGCCCGTCACAGCCTTCAACTCCCCACTCAATGTGTCTTCCCGGCCGGTCACCGACCACTGACCGATATGGCTCCTCGGTGGTCGCCATCGGATCCGTGCGGTGTTCAGCCCGCGGCCATGGCCTCGCGCAGGCTCTTGGGACGCAGGTCGGTCCAGTGCTGCTCGACGTACTCCAGGCACTCGGACCTGGCCGCCTCGCCGAAGACCACACGCCAGCCGGCGGGCACCTCGGAGAACACCGGCCACAGGGAGTGCTGCTCCTCGCCGTTGACCACGACGTAGAAGCGGCCGTCCTCGTCATCAAAGGGGTTCGTGCTCAACAGGCACCGTCCTTAACCGTCATCGGGCTACTGGGGATGGGGCACCACCGGACCGGGCGCGCGAACGCACCGGACACCGGCCGCCCCTCGGCGTTGTCCGGCGCTGTCCGGTCGACGGGACACCCGGCATGCGGGGCGACCCCGGCACTGCGACGACACCGTAAGGACACGGCCAGCGGCGCTTCAAGGGCAGCAAGCTCCCCGGCCGAACAGTCATCCGCATCAAGCCGCACCCGCCGCGACCACCTGTACCCCGCCGCGTTCATGTGCCACGATGCCCGGCCGCGTCCCGCGCAGAAGGGCCTCCCGATCGGCCCGCCGAACGGCCCGCGCGCCGGCCGCGGCGCCGGACGCCGTCGGAGGAACGCTCAAGAGCCGCTGCAACAGCGGCGGAACTCCCCTCGCGCCCGCGCCCTGTCCACCACACCCCGCTCTATGGTCGAACACGCGTGGCCCGATCCGAGGGGGAACGATGGACCACTCACCACCCGCACTGCGCCTGTTCGTCCTGCACCACGCAGGCGGCTCCCATCTCCTGTACCGCAACTGGCCGGCCGAGCTGCCCGACACCTGGAACGTACGGCTGCTCGACGCCCCCGGCCACGGCCACCTGCTCGACCTGCCGCTGATCACGGACATCGGCGAACTCGCCGACTACCTGCTGCGCAGGATCGAGACCGAAGTGACCGGCCCCTACGCGCTCTTCGGGCACAGCATGGGCGCCGCCCTGACGTACGAGATCACCCGGCGCATCGTCGACCGGGGTCTGCCGTTGCCGGTCTGGGTCGGCCTCTCCGCACAACCCGCACCGCAGTCGGCGGAACGGGCGAGAGGGAACCGCGAAGAGCTGACCGACGCCGAACTGCGGACCCGCCTGCAGGAGTTGGGCGGCACGCCCGACGAGGTGCTCGACGACGCCGACCTGTGGTCCATGTTCGCACCGATCATCCGAGCGGACCTCGGTATGGCGGAGAACTGGCGCCCCACCACCGACTCCGGTCCTCTGCCCGTGGCGCTGTCGGCCTATGCCGGCACCGAGGACCACTCTGCCTCACCAGTGCGGATGAAGGGCTGGGAAGAGCACACCGAGCACTTCCTCGGTCTGCGGGTCTTCGACGGCGGCCACTTCTACTTCGCGGAGGACCCCGGACCGCTGCTGCGCCACATCACCCGGGACGCCACCGCGGCGCTCGCCGCGACGGACGCGACACGCTCCGGTTGAGCCCCTCTCGGCGGCCGGACGGCCTGCCCGAACGACACATGTCACCGGACGTGCACCCAACTCAAGGAGGCGTGATGGCGCAGCAGGCCAGTGCAACCCCGGGGTCGCAGAGCGGCCCGACAACCTCCCTGCCCCAGCCCTCGGCGCGGCAGTCGCCCACCGCGGGTACCGGACCGGGCCGGGGCCAGGTCCTGACGACGAAGGTGGGCCTGCAGATGCCCACCGGGATGGCCTACGACGAGTGGGAGCGGTCCGGGCGCCAGCTCGCCGGTGTCCTCGACTCGTCCTCCTGGTGGCTGGGTGACTGGCTCGTCTACGGCAAGGACCACTACACCGACCGCTACCAGCGCGGGATACGCGCCATCGGCCTCTCGTACCAGACCCTGCGCAACTACGCGTGGGTCTCACGACGCTTCGACTTCAGTCGCCGCCGGCCCGTCCTGAGCTTCCAGCACCACGCCGAGCTGGCTTCCATGCCGGTCGAGGAACAGGACTTCTGGCTCGACCGCGCCGAGCAGCAGCAGTGGACCACCAAGCAGTTGCGCGGCGCCCTGCGCGCCGCGCGCAAGGGCGAGCAGCAGCCGCGTACCCCCATCGAGCCGAGCCACCGCCTGGAGGTTCCCGGCAACCGCCTGCAGTCGTGGCACAAGGCGGCGGAGCAGCTGGGGGTCGACTTCGAGCAGTGGGTGACGACCACGCTGGACAGCGCGGCCGCGAGCGCTCTGGAGGAGCTCGGTGAGCCGGAGGAGCGCGGGGAGATCTCCCGGCTCAAGGAGGTGGCAGGCGCCTGAGTGTCCGGTGCCTGAGTTTCCGGCGTCCGAGTTCCGACGCCCGGGTTGCCGGTCGCCTTGAGCCGGAAGGCCCCCGGAGCGAGCGAGATGAAGCTTCAGACATCTCGCTCGCTCCGGGGGCCTTCTCGACCATGTCTCCGTCCCGTCAACAGGACAACCCTTCTGAAGGTCGAGTACCGCTTCAGAAGCTCTCAAAGGGCCTGCATGTGGCCTTCTAGTTGCCGTTGAGGCGCTCCGCGAACCACACTGCGAAGAGATGCGCGGCAGTCGGCGGCTGCACTTCCGCCGAGGTCACACAGGCCGGGAGCACACCCATGACCTGTCCTCGGCCCGCTCAGGCACCGGGCGCCAGGTAATCACCTTCCCGGGAGTTCGCAGCACGACCAAATGTTCTCGTCCGGAATTCAAGCGTTCGTCCACCGGTCCTCGGGACCCTCCGTCAGCCAGAGTCCCAGTCCCCCGCAAAAGGAGTTGTGCCTGTGAGCGTCAACTGCCCGGCCGAGGGCGAAATCACCCCCGCCCCCGACGACACAAAGGACACGCCGTGAACGAGCAGGAGCAGCGCCGCCGGCGGCGCCCGCAGCGTCAGCATCGGACGACCGGCCCGGCATGGCACCACAGGGGCCGGTCCTCACTCGCCACATCGCGGCTGACCGCGTCCCGGCTCATCGCGACCCGGTACATCGCGACCCGGCTCGCCGGCACCCGAACGACGACGCCGGAGTGCAGGCGGGGGCAGTGCCCGTGACACACATGCCTCTGTTTCTTCCTCCGGCCGACGGCACGGTGGACGACACTTCCCGATTGACGGCGCTCGGCCACGAGCTTGCCGCCGCAGCCGAAACCAACGGGGAGGCGGCCCGCGCGCTGGCCCGCCGGCTCGCCTTGTCCCTCTCCCCCAGGGCCCGGCTCGTCCTGCTGAGCGCCCTGACCGGGGCAGAGCCCGAGCCCGACGCCCCCGATCCCCGGCCGCTGCCCCGCAGCAGTCCGCCCCCGGCCGCTCTCATCCGCCTGCGGTTCGCCGGCGCGAGCGCGCTCGAAGCTGCTGCGGCCTCCTTCGGCGCCGCATCGGGCCGGGGCTTCGGAGATGCGTGGAGCGATCCCGCGACGCTCACTCTCCACATCCCCGGCGATGCGGGCGCCGAGACCCTGCGGGCAGTGCTCGCGGTCCTCGACGCGGCAGCGGTCACGGCCGATTCGCTCACCGTGCACACCAACGAACTCGACGACGTCTTCGCCGCGTTCACCGGTCTGTCCTGAGCAGCGGGCGGGGCCGCCCGTAAAGGGGCAGCACTGCCGGAGCCGTGTCACCTGAGAACGGCTCAAGAGCCGCCACACCACTGGCTGAGCCCGTCTCGTGCGGGCGCCCTGCCGGACGGCCACCGTTCTATGGTCCGAGGACGCGTGGCCCGATCCGAGGGGGAGCGATGGACGGCACCCAACCTTCCTTGCACTTGTTCGTCCCGCACCTACCGCGGGCGCCCCTCGGGCGAGGCGGCACGCGATCGACGCGGCTGTTGCGGCCGGCGTCACCATCGCGGGGCTATCGGGAGGGCTCATGGCAGTGCTAGCAGCCGTGGCGGGAGCGAGCGGCTATGCGGGAGGCGAGCTCCTGCGCCTGCTGCTGGCCCACCCCGAAGTGGAGATCGGTGCTCTGACCGGGAACTCCAGTGCGGGGCAGCGTCTGGGTACGTTGCAGCCGCACCTGGCTCCACTGGCCGGGCGGGAAGTCGCGCCCACCACAGCCGACGCCCTCAAGGGGCACGACGTCGTCTTCCTCGCCCTGCCCCACGGCCAGTCGGCCGCCGTCGCGGAGCAGTTGGGCGACGAGACGCTCGTCGTCGACTGCGGCGCGGATTTCCGCCTCGCGGACGCGGCCGACTGGGAGTCGTTCTACGGCTCGCCGCACGCGGGCACCTGGCCCTACGGGCTGCCCGAACTACCGGGAGCACGCGCCGAGTTGGCGGGGTCCGGGCGCATCGCGGTGCCGGGCTGCTACCCGACCGCCGTCCTCCTTGCCCTCTTTCCCGCGTACGCGGCGGCACTCGCCGAACCCGAGGCGGTGGTCGTCTCGGCGTCCGGCACGTCCGGCGCCGGCAAGGCCCCCAAGACGAACCTGCTCGGCAGCGAGGTCATGGGCTCCATGCGGCCGTACGGCGTGGGCGGCGGCCACCGGCACACCCCGGAGATGAGCCAGCACCTCGGCGCCGTCGCGGGCCGCCGGGTCGCCGTCTCCTTCACCCCGACCCTGGCCCCCATGCCCCGCGGCATCCTCGCCACCTGCTCCGCCGCGGCGCGGCCGGGGGTCGGCGCGGACGACATACGGGCGGCGTACGAGAAGGCACTCGGCGACGAGCCGTTCGTGACGCTGCTGCCCGAGGGGCAGTGGCCGAGCACCGCGGCCGTGTACGGGTCCAACGCCGCGCAGGTCCAGGTCGCCTTCGACCCGGCGGTCGGCCGGATCATCGCGATCAGCGCCATCGACAACCTCACCAAGGGCACCGCGGGCGGTGCCGTCCAGAGCATGAACATCGCCCTCGGCCTCCCCGAGGGGCTCGGGCTTTCCACGATCGGAGTCGCACCGTGAGCGTCACCGCAGCACGAGGCTTCACGGCGGCGGGCATCGCCGCCGGAATCAAGCAGAACGGCAACCCGGACCTGGCGCTCGTCGTCAACACCGGACCGCGTCGGGCCGCGGCCGGCGTCTTCACCTCCAACCGGGTGAAGGCCGCGCCGGTGCTCTGGTCCGAGCAGGTCGTCAAGGGCGGCGTGGTCGCGGCCGTGGTCCTCAACTCCGGTGGCGCCAACGCCTGCACCGGCCCTCTCGGCTTCCAGGACACGCACGCCACCGCCGAGAAGGCCGCCGAAGTGCTCGGCGTCGGCTCCGGCGAGATCGCCGTGGCCTCGACCGGCCTCATCGGTGTGACCCTGCCGATGGACAAGCTCCTTCCGGGCGTCGCCGAGGCCGCGGCCCAGCTGTCCGAGGACGGCGGCGAGCGAGCCGCGGTCGCCATCAAGACCACCGACAGCGTGCACAAGACGGCCGCCGTCAGCCGGGACGGCTGGACGGTGGGCGGCATGGCCAAGGGCGCCGGCATGCTCGCGCCGGGCCTCGCCACGATGCTCGTCGTGCTGACCACGGACGCCGCGCTCGACTCCGGAGTCCTGGACACGGCGCTGCGCGAGGCGACCCGCCTCACCTTCGACCGCGTCGACTCCGACGGCTGCATGTCCACCAACGACACCGTGCTCCTGCTCGCCTCCGGCGCGGCCCACGTCGAGCCGGGCCATGCGGAGTTCGCCGACGCCGTGCGCGAGGTCTGCGCCGATCTGGCCCGCCAGCTCGTCGCGGACGCCGAGGGCGCGAGCAAGGAGATCCGCATCGAGGTGGGCAACGCCGCGAGCGAGGACGACGCCGTCGAGGTGGGCCGCTCCATCGCCCGCAACAACCTCCTCAAGTGCGCCCTGCACGGCGAGGACCCCAACTGGGGCCGCGTCCTGTCCGCCATCGGCACCACCGGCGCCGCCTTCCACCCCGACGAGCTCAACGTCGCCATCAACGGCGTGTGGGTGTGCAAGAACGGGTCGGTGGGCGAGGACCGCGACCTCGTGGACATGTCGGGCCGCGAGGTCCGACTGACCGTGGACCTCGCCGCGGGCACGGAGTCCGCCGTCATCTGGGCCAACGACCTCACCGCCGAGTACGTCCACGAGAACAGCGCGTACGCCTCTTGACCACCTCCCCGCGCCGGCGTGCGGGGCACCCCACGAAGGAGACACGATGAGCGACGACGGCGCGGACATCATCGGGGCGGGCAACACGGCGCTGACCCACCGCTGGCAGGGCGTCATGATGGACAACTTCGGCACCCCGCGGCTGCCGCTGGTCCGCGGCCGCGGCACCCGGGTCTGGGACGCGGAGGGCACCGAGTACCTCGACTTCGTCGGCGGCATCGCGGTCAACTCGCTCGGTCACGCCCATCCCGCGGTCGTACGGGCGGTCGCCGAGCAGATCGGCTCGCTCGGCCATGTGTCGAACCTGTTCATCGCCGAACCGACCGTGCACCTGGCCGAGCGCCTGCTCCGGCTCACCGGACGCACGGGCCGCGTGTACTTCTCCAACTCGGGGGCCGAGGCCAACGAAGCGGCCCTGAAGATCGGCAGGCTCACCGGCCGGACCCACATGGTGGCCACCACCGGCGGCTTCCACGGCCGCACCATGGGCGCCCTCGCCCTCACCGGCCAGCCCGACAAGCAGCGCCCCTTCCTCCCGCTGCCGGGCGACGTCACCCACGTACCGTACGGAGACGTGGAGGCCCTGCGTGCCGCCGTCACCCCGCACACCGCGCTCCTGATGCTCGAACCCGTGCAGGGCGAGAGCGGCGTGATCGTGCCCCCGCCCGGCTACCTCCGGGCCGCCCGCGAGATCACCGCGGCGACCGGCACCCTCCTCGTCCTGGACGAGATCCAGACCGGCATCGGGCGCACGGGCCGCTGGTTCGCCGCGCAGGCCGAAGGCGTCGAGGCGGACGTCGTCACCCTGGCCAAGGGCCTGGGCGGCGGCCTGCCCATCGGTGCGACACTCGCCTTCGGCGCGGCGGCACAGCTGCTCACCCCCGGCACCCACGGCTCCACCTTCAGCGGAAATCCGGTGGTGTGCGCGGGCGCGCTCGCCGTCCTTGACACCATCGAGCGGGGCGGCATCCTCGCCCACGTGACCCGGGCGGGCGAGCGGCTGCGGCGCGGCCTGGAGTCCACCGGGCACCCGCTGGTGCGCGAAGTCCGGGGCACGGGGCTCCTGTTGGGCGTGGTGCTCGACGGGAAGATCGCCGGGCGCGTGCAGCAGGCGGCCCAGGACAACGGCCTCCTGGTGAACGCGGTGGCACCGGACGTCATCCGGCTCGCCCCGCCGCTGACCGTGTCGGACCGCGAGGTGGACACCTTCCTCGACGGCTTCCGGGCAGCACTGACCGTGGTCTCCGACGAGGTGCTCACGGCGGTCTGAAGCGGGTACGCCCCTCCCTCCGCGGCCGAGGCCCGCGGCACGTCACGGCAGCCGGCTCATCAGACCGGCCGTCTCGCGCTTGTACGTGCACGCGCTCTCCCCGAAGGACTTGCGCACCCGGTCGCGCACCTCGCCCGGCTGCTCCTGGCTGAGCTTGAACATGCCCTCGGCCCCGGTCACCTTGAAGCGGAAGGCGCCCACGGCGGGCGCGATCTTACGGAAGTAGCCGAGGGACTCGGTCATGTCCCAGCCGTCGCCGAAGGAGCCCTCGAAGGCACGGACCGTGGACTGCACCACGCCCAGCGTCTCCTCCATCTCGTCGATCTTCTCCACCACGCCCCGGACGTGCACCGCGGTGAAGTTCCAGGTCGGAGCGGCCGGAGTCACCTCGTACACCGTGGGCGACACATAAGAATGCGGGCCGGTGAACGTCAGGAGCAGCACGCTGCCGGACTCCAGGGCCGCCCAGTGCGGGTTCGCCCGGTTCATGTGTCCGAGCAGCGTGGCGCCCGGCAGCTCGCCGGTCCAGTCGGCGGACGTCTCGGGGTCGAAGATGACCGGCAGATGTGTGGCGAAGGGGCCGTTTCGGGGGCAGCCGTTGGCCACCGCGAGCGCCAGTGGATTACCGCGGATCAGGTCCACCATCCACGAACTGTCCGATTCTCGGTAGAAGCTCGGCACGAACATCCTGAATCACCTTTCGGCAGTCGGAAAATCCGCGCCGACCATACTTCCGCCGCCCTGGACAGAACCTCGAGAAGCTCTCGAATGGTCTTCAGGCCGTTTTCGAGTTGTCTTTGAGTCGTCTTGGACAGACTCCGGACCAACACTGCAGAACGGTCTCTCGGACCAACAGCCGAGTTTTCCAGACGCAAGCGGGAGAAACCTCAATGGGTATAACGGGTAGCAGCGAAGAGATCTACGACGTGGTCGGTATCGGGTTCGGCCCGTCCAACCTGTCGCTCGCGATCGCCTTGGAGGAGCACGGGGCGAGCGATCCGCAGAATCCGGTCAAGTCCCACTTCTTCGAGCGGCAGCCCACGTTCGGCTGGCACCGGAACATGCTGCTGCCGTCGACGACCATGCAGATCTCGTTCCTCAAGGACCTGGCGACCTACCGGGACCCGATGTCCCGGTTCAGCTTCATCTCGTATCTGCACGCCTCCAACCGGCTGGTGCAGTTCGTCAACAACCAGGACTTCTTCCCGACCCGGCAAGAATTCCACCAGTACCTGGAGTGGGCGGCCGCCGGCCTCGGCGACCGGGTCACCTACGGCACCGAAGTCACCTCCATCACGCCCGTCACCGAGAACGGGGCCCAGGCGCCCGACCTCCTTCAGATCGAGGTGCGCGGCAGCGACGGCACCACCAGCGTGGTCACCACACGCAACGTGGTGATCTCCACGGGTCTGGTGCCGCGCCTGCCCGAGGGCGTGACGTCCGACGAACGGGTCTGGCACAGCTCGGAGTTCCTGGCCAAGTTCAACTCACGCAAACCGGAGGACCTCAAGAACGTGGCGGTGGTCGGCGCGGGACAGAGCGCGGCCGAGATCACCCGGTTCTTCTACGACACGCTGCCGCACGCGCAGGTCTCCGCGGTCATCCCCTCCTACGGCTACTCCATCGCCGACGACACACCCTTCGCCAACCAGATCTTCGACCCCGACGCGGTCGACGACTACTACTTCGGCACCCAGCAGGCACGCGACGCGTTCTGGCGCTATCACCGCAACACCAACTACGGGGTCGTCGACTCCGACGTCATCCGGTCCCTGCACCAGCGCTCGTACGACGAGCAGGTGCGCGGCACCCAGCGGCTGCACTTCCGCAACCTCTCCCGGGTCGCCGAGGTCAAACAGGCCGGGGACGGCACACAGGTCGTCCTGCGCTCGCTGCTCGACGACAAGACGGAGGAACTGTCCGTCGACGCCCTGGTCTTCGCCACCGGCTACGACAGCCTGGACCCGGCCCGGCTGCTCGGCGACTTCGACCGGCACTTCCAGCGCGACGCGGCCGGCAAACACCGGGTGGAACGCGACTACCGGCTGATCTCCGCATCGGAACTCAACTGCGGCGTCTACCTGCAGGGCGGCACCGAGCACACCCACGGTCTGACGTCGGCCCTGCTGTCGAACATCGCGATACGCGGCGGCGAGGTAGCCGACTCCATCATGATGCGGCGCACCGAGCGGGAACTCGACCGTGCCTCTTCCGTCGCCGTCGCCCCCTAGGCGGCGTCGTCGAACGGGTGGCTGCTCGTCATTCCACTCCGATTCAAGCCGTCCCCGATTCACTTACGGGCTGAGAGCGAATCGTCATCCATTCGCGGCGGGGCGCAGCCGGGATCGACAGGTATTCATTTTCCCGGCATCCCGCGGCACAGCCAAGTGTTCTCATCCGGAACTCAAGCGCATGTCCACTGGTTGTCGGGCCCGTGCCCGGAGCCGGGATTTCCTCCACAGAAGGAGTCGTAATGATGAGCGCCAACTGCCCGGTCGGGTCGGCGGCTCGGTCCACCGTCGTGGTCGTGCGAGGTTCTCATGACTGACAACGTGCGACCGGTGACGGTGCCGGTTCCCGACCATCCGCACCAGGGCCGGACGGTCGTGGTCAAGCTGGGCGGGCATGCCATGGTCGACGACGACCTCACGGCAGCCTTCGCCCGCGACATCGTCTCCCTGCACCAGGCCGGACTCCGCCCCGTGGTCGTGCACGGCGGCGGCCCCCAGATCGACGCCGAACTCACCCGGCACGGCCTGCCCCGCGAATTCAAAGCCGGGCTCCGCGTCACCACACCACAGGCGATGAACGTGGTCCGCATGGTCCTGGCCGGCCAGATCCAACGCGACCTCGTCGGCCTCATCAACCGCCACAGCCCTCTCGCCGTCGGCATGACCGGCGAAGACGCCAACACCCTCACCGCCAAACGCTGCGTCCCGTGGATCGACGGACAACCCGTGGACATCGGCCGCGTCGGCGAGATCACCCACACCGACACCAGCACCATCAACACCCTGCTCGACGACGGCCGCATCCCCGTCATCTCCCCCCTGGCCCGCAGCGCCGAGGACGGCCACGTCTACAACATCAACGCCGACACCGCCGCGGCCGCCGTCGCCACCGCACTGCACGCCCACACACTCCTCATGATGACCGACGTCCCCGGCCTCTATCCCGCCTGGCCACACCGCGGAGACGTCATCCCCAAACTCACCGCCCGCGAACTCGAAAAACTCCTCCCCGAACTCAGCGACGGCATGATCCCCAAAATGACCGCATGCCTCCACGCCGTACGAAACGGCGTCAGCACCGCCCGCGTCATCGACGGAAGAACCCCTCACTCCGTCCTCCACCACATGACCGACCATCACACCACCGGCACCGAAATCACGCCCGACCCCGAAGACACGAAGGACACGGAGGGCACGAAGGACACGCCTATAGCGTGAGGGTGCAGCACTTGACGCTGCCGCCCGCCTTGAGCAGCTCGCCGAGGCTCACGCCGATCGGGTTGAAGCCCCGCTCCTTGAGCTGTTCGACGAGCGCGGTGGCCGCCTGGGGCAGCAGTACGTTGAGTCCGTCGGAGAAGGCGTTGAGGCCGAACACCGCGGCGTCCTGCTCCGAGGCGATGACCGCGTCCGGGAACAGCTCGCGCAGCACCGCCTGGCTGCCGGGGCTGAAGGCCGGCGGGTAGTACATGACCTCGTCCGGCGAGAGCACCGAGAGGGCGGTGTCCAGGTGGTAGTAGTTCGGGTCGACCAGGGTCAGGGCGGTCACGGGGATACCGAAGAACTCCTGGGCCTCCGCGTGCGAGCGGGGGTCGGTCCTGAAACCCGTGCCGGCCAGCATGCGGCGGCCCACGCGCAGGTAGTCGCCCTCGCCCTCGTTGATGTGCTCGGGCCACAGCAGTTCGTGGAAGCCGTTGCGGGCGAACCAGTCGAGGTAGGCCGGTCCCTCCGCGGTCCGCTCCCGGTGCCGGAAGCGGGCGCCGAAGACCTTGCCGTCCACCACGGTGGCGCCGTTGGCGGCGAACACCATGTCCGGGAGGCCCTCGATCGGCTCGACCACCTCGACCGTGTGCCCGAGCGCGAGATACAGCTCGCGCAGCTGCTCCCACTGGAGCAGGGCCGTCGCGGCGTCCGTCGGCTTCTCCGGGTTCATCCACGGGTTGATGCTGTAGGTCACGTCGAAGTACTGGGGACGGCACATCAGCAGGCGGTGCGGTACCGCCTCCCGCTGCTCCCGCTGGGTCCGGGATGCCGGTCGGTCGACTGCGGGGCCGTTCAAGGACATGACGGGTCCTCCGTGTGTTCTTCGTGAGAGAGAGGAGTGTGTTGCGTGCACGGCGCTGCAGGGTGTGCGGCGCCGGGCGTGAACATCCGTTGCGTGAACGTCCTTCTCGTGGAAGGGAGTTGTTCCGTATCAGGCGGCGGAGACCAGTCGCGCGTTCGCGGCCGTGGAAACGTAGGGAGTCGTGTTCTGGAGGGCCGGGGCCTGGAGGCCGGGTTCGGAGGTCTTGAGGATGGCCTGTTGCAGGCGGCGCAGTTCCGGTGAGGGCTCAAGGCCCAGGTCGCGTACCAGGGCCTGGCGCAGTCGCTGGTAGACGCTCAGCGCCTCACCCCGGCGCCCCGAGCGATACAGCGCCAGCATGAACTGGCCGTGCAGATTCTCGTGCGTGCGATACCGGCTCACCAGCACCGTCAGCTCACCCAACAGCTCCCGGTGCCGTCCCAGGCGCAGATCCGCCTCGAT
>NZ_JBSGSG010000045.1:0-74758 GCF_053606765.1 Streptomyces sp. NPDC055189
GGCCCGCCTTCTTCAAGAAGGCGGGCCCCGGCCCATTCGGTGCTGCTGTCTCAGAGCCCCCGGCGCGGCCCCGGCGGCAGAGCCGCCGGGAACTGCTGGTGCACCGTGCCGTGCTGCTCGTGGCCGTGGCGGGAGACGTGCAGCTGGCTGAACGTGTTGTGCCGCGGGTCGTGCCGGTCACCGACACGGTGCATGCCGTACGACGTGCCTCCGAAGGAGGCGTTGCCGAAGGACGTGCTGCCGAACGACGTGAAGCCCAGGTCCTCCTCGCCGGACCGGTCCCCCGGAAGGGCCTTGAACGACCTGCGGTACTCCGAGTAGAGCGCGTCGTAGATCGGCGTCGCCGAGCGTTCTGGCCCCGTGTCCTGCGACGAGCGCATCGAGGGGATGGGGGTCTGGTACGCCGGCCGGGGGCGGGAGGGGTCGTATGTGTGCACGTATGTGCCAACGACCTTGTGCGCGTACGGATGCGGGGGCCGCGCCGCTTTCACGGGGCGCAGGGAGCATGACCGGGGCGGACGGGAGCCCGGGCGTCCGGACGGCGCGGCCCGCACGCGCTCAGGTACCGGCGAGCGGCATCGCCGCCGCGACCAGGCGCCCGTGTGCCGCCGCCTTGTCCAGGGCGCCGCGCAGCAGGTCCTCGCGCGGCTGGCGGCCGATGGAGCCGACCGGCGCCGCGAACAGGAGCACCGTCTGCAGCTTGTTGGCCGCGGACCGCCAGGCCTCGGTGACCTGGAGCGGGTGGTGGGCCTGCCACCAGGCGACGGGGGAGCCGCCGCCGGGGCCGGGCTGGAGCACCGCGTGCAGCTGACCCGCCGCGAGCAGCACCGACCAGCCGTGCAGCACCGGCGGCACGCCGTCGAGCGAGGCCACCGGGGAGAAGCCCTGCTCGACCAGGAGCGGCAGGAAGTTGTCGCCGCCGGTTTCGGTGCCGGGGCGCGCGATGGCGCCGGTCGGTTCGACGACGAGCGCGGGCCGCAGCTCGCCGTCGATGAGGACCAGACCGCTGGTCACGCCGAGGACCGCCTGGTCGGGCGCCCCTTCGCCGGGACCGGCTGCCGGGACACCGGCGATGCCGGTGCCGTCCTCGCCGGTGATCGAGCGCACGGCACCCTGCAGCTGCTCCTCGGAGACCTGGACGATCTGGGAGGGCAGGCAGGTGGCGTGGGCGAAGGCGAGCACGGCGGTTTCGTCGCCGATGAACAGGACCGTGCTGGTGCGTTCCTGCTCTGTGTCGCCGGGGGTGCGGCAGGACGTGCAGTCGTAGCTGCCCGGAGCGTTCTCTCCGGCCAGCAGCCGGTCGGCTTCTTCGTCGCCGATCTCGGCGCGTACGTCGTCGCCGACGTCGAGCATGCGCGGCACGGGGGGCTCCTCGGATTCGTTGCGTGCGTGCCGGGGGTGCCCGGCTCATAAGGAGACAACGGGCGATCAGTGGCGCAAGTCACGCGCGAAGGCGAACGGAATCGAACCATCCGCAGCGGAGGGTGAGTTGTCCGGTGGAATCCGTCACTCCGCGCCAACGCATTCTGCGTACAAGGAAGTTGGATCGGTGAGCTGGGTCACAGATCGCCGTGCCAACAGGTCGACAAATACGGAAATCAGTGAATTAAGTGGTTGGCTTGAAATGGCTGATACTCCCGGTAACGGCTAACTGGCCTGGAATGACAAGGAGTTGGTTGATATCGGGGCGAGCGCCCGCCTAGATTCCACCGCCGTGTGCAGCGAGCACCGCTCGGGTACGTCCGCCGGCCGCACCAGCCAGCTCAAGCACCGCGGCACGGGAGTGCCGAACTCCGGCGGACGGGGTGAGCGGACCTCCGGCGCCAGACGCGCGAGGAGGTCCGGGACACCAGGGGGACCCCGGGTCCTTGGAGAGGGATATTCATGTCCGCACGTCCCAAGTGCGTTCGCAGGACAGCAGTCATCGGCGGCGCGGCGTTGCTCGCCCCGCTGGGACTGCTCACCGCCACCGGCCAGGCCGGAGCGGCGGACAGCGGAGTGTGGGATCGCATCGCTCAGTGCGAGAGCGGCGGAAACTGGAGCATCAACACCGGGAACGGCTACTACGGAGGACTGCAGTTCTCCGCTTCCACCTGGCGCGCGTACGGCGGAGGTGCCTATGCGCCGACCGCCGACAGGGCGTCCAAGGCGCAGCAGATCGCTGTCGCCTCGAAGGTCCAGCGCGCTCAGGGGTGGGGCGCCTGGCCGAGCTGTTCGGCGCGAGCGGGTGCGTCGGGCAGCGCGCCGGGGGCGGCAGCCGCTCCGGCGGCCCCGAAGGCCGCTCAGGCCCCCAAGGCACCCAAGGCGGTCAAGCAGCAGCCCGCCAAGCCGCGGCAGCGGACGCCGGGTCATGCCGACCGGGGTTCCGGGCGCGGTGACTACACCGTTCGGCAGGGGGACACCCTGAGCCGGATCGCGGCGGCGCACGGCGTCAGCTGGCACAAGGTGTACGCCGCCAACAAGGCGGTCATCGGAGCGAATCCGAACATGATCCTGCCCGGACAGCGGCTGGATCTCTGAGTTCCGTGCTCCGGGGACGCGGTTCTGCCCGGTCGTCCGACCGGGTGGGGCCGCGCCCCCGGCGGCGCGGCACGGCCGTGTGCCGTGTTGACGCTGCCTAGCGTGTCCGGATGTATCCGATGTCGATCAAGAGTCTTCGGTCGCTGTGGCCCGCTGGTCTGGTCGTCGCGGCTGTCTCCTCGCTGGTGCTTCCGATGTCCGCGCCCGCTTCCGCGGCACCGACTCCGGCCCTGTCGGGCCTCGGGCCCGCCGCCTCGGCGGGCGAGTGCTCCCGCTCCGAGGGGCCATGGAACTGCCTCGCGAAGTGCGAGAGCAGCGGCCGGTGGAACGTGAACACCGGGAACGGCTTCTACGGAGGGCTGCAGTTCTACCAGCCCACCTGGGAGGCGTACGGCGGGCTCAAGTACGCGCCGCGTGCCGACCTCGCCACCAAGAAGGAGCAGATCAAGGTTGCCGAGAAGGTGCTGGCCGGCCAGGGGTGGAAGGCCTGGCCCGTGTGCTCGAAGAAGATCCCCAAGGAGATCCGGGACGGCCGCCTCGTCGTGCACGTCGTGAAGGCCGGGGACACGCTGAGCTCCATCGCCCGGAAGTACAAGGTGAAGGGCGGTTGGCAAGCGCTGTATCAAGCCAACCGCAAGGCCGTGGGGGGCCGGCCCGACGTGCTCGGCGTCGGCACCGAGTTGGTCATCCGGAAGAAGACCGGTGCCAAGGAGGCCGTTCCGGCGAAGGACGCGCCCAAGAAGGGTGCTTCGGAGAAGGACGCTCCGAAGAAGACCGCTCCGGAGGAGGCCGGTAAGGAGACCGGTGCTCCGAAGGAGACTGAGGCTCCGAAGGAGGCCGTCCCCAAGGAGACCGCTTCGAAGGAGGCCGCCCCGGAGACCGGTGCCTCGAAGCAGGCCACTCCGGAGAAGGCTGATCCCGAGAAGGTCGCTCCGAAGGAGAGCGGCACCGTCCCGAAGCAGACCGGCTCCGTCCCGAAGGAGAGCGCTCCGGAGAAGGTCATCTCGAAGTAGGCCGGAGGCCGGAGACCGAGGGCTGTCAGGGCCTGCCCCGGCGGCTCAGTTCGCTCGCCTCCCCGCTGAAGACGACCGCTCCACGGCGCAGTTCGTGCACCACCACTGCCGTCCGGCTCGCGTGCTCACGCAGGCCGGGCGGCAGCCTCTGTTCCGCGGTGAGGACGCAGGAGCGCGCGCTCAGGCCGACGAGAAGGCCGTACGTCCGGGAGGCGACAGCGGGGGACATGCCCTGGGTGGGTTCGTCGATGAGGACCACCCGGGCGTCCGTCGTCAGGAGGGCGCGGGAGAGAGCCAGCATGCGCTGCTCGCCGCCGGAGAGGGTGCCTGCCCGGCGGGAGAGCAGCGGGCGTAATTCGGGGAACGCTTCAAGGGCCGGGGTGATGTCGGTCCTTGCCTCGGAGCCGGACAGGCCGAGGTTCTCGTCGACGGTGAGGTGGCCGAACACCGCGGGGCCGTCCGGTACGAAGCACAGGCCCCGCCTGGCGCGTGCGTGCGCGGTGAGCCGGGTGACGTCCGTTCCGTCCCAGGTGATGGTGCCGGTGGTGAGGGGGGCCGTGCCGGCCAGGGCCCGCAATGCCGTGGTGCGCCCGGAGCCGTTGCGGCCCAGGAGGACCGTGAGGCCGGGGGACGGGGCGGCGAGGGTCACGCCGTGCAGGGCTTCGAGGGGGCCGTAGCGGACGCGGGCCTCGCGGAGTTGGATGCCGGTTCTCATGGGACCGCCCTTTGCAGGACTTCGGTGGGCGGGCCCGATGTGACGATGCGGCCCGCTGCCATGACATGAACGGTGTCGGCCAGGTTCGCGACCAGGTCGATGTCGTGCTCGACCACCAGGAGCGCCATGCCGTCGGCCGCGAGGGCCCGCAGGACGCGGGCCAGTGCGGCGACTTCGGCGGTGTCCAGGCCTGCCGCCGGTTCGTCAAGGAGCAGCGTGTGGGGCTGCCCGGCCAGGGCCCGGGCCAGTTCCACGCGTCTGAGGGTGCCGGTGGGGAGGTCCGCGGCGGGGTGGTGGCGCGTCGTGCCGTCGTGCAGGGAGAGCAGGCGCAGGGCCTGTGCGGTGGCCTCGGGGTGCCTGAGCCGTCCCTGTTCCGCGCCGACCCGGACGTTCTCCGTGACGGTCAGCGAGGGGAAGACCGCCAGCTGCTGGAACGTGCGGGCCACGCCCAGACGTGTGCGGGCGTGGGCAGCGGTGCGGGTGATGTCCCGGCCGTCGAGGGTGATGCGGCCCGATGCGGGACGCAGGGTGCCGGCCAGGCAGTGGAAGAGGGTGCTCTTGCCCGCGCCATTGGGTCCTACTATCGCGGTGATGCGGCCGGGGGGTACGACCAGGTCGACGCCGTCGAGTGCGGTGAAGCCGTCGTAGGCGGCGGTGAGTTTGCGGGCGGTCAGGGGGTGCGGGACGGTTCCGGCATGCTTGTTCGTCCAGAGGGGGACGCGGGGCAATCGGGCGGGTGGGTGGGAGAGCGTGTTCGTGGAGGGAAGAACGCGGGGGGACCCAGCGGCGAGGGCAAGAGCGCTGCGGGCCCGCCGTCCCCGGGGCGTCAGGGAGGGGCGCCGAACCAGCCCCGAGGTGGCGGCCCGCAGGGCCTCGTAAGGGCCGCCAGGGAAGCGGCCCACCAAGAGCGCGAGGACACCGATCAGCGCCGCGGCCACCCCACCCCGAGTCCCCGCGTCAAGGCCCACCAGAAGCGCCGCCGCCAGCAGGGAACCCAGCAAGCTGTCCGCGCCCAGGACAACGACCGCCGCGAACCAGAGCAGCCCCCGTACAGGGTCGTACGCGGCGGGATCGAAGGCCCGTAACCCCATGCCCAGCATCCCGCCCCCCAGGGCGGCAAGCGCCGCACCGGCCACGAAGGCGGTGAGTTTCAGGGAGCGCACCGGCACCCCCGCTGCCGCCGCCCCCGCCTCGTGATCCCGCATCGCGGCCAGCGCACGCCCCATCCGGCCCCGGCGCATGCTGACCGCGAAGAGCAACGCCGCGACGAGCAGGGCCAGTTCGAGGACGTAGAACGCGCGGTCGCTGTCGAAGCCCGCCGGGCGGTCGAGGGTGAGCCCGGATGTCGCGTACGGCTGGGCGAAGACGAAGCGGCTGACGCCGACGCCGACGGCGAACGTGGCCAGGGCGAGCGCGAGCCCGCGGCGGCGAAGCGCGGGCCAGCCGGTCAGCAGACCGAGGGGCGCCACGAGAAGGACGGCCACGGCAAGGGCGGGGAGGTGGGGGAGCGAGGGCAGGCCCGGAAAGCGCCCCGCCACCAGGAGAGCAGTGAAGAGCGCGCCCAGACCCGCGTACGCCGCCTGGCCCAGGGAGATCTGACCGCCTCTGCCGGTGACGATCACCAGGGAGAGCAGGATGACCGCCAGGGCCGGGACCTGCACCGCGGTGGTCAGGTCCGAGCCCGCGAAGCCCAGCGGGATGAGGAAGAGGACCGCCGCCACGATCCACGCGCCCGGTGGCGTCGGGACGCGCGCGGTCGCCGTGCGGGGGAGCGTGTTCCGCGAGCCGATGCCGGGGAGCACGAGGGCCGCGATCAGCAGGGCCACCACGAAGAGGTTCGCCCCCAGCGCCTGGACGAGCGGTTCCGCCCAGCCCGACGGGTGCAGGCGGGTCAGCTGGCTCTGGGCCACGCCGAGTCCGAGGGCCACCGACACCGCGACGAACAGGCTCCGCATACGGGCCGCCACCGCTACCGCCACCACCTCCATCACCAGGAGCGGCAACCCGTACGGGTCGAGACGTACGAAAGGAGCGAGCAGCACACCGGTGAGGCCCGCGGTGAAGGCGCCGAACGCCCAGCCCGCCGAGGCGACCCGGTCCGCGTCGATGCCGCTGAGGACCGCGAGGGGCCGGTTGTCGACCACGGCCCGCAGTTCGCCGCCGAAGCGGGTCCAGCGGGTGACCGCCCAGACCGACGCGGCGAGTGCGACCGTCACCGCCAACTGGGCCCAGGGGTCCGCCGACACGAGGACGGGGGCGTCCGCCTTCGCACCCGGCCCCCAGACCAGCGCGGCGCCGCCGACCAGCAGGATGAAGACGCCGATGGAGGCCACCAGGGTCCGGGCCGGGTCGCTGCCAAGGACCGACAGGGGGCGGAACACCGCCTTCTCCAGGAGCAGGCCGATGGCCGGGGCGATCAGGAGGAGCGTGACCGCCGTGGCCAGGGGCAGCGGCCAGTTCCACTCCACCGTCAGCTGGCGCAGAACGTACGCGCAGACCATCGCGATCGCGCCGTGCGCGAAGTTGAGGACACCGGTCGCGCGGTACGTGACGATCAGGCCGATGCCGGTGAGGGCCGCCGCGCTGCCGACCGCGAGCCCGGCCAGCGTCAGGTCGTAGCTCAGCGAGGACACCGGGTCATTGCTCCGGGGCCGACGGGGTTGTGGGAGTGGGCTCCGGCTCCGGCTCGCAGATGGGGCACGGGCTCAGATCGCCGGTCGCGAGGATGCGGGCGTCCGCGGGGACCGCCTTCGGTTTGCCCGCCACCAGGGGGCAGTCCGCCCGGTGCCAGAGGGTCCCGCCGGGGATCATCAGCACGTCGCCGCTGGTCGCCACCGGTTTTGGGCGCCCCGCCTCGGCGCCAGGCGTGCCCGCCGTCACCAGCAGCTCGTACAGCTCCTCGACGCGCGCCGTGGCCAGGACGCTCCTGCCGTGGGTGAAGAGCACCGCCCCGGCGACGATCAGGGCCGCACCCGGCACCGTGCAGGACGCCAGATACGGGAGTTGCCGCTCGGCGAAGCGTTCGCCCGACATGCCGTACCAGCCGAACACGCAGAGCACCGCACCGACGGCGAGGGTGGCGAAGGCCGCCCACAGGACGGGGTGCACGGCGCGGAGCCGGGCCGAACGAGCTGTCTGATCCGGTCGAGCCGCCCGCATATGGGCCCCCTGGAACACGTCAGTCACGTCGATGGGCTGTCCATGTCAGTCGATGGATTGCACTATGCCTTCTGGAAGCCGACCCTGAAAGCTCCGGGCCGTGACGGCTCGGACCGACACCCGGTGGTGAACCAGATGGTTCTCTGGACCAGCCCCAGGCGGGGGAGCGATCTCAAGCGGGGAAGGGTGCGGAGCGCGGCATTGGCGGCAGCCGCGGTCCTGCTCGTCGCTCCGGCCGCCGTGGCATGCGGCGACGACAGCGGCGGGGGCGGCGAGAGCGATCCGCCGAAGCCGTCCGCCGAGAAGTCCACGCAGGACACTCCCTCCGATGACACGGACGCCCCCTCGGACGACCAGGACGCCCCTTCGGACGACGCCTCCGCGCCCGCGGATCCGGCGGCGGCCGAGAAAGAGGTCAAGGAGAACTTCGAGAAGTTCTTCGATCCCGCCGTCTCCATGAAGGACAAGGAGGCCGTTCTGGAGGACGGCCCGAAGATGCGCGCCGTCCTGAAGAGCTTCAGCGGCGACGAGCGCGGCAAGCAGGTCAGCGCCGACGTCAACAAGGTCGCGTTCACCTCGGCCACCGAGGCCGACGTGACGTACGCACTCACTCTGAAGGGCGCCACCGCGCTGCCCGACGCCTCGGGCACCTCCGTCAACCAGGACGACACCTGGAAGGTGTCCGTCAAGACTCTCTGCGCCCTGGTGAAGCTGAGTGGCAATGAGTCGCCAGGGCCGGGCTGCTGAGACCCTCGCCGTCGCCGCGCTGCTCGTCGCGGTGACGGGATGCGGCAGCCGGCTCCCCGAGAGCGACTTCGAGGACCGCGGCACGGCGCCCGCCCCGTCGGGGGCGCCGGTCCGGGTCGGCATCATCACCAGCGCGACCAGTCCGGTCGGCGGCTCCGCGTTCACCGGGCCGCGGGACGGGGCCAAGGCGTACTTCGAGCGGCTGAACGCGCGGGGCGGCATCGGCGGGCGCAAGGTCGAGGTGCGTACCTGTGACGACGGCGGCAGCGGTGTCGGCAACAGCGCGTGCGTGCGCAAGCTCGTCGACGAGGAACGCGTCGTCGCGCTCGTCGCGACCAGCACCCTCGACTACGCCGGGGCCTCCCGCGTCTCCGGGGCGCGCGTGCCCGATGTCGGAGGACAGCCGATCGGGACCGCGTACGACACCTATCCGCATCTGTACGGGATCTACGGCAGCCTCGCCCCGCGCGACGGGAAGCCGGGTTGGGACGGCAAGCTGATCGGCGGGACCGAGGTCTACCGCTACTTCAAGCGGGAGCAGGGGGCGCGGACCGCCGCCGTCGTCTCCTACAACCAGGCCGCGTCCGCCGCGTACGCCCGGCTCGTCACCCGGGGTCTGCGGGCCGAGGGCTACAAGGTGATCACCGAGCAGGTCGACTTCGCGCTGCCCAACTTCCGCGCGGCGGCGGCCGACCTGAAGGAGCAGGGTGCCGACCTCGTCTTCGACGCGATGGACACCCACGGCAATGCCCAGCTGTGCGAGGCCATGGACGAGGTGGGGGCGAAGGTCACCGCCAAGGTCACCAACGTCCAGAACTGGACCTCCTCCGTGGCGGACGACTACAAGGACTCCCCGCGCTGTCGCAACGCCCTGTGGGCCACCGGAGCCAGCCGCAACTACGAGGACACGGATCAGCCGGCCGTACGCGAGTTCCGCGACGCCATGAAGGGGCACAAGGATCTCTCCCAGTGGCAGCTGGAGGGCTGGGCCGCCGCCATGTGGTTCACCGACGCGGCGAAGTCGTGCCGGGGGGACGTCACGCGCGCGTGCGTGGACCGCTTTATGAACCGGAGCAAGTCGTACACCGCCCGGGGGCTGCTGCTTCCGGTGACGTATGAGGAACGGGCCGATCCGCCGGATACCCGTATGACCTGTGTGTCGGTGGCCCGCTGGAAGGACAGTGAGGGCTGGGTCACACAGGGAGACATGAACAAAAACTGCTTCGACGTGCCGCAGCTCTCCTACCAGCCATGATGCGTGTACGCGGCAGGAAAGTTCCCGGAGGCGAGTACCAATGGGACAACTGTTGAGGAACAAGATGATGATGAAACCCAACCCTCTGACCGTAATCCCCGTCTAACCCTGCGGTAGGCGGACGAGAAGGACTGTCCGCGGGGAAGCGTGGGATACGGGGACGCATGCACATCTCTTTCCTTATTCACAACGCGTACGGAATCGGCGGGACGATCCGGACGACGTACAACTTGGCGAACACTCTCGCCGAGCAACACGACGTCGAGATCGTCTCCGTCTTCCGGCACCGCGACGACCCCGTGTTCTCGCCCGGCTCCCGCGTCCGGCTGAGTCACCTCGTCGACATACGCAAGGAAAGCCCCGGCTACGAGGGGGAGACCCCCGACGCCCTGCGGCCCGCCCGGACGTTTCCGAGCGCGGAGGGCCGCTTCCACCAGTACAGCGCCCTCACCGACCGGCGTATCGCCGAGCACCTCTCCTCGCTCAGCGCCGACGTGGTGGTGGGTACCCGCCCCGGCCTGAACGTGCACATCGCCCGCGAGGCGGCCCGCGGCCCGCTGCGGGTCGGCCAGGAGCACCTCACGCTCGACAGCCACTCCAAGGAACTGCGCCGCCAGTTGCGCAGCGTCTACCCGCGCCTCGACGTCCTGACCACGACGACCGAGGCCGACGCCCGCGCCTACCGCCGCAAGATGCGCCTGCCCGGAGTCCACGTCCAGGCCGTGCCCAACCCCGTGCCCGCGCCCGGCATCGAGCCCGCCGACGGCAACCAGAAGTGGGTCGTCGCGGCGGGGCGCCTCGCCCCCGTCAAGCGCTACGACCTGCTGATACGGGCCTTCGACCAGGTGCGCGCCGAGCGCCCCGACTGGCGCCTGCGGATCTACGGCGGTGGCAAACAGAAGGACAAGCTGCGCGCGCTGATCGACGAGCTCGGCCTCTACAACCACGTCTTCCTGATGGGGCCCGCCCACCCCATCGAGGCCGAGTGGGCCAAGGGCTCCATCGCGGCCGTCACCTCCAGCCTTGAGTCCTTCGGCATGACGATCGTCGAGGCCATGCGCTGCGGCCTGCCCGTCGTCGCCACCGACTGCCCGCACGGGCCCGGCGAGATCATCGACAACGGAGTGGACGGCCGCCTCGTCGAGGTCGGCAACCCCACCGCGATCGCGGGCGGACTGCTCGAACTGATCAACAACGACACACTGCGCCGGCAGATGGCGGGCGCCGCGCTCGAGGATTCCGAGCGCTTCGACCCGGTCCGCATCGCCGAGCGCTACGACGCGATGTTCACCGGGATGCTCGCCCGCGGCAGCTCCTTCGGCGGCCGGATGCGCGGATCGCTGCACCGCACCCGCGGCGCCCTGCTCAATGGCGCCTACGCGGTGCGGGACATGGGACACGGGGTACCGACCAGCGGCATACAGACGAAAGGATCCACCGCATGACGGCCTTGGCCACCTCGGACGCCTCATCGCCCTGCGACGCCGGTGTCGATCAGGACATCGCCGCAGCGCCGCGCGCGGACTGCATAGCCGACTCGGCGGGCGGGCTCACCTTCGACGTGACCGACCCCGGCGGCAAGGGCGCCGCCTACCTGCTGCTGCGCCGCCGCGATGCCGCGTCCGCCGACGAGGACGTGCGCCTGCCGCTGTCCCCGGCGGCCGACGGCAGGCTGCGGGCCGCGCTGCCCAGCAGCGTCGAGCTGGCCGAGGGCCGCTGGAACGCTTACGCGGAGGTCGGCGGCGGCACCCCGCGCCGCCTCGCGCCCGGCGTGAACGACCTGCGCTCCCTCGTCGACCGCGCCCCCAGCGGGGCCCGCGGCTACATCGCCGTCCGCATCCCGTACGCCACCAAGCAGGGAAACCTTTCTGTGCGCAGTTGGCTGCGCGCCCCGCACGCGGAGATCGGCGAGCTGGAGATCGCCGGCACCTCGGTGACCGCGCAGGGCCGCGTGTACGGCACCGCGCTGACCGGCGCCGCTTACGCCGAGGCGTCCTGCCGCGCCGAGCCCGACCGGATCGAGCGCTCCGAACTGACCGCCGACGGCGTGGAGTTCAGCTTCGGCCTGCGCTGCGACGTGCTCGCCGAAAGCGGCCCCGGCCCCTGGGACCTCTGGCTGCGCCCGGCGGGGGGGAGCGGGCCGCGGATCAGGCTCGCCCGGCTCCTGGACGACGTGCCGGACAAGAAGCAGATCTTCACCTACCCCTCGGTGCACCTCGACACCGCGGCGCACGGCCCGCTGGACGCGGGGATGTACTACACGAACGACAACGACCTCTCCGTACGGATCCGCGAGGCGAACGCGGTCGAGGACTGACGTGGTCGAGGACTGACGCGGTGACTGACACGGTCTGGGACTGACGCGATCGGAGCCGATGTCGTCCGGGCCCGGCGCCATCGCGGACCGTGGCTGTCCGCGACGCCGGGCACAATCGGCCCCATGTTGGAGACCTCCGCACGACTGCTCCGCCTGCTCTCGCTGCTGCAGGCCCACCGAGACTGGTCGGGCGCGGACCTGGCCGACCGGCTCGGCGTCACCCCGCGCACCGTCCGGCGTGACGTGGACCGCCTCCGCGAACTCGGCTACCCCGTCAACGCGAGCCCCGGCACCGGCGGCGGCTACCAACTCGGCGCGGGCGCGGAACTGCCGCCGCTGCTCCTGGACGACGACGAGGCGGTCGCGGTGGCCGTCGGTCTGCGCACCGCCGCCGGACAGGGCATCGAGGGCATCGGCGAGACCTCCGTACGCGCCCTGACCAAGCTGGAGCAGGTGCTGCCGAGCAGGCTGCGGCGCCGGGTCGGCGCGCTGACGGCGTTCACCGTGCCGATGCTCAGGACGGCCCCGCAGCAGCAGACCGTCGACCCCTCGGTACTGACCGAACTCGCGCACGCCTGCCGTGACGCGGAGCGCCTGCGCTTCGACTACCGCGACCACCTCGGCAGTTCGACCCGCCGCACCGTCGAACCGCACCGCCTCGTCTGCACCGAGCGCCGCTGGTACCTGGTCGCCTGGGACATCGAGCGCGACGACTGGCGCACCTTCCGCGCGGACCGCATCGAACCCCGGCCGCCGCACGGGCCCCGGTTCGCGCCGCGCACCCCGCCCGCCGACGATCTCGCCGCGTACGTCTCCAAGGGCGTCTCCACCCGTGGGTACGCCGCACAGGCGGTGTTCCGGCTCCTGGTGCCGCTGGAGGAGGCGGCCCAGCGGGTCACCCCGTCGGACGGCACGCTGGAGGCGGAGAGCGCGCACAGCTGTCTGCTGCGCACGGGCGCCACGAGCCTGGACGTCATGGTGATCCATGTGCTGCTGATGGGCTTCGAGTTCGAGGTCGTCGAGCCGGCGGACTTCACCGAGCGGCTCAGCTCGGCGCGGGACCTCCTGAGCCGGGCCCTGGACCGGGGTGTTCGGTCTGCGGATCTTGGTGCTGTGCTCCCGGCGGCCCCGACTGCCCCGGCGGCGGGAACGCCGCGTACTCGGGATGGTGCAGATCGAACGCCGGGGACTCCGAGCGGATCCGGGGCAGCGTGACGAAGTTGTGGCGCGGCGCCGGGCAGGCGGTGGCCCATTCCAGGGACCGGCCGAAGCCCCACGGATCGTCGACGTCGACCTTCTTGCCGTACTTGGCGGTCTTCCAGATGTTGTAGAGGAACGGCAGCGTGGACATGCCGAGCAGGAACGCCCCGATGGACGAGATGGTGTTGAGCACGGTGAAGCCGTCCGCCGCCAGATAGTCCGCGTACCGCCGCGGCATGCCCTCCGCGCCCAGCCAGTGCTGGACGAGGAACGTCAGGTGGAAGCCGACGAAGAGCGTCCAGAAGTGGATCTTGCCGAGCGGCTCGTCGAGCATCTTCCCGGTGAGCTTCGGCCACCAGAAGTAGAAGCCGCCGAAGGTCGCGAAGACGACGGTGCCGAACACCACGTAGTGGAAGTGGGCCACGACGAAGTACGAGTCGGTGACGTGGAAGTCGAGCGGCGGCGAGGCCAGGATGACGCCGGTGAGCCCGCCGAAGAGGAAGCTCACCAGGAAGCCGATCGCCCACAGCATCGGTGTCTCGAACGACAGGGAGCCTTTGATCATCGTCCCGGTCCAGTTGAAGAACTTCACGCCGGTGGGGATCGCGATGAGGAAGGACATGAAGGAGAAGAAGGGCAGCAGGACCGCGCCCGTCGCGAACATGTGGTGCGCCCATACGACGACGGAGAGCCCGGTGATGGCCATCGTCGCGCCGATCAGGGGCAGATAGCCGAAGATCGGTTTCCTGCTGAACACCGGGATGATCTCGGAGATGATCCCGAAGAACGGCAGCGCGATGATGTAGACCTCCGGATGCCCGAAGAACCAGAAGAGGTGCTGCCAGAGCAGCGCACCGCCGTTCTCCGGGGCGAACACCATGGAGCCGAAGCGCCGGTCCGCCTCCAGGACGAGCAGCGCGGCGGCGAGCACGGGGAACGCGAGCAGCACCAGGATCGAAGTGAACAGGACGTTCCAGGTGAAGACGGGCATCCGGAACATCGTCATGCCGGGCGCCCGCATCCCGATGATGGTCGTCAGGAAGTTCACCGAGCCCAGGATCGTGCCGAACCCGGAGAGCGCGAGCCCCATGATCCACAGATCGGCGCCGATCCCCGGCGAGCGCTCCATGCTGTTGAGCGGCGCGTAGGCGAACCAGCCGAAGTTCGCCGGGCCGCCGGGCACCAGGAGCGAGCCGAGCACCATCAGGCCGCCGAACAGGAACAGCCAGTACGAGAGCATGTTGAGCCGCGGGAAGGCGACGTCGGGGGCGCCGATCTGCAGCGGCATGATCTCGTTGGCGAAGCCCGCGAAGGTCGGCGTCGCGAAGAGCAGCAGCATGATCGTGCCGTGCATGGTGAACGCCTGGTTGAACTGTTCGTTCGTCATCAGCTGCATGCCGGGGCGGGCCAGTTCGGCCCGCATCATCAGTGCCATCAGGCCCGCGACGAGGAAGAACGCGAAGGACGTGATCAGGTACAGGTGGCCGATCTTCTTGTGGTCGGTGGTGGTCAGCCAGTCCACGAGGATCCGGCCCGGAGTCCTCTGCCGGACGGGCCGCGCCTGTGCCGTTGCGGTGTCGGTCCCCATACGCTCGCCCCTTCGCCGTCGCGCACCCCGGGCATGCCAACCGGGGCCATGATGCTCGCGTCGCCCCGACTCCGACAGGGGGCGTACGGGAACGCTGTGCTGGAACCGTGAATTCCCCATGCGGCGTCACATCCCGTCGGGCGCCCGGAAATGAGGAAATTGCGGAGGGTACGCAAAGCCGTCCCGGCCGCTTTTCCGCCGTGCTATTAATGCCGTTTTCCGGCGCCGTGCGGGAGTGGGCGGGAAATCCGGGAATCACGCCGGAACAACTCCACAACCGCCCGTACGTGTGACGGAGTTAAGAGGAAACGGGTGTCGTGATCCTGTGACAAAAGCGTGACCGGAGGGGGACCGGTGACCCATGGTGTCCGGCTACGGGCTTCCCCGGCCGGGGCACGGCGCCTAACGTGGCGGCCATGGCACCTATTCCGACCCCTCCCGCCGAACCCCAGGACAGCCTGGACGCCTACGTCGGCCTCGCGGCCGAGGGCGCCGAGCAGCAGGCCCGCGAGCGCGGCTGGTCCACCGTCAGGTCGTTGCCGCCGGGCGCGATCATCACGATGGAGTACCTCGCGGGGCGGCTGAACTTCGAGGTCAAGGAAGGCGTCGTGATCCGCTGCTGGAAGGGCTGAGCGGTCCGGCGTAGAGACGTACAGACGTACAGACAGGCGAAAGGCCCCGGTTCCGAGACGGAACCGGGGCCTTCGCGATGCGGGGGATGGGTTGTGCGTACCGACCCCCGCTGCTGTGGGGCCTAGCCGCCCGCCACCGGCCGCGGCGACGTGGCGGCGCGTGAGGAGCGCTCGGAGTGCGGCGGGCGGCGGCTGCCCGCAGGAGTGACCGGGCTGCGCTCGGAGCGCGGTGTGTGCGGGCCCGGCGCGAGGTAGGCCGGGGCGCGGGCGGGGCGCGCGGCGCCGACCGGCTCGCGCAGCGGGGGCTCGTCGGCCGGTGAGGGGGCGGGCTGCGGCACCATCGCGGGGACCGGGGCGACCGGGGCGGGGACGCCTGCGCCGGCCCGGCGGGAGCGCCAGAGGTCGCGCAGATCGAAGATCCAGCCCTCGACGCGGGTGAGCAGCGGCTCCACCCAGGGCAGCGCGAGCAGGACGAGCAGACCCGCGGCCCAGCCGAGGAAGACGTCGCTCAGCCAGTGCGTGCCGAGGTAGACGGTGGTCAGGCCGACGCTGAGGGAGACCACGGCGGAGAGCGCCGAGAGGTAGCGGCGGGTGCGCGGGGTGGAGGCCATGTAGGCCAGGATTCCCCAGGTCACCACGGCATTGGCGGTGTGTCCCGAGGGAAATATATCGCCGCCGAGCCACATCTCGTTGGCGCCGATCGTGGTCGCGTAGTGCGGGCCGAGGCGGCCCATGCCGATCTTGGCGGCGCCGACCGTGACGTTGAGCAGGAGCAGCGCCGCGCCGAACGTCAGGAGCGGGCGGATCGTGTGCTGGCGCCAGGAGCGCCAGCCCAGCCAGGCCGCGACCATCACCGCCGTCGGGCCGCGCTGGCCGAGCACCACCCAGTAGTCGAGGAAGGCGTGGATCTCGGGCCACTGCTGATAGGGCCGGAAGAACATGACCTGCCAGTCGAACCGCACCAGCCACGACGTGGTCAGCACGGCGACCACGATGGCGAGGTAGAAGGCCAGGGTCGCGCTGAAGAGCACGATCCGGTGCCTGCTCATCCTCGGTACATCGAGGCCGGCCGGTCGTTCCGGCTCACGGTCGAGACGGGCGAAGACCCTGTCCAGACGGGTGAGGTTTCGTTCGGTACGCACCCAATCGACGTTACAGCGAGTGAGTGTGTGACTAGGCCGAATCGGTGGCTTTGTGATGACGATGTGATGTGGCATTGATCTCAGACGGGGGTTTATTCCTGCGCTTTCCCTATTTGGCCGGGAACCCCGTACTGAATTCGTTGATCATTTCTACGGCCGTTTTATGGCCCTTATGAATTCGTTCACCGTAGCCTGGTGTGGAATTTCCCCCGTGCTCACCGGAACTCCAGAAATGATCATGGCGGACCCGAGCCGTTCAGCCAGAACGCCCCGTACACCGCGCTCGCCGCCGCCACACCCCCCAGGATCAGGGCTGACCTGGACGTACGCAGCCGGGCGAGCGCCACGGCGACAGGCAGCAGGAGCGGGAAGGCGGGCAGCAGGAGGCGCGGCTTCGAGCCGAAATAGCCTGCCGCGCACAGGGCGAGCGCCACGACGATCCCGCAGTAGACGAGGAGCGGCAGCGGCTGCCTCCCGCGTACGCCGATGACGTACAGCCAGATCACCAGGGCGACCCCGATGATCAGGCCGGCCCCCGCGAGGGCCAGGGGGAAGGCGGTGAACTTCTCGCCGACGAAGCGGGCGAAGGCGTAGCCGAAGTCGAAGCCGTTGCCCCAGCCGGCCTGGACGTCGAGATAGCCCAGCAGACCGTCACCGGTGCGCCGGCCGACCCACAGGACGTAGCCCGCGGCGCCGAGCGGGGCGAGCACCACCCCGAGGATCATGCGCGGGTCCGCCCGTCGCTCCCGGCGGACCCGGACGGCGGCCGTCACCCAGATCGCCGCGACGACCGCGGCGCCCACGGGACGGGTCAGGCCCGCACAGGAGGCGAGCACGCCCGCCCACACCCAGCGGCCGGTGAGCACCGCGTACAGCGACCAGGCCGCGAGCGCCGTGAAGAGGGACTCGCTGTACGCCATCGACTGCACGATCCCCACGGGCAGGACGGCCCACAGGGTGACCGCACAGATCCCCGCGCGTCGCCCGTAGAGGTGATCGGCGATCGCGAAGATCCCCGCCGCGGCACAGAGCGAAGCGAGCCAGCTCACCACCAGGCCCGCATCGGCGTAGGACAGCGGGCTGACCGCCGAGACGAGGCGTTCCAGCCAGGGGAGTAGCGGGAAGAACGCGAGGTTCGAGTGGACGCTGCCGTCCGGGAGGGTCACCTCCCAGCCGTAGCCGTGCTCGGCGACGCGGGTGTACCAGAGCGAGTCCCAGCGGGCCGTCAGAAGCGTGTGCGCGCTCTTGCCCGCCGCCGCGCTCCACGCCGCGAGCACCGCGACCCCCAGGGCGCGCACCCCGGCATAGGCGAGGAGTGCGGGCGCCGCCCGGCGCAGCGCGGCGCCCGCACGGGCCCCGTACGACGGCGGCGGCTTGCACTGATCAAGGTCGTTCACGGGCACGATTATCGACGTAGGCGGGAACCGGCCACCCGGTCGGGTGCGTGGTCCAGGCGTGGGCAGCGTGGCGTACGCCACACCCTCTCCGCTCAACCGTGAGAGGTCCGCCACGCGCCACAGCCGTGAACTCGCGTACTCTGACGGCTCACTCGCCCTTCGTTGCCGCCAGCTGGGAGATCACGTCCCGCGGGGCCGCCGATGCGAGGGATCACTGGGAGGTATCGCACATGTCGGGTTCAACCACGGCCACCGCTCCTTCCGGCCGTCGGGTACCCGGGTCGCAGGGTGGCGCCAACCGCTGGCTGGTGCTCGTCGTTCTCTGTGTAAGCCTGCTGCTCGTCGCCGTCGACGCCACCGTTCTGCACGTGGCGGTACCCGCGGTCACGGAGGACCTGAAGCCCGGCGGCATAGAGCTGCTGTGGATCGTGGACGTCTATCCACTGGTCTGCGCTTCGCTGCTGATCCTCTTCGGCACCCTCGGTGACCGGGTGGGCCGCAGACGTGTGCTGCTGCTCGGTTACGCCCTCTTCGGCGTGGCCTCCGCCGTGGCCGCCACGGCGGACAACGCCCAGATCCTGATCGCGGCCCGTGCCCTGCTCGGCATCGGCGGCGCGATGATCATGCCCGCGACCCTCTCCATCCTGCGCCAGGTCTTCCCCGACCGGCGTGAGCGCGCCGTCGCCATCGGTGTGTGGAGCGCGGTGGCCGGAATCGGCGCGGCGGGCGGACCGCTGCTCGGCGGTTTCCTGCTCGAGCACTTCTGGTGGGGCTCGGTCTTCCTGATAAATATCCCGTTGATGCTGGTCAGCCTGCCCATCGGGCGGCTGCTCCTGCCCGAGTCGACGGGGGATCGCAACGGGCCGTGGGACGTGGTCGGCGCGCTGATGGCCGCGGGAGGCCTCTTCGGCCTGGTGTTCGCGGTGAAGCGGGCGGGCGGCGGGGAGTCGCCGTTCGGCATGACGACCCTCCTCTCGTTCTTCGTCGGCGCCGCCCTCCTGGTCGGCTTCGTCCGCAGGCAGCGGCGGCGCACGTACCCGCTCATAGATCTGTCGATGTTCGCGCGGCCCGCGTTCAGCACCTCGCTCGGCTGCATCGTCCTTGCGATGCTCGCCCTGGTGGGCCTGGAACTGGTCGCCGCGCAGTATCTCCAGCTGGTGCTCGGCCTCTCCCCGCTGGAGACCGGCATGCGGCTCGTGCCGCTCACCGTCGCCGCGATGGTCGCGGGCCTCGCCGGATCGAAGTTCCTGCACCGTTTCGGCCCGCGCACGATGGTCGCCTCCGGCTTCACCCTGACCGCGGTGGCCGTGGTGGTGCTCACCGGCATGGGCGACCAGCTCAACGACCCGTTGATGATCACCAGCTTTGTGCTCCTCGGCCTCGGCCTGCAGACCACGCTCTTCGGCTCCTACGAGTCGATGCTCAGCGAGGCGCCTCAGGCGCAGGCGGGCGGCGCCGCCGCGATCGGCGAGACGTCGTACCAGCTGGGCGCCGGTATCGGCATCGCGCTGCTCGGCAGCGTCATGAACGCGGCGTACGCGCCGGGCCTCTCGGACGTGCAGGGCGTCCCGGCCAGGGAGAGCGCCGCCGCCAGTCACTCGCTCGGCGAGGCGTACGAAGTCGCTGCGGGGCTCGGCGGCGGGGCGGGCGACGCGCTGCGCAGTGCGGCGCGCGAGTCCTTCGTGCACGGACTGCACGTGACCTTGCTGGTCAGCGCGGGGCTGCTGCTGCTCGGCGCGCTGATGGCGCTGAAGCTGCCGCGGAGCATGGACTGCGGGACGCCTGCGGCGCTGCCCGAGCAGGGGGTACCGGCACCCCGTACCGAGGCGGAGGTCCCCGCGGAGTCCGTCCGCTGACGTGCTTCCCGGCCTTCGGCCGGGGAATTCCCCCACCCACCCGCCCTTGTTCGTACGCGACCCCGCGTCGTAACGTCGGCGCGAGCCGTAGTAACTACCACTGCTAGTTTTTGCGCCGCCGGAGGCCCGAGATGTCCGCAAGCAGCCGTACGCCCCTGCCGCCTTTCGACCCAGCCGACCCCCTCGGCATCGACGACCTCCTGGAGCCGGAGGACCTCGCGATCCGGGAGACCGTCCGCAGCTGGGCGGCCGACCGCGTCCTGCCGCACATCGCCGACTGGTACGAGAAGGGCGAGCTGCCCGGCATCCGTGACCTCGCCCGTGAGCTCGGCTCGATCGGCGCGCTCGGCATGTCCCTGGAGGGCTACGGCTGCGCAGGGGCGAGCTCCGTCCAGTACGGCCTCGCCTGTCTGGAGCTGGAGGCCGCCGACTCCGGCATCCGCTCGCTCGTCTCCGTGCAGGGCTCCCTCGCCATGTACGCCATCCACCGCTTCGGCTCCGAGGAGCAGAAGCAGCGCTGGCTGCCCGGCATGGCCGCGGGCGAGATCATCGGCTGCTTCGGCCTGACCGAGCCCGACCACGGCTCCGACCCGGCGGCCATGCGCACGCACGCGAAGAAGGACGGCACCGACTGGGTGCTCACCGGACGCAAGATGTGGATCACCAACGGGTCGGTGGCCGGGGTCGCCGTCGTCTGGGCGCAGACGGACGAGGGGATCCGCGGCTTCGTCGTCCCCACCGAAACCCCCGGCTTCTCGGCGCCCGAGATCAAGCACAAGTGGTCGCTGCGCGCGAGCGTCACCAGTGAGCTGGTGCTCGACGAGGTGCGGCTGCCGGCCGATGCCGTGCTCCCCGAGGTCACCGGGCTCAAGGGCCCGCTGAGCTGTCTCTCCCACGCGCGCTACGGCATCGTCTGGGGAGCCATGGGCGCCGCCCGCTCGTCCTTCGAGGCCGCCGTCGAGTACTCCAAGACGCGCGAGCAGTTCGGCAGGCCCATCGGCGGCTTCCAGCTCACCCAGGCCAAGCTCGCCGACATGGCGGTCGAGCTGCACAAGGGCATCCTGCTCGCCCATCACCTCGGCCGGCGTCTCGACGCGGGCAGGCTCCGTCCCGAGCAGGTCAGCTTCGGCAAGCTCAACAACGTACGAGAAGCGATCGAGATCTGCCGCACGTCCCGGACGATCCTGGGCGCGAACGGGATCTCGCTGGAGTACCCCGTGATGCGGCACGCGACGAATCTCGAATCGGTGCTCACCTACGAAGGCACCGTCGAGATGCACCAACTCGTGTTGGGCAAGGCGCTCACCGGTCTCGACGCCTTCCGGTGAGCGGCCTCGCCCGCTAGCTCTGGTTGAAGAAACCGTCCGTCGGACGGCTCGCGGCCTCCCCGTTGACGATGTGCGTGTCGGCGGGGGTCAGCAGGAAGACCCGCGTCGCCACGCGCTCGATGGAGCCGCGCAGACCGAAGGTGAGGCCCGCCGCGAAGTCCACGACGCGCTTGGCGTCGCCGGGTTCCATCGACGTGAGGTTGATGATGACCGGGACACCGGACCGGAAGAGCTCGCCGATGCCGCGCGCGTCCCGGAAGCTGTCCGGGGTCACGGTCCCGATCCGGCGCCCTTCCTCCTCGGCTGCCTCGCTCGCCACCCGCACCCGCGGGTCGGTCACCCAGGCATCGCCGGGTCCCTCGGCTCCGTCGTCGTCATAGCCGTCGTAGTAACGCTCGTCGTTGTTGTTGTCGTCGACGAGGCCAAGCCAGGCACTCGCCTTGCGCACCGATCCCATGGACGCCTCCTCTCACAGCGGGCTTTCTGCGTTCCGCATCCCCATGTTCGTCCATGATGCGGATAGTGCGCCAAGTGGATAGTCGCCGCGCGGGGTTTTCGTGACGGGACTGGTGCAGAGTCAACACGCTGTTTCGCGTGGTCCTCAAGGGTCCTGCTGTGTACGGCTGCTGACAGTGAGTGAAATATGATTCTTCACGGCGTATGGGTGACGGGCGGTGCGTCCGGGTGAACGATCCCATCGATACGATGCCCCGGTTGATCGCAAACAGGCTCACGGGGGAGTCGTATGTTCGGAATCGTCAGGCCCTGCAGCCATCGTCTCGGCGAGGGTCTCAAGACTCAGTGGATGGCGCATCTGTGCGGGCTCTGCCTCGCGCTGCGCGGTGACCACGGGCAGTTCGCCCGGGTCGTGACCAACTACGACGGCCTGATCATCTCGGTTCTGACGGAGGCTCAGGCCGCCGAGTCCACCGGGTGGCGCCGCCAGGCGGGCCCCTGCCCGCTGCGGGGCATGCGCACCGCGTCCGTCGCACAGGGCGAGGGCGCGCGGCTCGCCGCCGCGGTCTCTCTGGTGCTCGCGTCGGCGAAGGTACGCGACCACGTCGTCGACGGGGACGGCCTCTTGGCCCGCAGGCCGGTGGCCGCCGCCGCCCGCAAGGTCGCCAGGAGCTGGGACCGGGCGGGCGCCCGCACCGGCGCCGACGTGGGCTTCGACACGGCGGTCCTGCTCGACGCCGTCGAACGGCAGGTCGGCATCGAGGGCTTGGCGGGCCCCGGCACCTCCCTGCTCACGGTCACCGAGCCGACCGAGACCGCGACCGCGGCGGCCTTCGCGCACACCGCCGTCATCGCGGGCAGGCCGGGCAACGCCGAGCCGCTCGCCGAGGCGGGACGGCTCTTCGGCAGGCTCGCGCACCTCCTGGATGCCGTGGAGGACAAGGAAGCTGACGCCGCGTCGGGAGCCTGGAACCCCCTGGCCGCCACGGGTACCGACCTCGCCCGGGCTCGCCGCCTCGCCGACGACGCGGTGCACGGCATACGCCTCGCGCTGCGGGACGCCGAGTTCACCGACGGCAAGCTGGTGCATGTGCTGCTGGCGCATGAGCTGAGCAGGTCGGTCGACCGGGCCTTCGGGACTGATTCGTGTGGGCACAGCCATGAGGTGACGGCTCATCAGGGGGGTTCGTTCGGCCCGCCGCAGGGCGGACCGTACGGACCTCCCTCCAGCGGTCCGTACGGCCCGCAGTCCCCGTACGGAGGTGGCAATCCGTACGGAGGCGGGGTGCCGGGAGCTCCCGGCGGTCCTGGTGGTCCCGGCGGTTTCGGGGGCGGGCCCGGATTCGAGCCGCAGCCCCCGAAGCCGGGGAAGCGGGGGTTCTGGGCGGGGTGCGCGGTCGCCATCGGCCTGTGCTGCACCTGCAAGCTGTGCTGCGCCGATTCCTACGAGGGTCCCTGGTCCCGCAAGAAGCGGGAGGGCTGCTGCAACAACTGTGGTGACAGTGGGTGCTGCGGTATCTGCGAGTGCTGTTCTTGCTGTGACTGCGGGCTCTAGGTACTCCGGGGTCTGATTTTTCTCCGCGGGTTCGTCGTGGCTGGTCGCGCAGTTCCCCGCGCCCCTTCGGGCGCGGTCAGTCCTTGATCTCAGGCGGTGAGATCCGGGACTCCTCGATCGCAGAGCCCTGGGTGCCCCACTTCCGCAGGATGCGTTCGTACGTGCCGTCCTTGATGAGCTGGTTCACCGCTGCTTGGAAGGCCGGCGCCAGCTTCGTGCCCTTCTTGAAGGCGAAGCCGACGTCGAGGCGGTGGTACTCGCCGAGGAACTTCAGTCCCTCCTGCTGGTCGACCGCGTAGCGCAGGCCGTTGATCGTCGACATCACCACATCGGTGCGGCCCTGCTGGAGCGAGCCCCAGACCGCACCCTGCTCGGCGTACGTCTTCACGCTGTACGGCTTCTTGCCCGCGTCCTCGCAGACGTGCTTGTTGTCCTCCAGGGTGACCTCGAAGGTGGTGCCCGCGCCGGTCGCCACGTTCAGGCCGCACAGCTGCTCGAAGTCGGTGACCTTCTTCAGCTTGCTGTCGTCGCGGACGGCGAAGCCCTGGCCGTCGTTGATGTACGTGACGAAGTCGATGGTCTTGCGCCGTTCCTCGGTCACGCCGAAGTTTCCGGTGCCCAGGTCGTACTTCCCGCTGTCCAGGGCCGGCAGGATCGCCTCGAAGCTCGCGGCCTCGCGCTTCAGCTTCAGGCCGAGCGCCTTGGCGACGGCCGCGGCGAAGTCGGCGTCCTGGCCGACGATCGTCTTGCCGTCCTCCAGGTAGGTGTTGCCCGGCGGGCTGCCGCCGACGGCGGTCGCGAGACTGAGCGAGCCCCGCTCGCGTACGTCGGCGGGCAGCAGCTTCGCGGCCGCCGCGTTCTTCTTGACCGAGGAGACCACGTCCTGCGTGGGGATCTCGTCGCTCTTGCCCGCGGGTGCCGCGCCGCCCGTGGTGTCGGCGGGGTCGCCGGAACCGCACGCGGTGAGGGTGAGGGTGGCGGCGGTGATCAGGGCGAAGGCCGCCGGGATGCGGCGGGTGCGCGGAAAGCGGGCATGCGGATACGTGCTCATGGCGTGACGGTCTCCGTCGGGCAGGAGGGCAGGGCGAACAGGAGGGCAGGGCGAAGCGGGCAGGGCGAAGCGGACGTACGAGGGAGGGGGTGCCGTCGCGCAGAGTCGTACGGCGGCGGTGTACGCGTGTGAAGGCGGGGTCAACGGCGCGCGGACGCACGAAAAGTGCGGTCCGCAAAAGACGCGAGGCGGGAGCGCCCCCGCGAAGGGAGCGGCTCAGCGCGCAGGGGGTCGGCTCAGAGAGTCGTCGAACACGACGCCGACCACACTCGACCGAAGTCGATGTGGGAGCGCGTGACCAGCCACTGCTGCGAATGCATGGGGCAAGTGGAACAGGCATCCGTTTCCGCGTCAACTGCCGTGAGACCTACCGCTCATATCCTGGACACCCTTGACAGCGGTCCGAAAGCGCCCCGTACTCTCAAGGCGGATCGTGCTGAGGGGCTCGGTCCGTGTGAAGGCATCACCCGTGTGTGATCTCCCGCCGAGCGTTTCGCCACGCGATCGCGCCGCGCGCCGGAGACCTCCGATATCCACGGAGCCTTCGCCATGTCATCCGACACGCTCGCCAAAGCCGCGACAGCCCCTCCCCAAGACCCACCACCCGATGTTCCGCGCATCGTTCCGCAGCGCCGTGCCGGGCAGTGGGTGGCCGCCGCCGCGGTTCTCGTGCTCCTCGCGCTCGCCGTCAATTCCGTCGTACGCAACGAGGCGTTCCAGTGGGACGTGGTCGGCGACTACTTCACCTCCGCGTCCGTGCTGCGCGGCCTGTGGCTCACGCTCTGGCTGACCGCCGTCGTCATGGCGCTCGGCTTCGTGCTCGGCGCGATCCTCGCCATGGGACGGCTTTCGTCCAACCCCGTTCTGCGCGGGGTCAGTTGGGGCTACGTGTGGCTCTTCAGGTCGATGCCGATCCTGGTGCAGCTGCTGTTCTGGTTCAACATCGGGGCGCTGTACCCGTACCTCTTCGGCGTCAAGACGGTGAACCTCCTCGGGCCGATCACCATCGCCGTCATCGGGCTCACCCTGCACGAGGCCGCGTACGCCGCAGAGGTGGTGCGCGGCGGCATCCTCTCCGTCGACCGCGGGCAGATCGAGGCGGCGCAGGCGCTCGGGCTCAGCCGGTGGCGCAGATGGCGGCGGATCGTGTTGCCGCAGGCCATGCGCTCCATCGTGCCGCCCGCCGGGAACATGCTGATCGGCACGCTCAAGGGCACGTCGATCGTCAGCGTGATCGCCGTGCAGGACCTTCTCTACTCCGTGCAACTCGTCTACCACCGCACCTACCAGGTCATCCCGCTGCTCCTGGTCGCCACCATCTGGTACGTCGTGATCACCTCGCTGCTCAGCGTCGGCCAGTACTACGTGGAGCGGCACTACGCGCGCGGTTCGGAGCGCACCCGATGAGCGTGACGGAGCGCAAGCCGGCCGATGACATCGTCAAGGACGACCACGACGCGCTGAAAGTCGTCCCCGTGCGCCATCCCTGGCGCTGGGCGGCCGTCGTGGCGACAGCCGTCCTGGTGGCCCAGTTCGTGCACGGCCTCGCCACCAACTCCGGCTGGGAGTGGGAGGTGTTCGCCGAGTTCTTCACCGCCGACGTGATCCTCAAGGCGGTCTGGGTCACCCTCCAGCTCACCTTCTACGGCACGGCCCTCGGCTTCGCGCTCGGCATCGTGATCGCCTTCATGCGGCTCTCCGCGAGCCCGTTCCTGCGAGCGGTGGCCTTCGCCTACATCTGGGCGTTCCGGTCGATCCCGCTCATCGTGCAGCTGCTCTTCTGGTTCAACCTGGCCTACCTCTACAAGGAGTTGCAGTTCGGGATCCCGTTCGGGCCCGGCTTCTTCTCCTTCGACACGATGGGCCTGGTCGGCGCGATGAGCGCGGCGGTGCTCGGGCTCGCCCTGCACCAGGCCGCGTACGCCGCCGAGATCGTGCGCGCGGGCGTACTGTCCGTCGACAGCGGCCAGTTGGAGGCGGCGGCCGCGCTCGGCATTCCCCGGCTGCGGCAGATCCGCCGCATCATCCTGCCGCAGGCGATGCGCTCGATCCTGCCCAACGCGGCCAACGAGATCATCTCCCTCTTCAAGGGCACCTCGATCGTCTCCGTGATGGCGATCGGCGAGCTCTTCTACCAGGTGCAGGTCATCTACGGACGCAACGGCCGCGTCGTGCCGCTCCTGATGGTCGCCACCGCCTGGTACGTCCTGCTCACCAGCGCCCTCTCCGTCCTCCAGCACTACGTCGAACGCCACTTCTCTAAGGGGGCATCGCGATGAGCGCGATGGTCGAACTCCGCTCCGTACACAAGTCTTTCGGTTCTCTGGAAGTACTCCGGGGCCTTGACCTGGAGGTCCGCAAGGGCGAGGTCACCGTCATCCTCGGCCCCTCCGGATCCGGCAAGTCCACGCTCCTGCGGGCCATCAACCACCTGGAGAAGGTGGACAAGGGGTGGATCAGCGTCGACGGCGCGCTCGTCGGCTACCGGCGCTCCGGCGACAAGCTGTACGAGCTGCGCGAACGCGAGGTGCTCAAGCAGCGCACCCAGATCGGCTTCGTCTTCCAGAACTTCAACCTCTTCCCGCACCTGACCGTCCTGGAGAACATCGTCGAGGCGCCCGTCTCGGCGCTGAAGCGACCGCGCAAGGAAGCCGTCGCCGACGCCGGGACCCTGCTCGACCGGGTCGGGCTCGCCGACAAGGCGGACGCCTACCCCAAGCAGCTCTCCGGCGGGCAGCAGCAGCGGGTGGCCATCGCCCGCGCGCTCGCCCTCGAACCGAAGCTGCTGCTCTTCGACGAGCCGACGTCGGCGCTCGACCCCGAACTGGTCGGCGAGGTCCTGGACGTCATCAAGGACCTGGCGAGCCAGGGCACCACGATGATCGTCGTCACCCATGAGATCGGCTTCGCGCGCGAGGTCGCCGACACCGTCGTCTTCATGGACGAGGGGCTCATCGTCGAGCAGGGCGCCCCCGGCGACGTACTCGACCGGCCGCGGCACGACCGCACCCGTGCGTTTCTTTCCAAGGTTCTCTAGCCAAGGCTCTCCAGCCACTTCTCCGGCCCATGATCTCCAGGAGCTCCCGCATGCTGTCCCGACGCACCACCCTCTCCCTCTCCGTGGCCGCCCTGGCCCTCGCGCCCCTGCTCAGCGCCTGCGGCGGGGACAGCGACGCCGCGACCGGCGGCGGCGAGCCCGGCACCAAGAAGGTCGGCAACATCAACATCGGGCCCGACCAGAACCGCGTACGCGGCAAGAAGGTCGACGCCATCGCGAAACTCCTTCCGGAGAAGGTGCGCGAGCGCGGCACCCTGCGGCTGGGCGGCAGCGCCGACTCGGTCGCCCCCCTCGGCTTCTACGCCACCGACGACAAGACGCGGATCGGCTCCGAGGTCGACATCGCGAGCCTGGTCGCCGACACGCTCGGCCTGAAGCCGAAGTTCGAGCAGGTCTCCTGGGAGAACCTCTTCGTCGGTCTGGACAGCGGGAAGTTCGACGGGGTCTTCTCGAACGTCACGGTGACCGAGGAACGCAAGGAGAAGTACGACTTCGCGACCTACCGCCACGACAACATCGCCTTCGAGGCCCGCAAGGACGCGAAGTGGACGGCGAAGAAGCCGGCGGACGTGGCGGGCAAGACGATCGCGGTCTCCTCCGGCACCAACCAGGAGAAGATCCTCGTCGACTGGAGCGAGCAGAACGAGAAGGCCGGCCGCAAGCCGGTGAACATCAAGTACTTCCAGAAGGACTCCGACTACTACCTGGCCCTCCAGTCGGGCCGCATCGACGCCTACCTCGGCCCGAACCCCTCGGCCGCCTACCACGTGGCGTCGTCGGGACAGACGAAGATCATCGGGACGCTGTCGGGCGGCGGCCCCAGCATCCAGGGCGAGATCGCCGCCACCACGAAGAAGGACAGCGGGCTCGTCGACGCGTACGCCGCCGCGCTCAACCACGTGATCAAGGACGGAAGCTACGCCGAGGTCCTCAAGCGCTGGGACCTGACGAGCGAGGCCGTCAAGGAGTCGGAGGTCAACCCCAAGGGTCTGCCCAAGGTGTAGAGGGGCGTCCACCGGGAGCCGCAAAGGGGTTCCCGCATACCGGTATGGAAGGGTTGATCACATGACGACGGACGCATCGACGGACGCGGTACGCGACTTCAAGCACTGGCACGAGCAGCGGACGGAGACGGTGTCGGCGCCCTACGGCCCGCTGGCCCTCACCGGCACCCACTGGCTCGCGGACCACCCGGACGGTTCGCTTCCGGACATCCCCGGACGCTGGACCGAGGCGGGCGACGAGATCGTCCTGACCGCCGATGTCGCCGACGGGCTCACTCTGGACGGGCAGCTCTTCAACGGCGAGGCCCGGCTCACCGCCGACCCCGGGCCGGTCGCCGCGGCCCGCGTCGGGCTCGGTGACCGCCGCCTGGTCGTGCTGCGGCGCGAAGGGCAGTGGGCGGTACGCGACTTCGACCCGGAGTCCGCCGCGCGCCGCGCCTTCCGGGGCATCGAGGCCACCGAGTACGACGCGCGCTGGGCGGTGCCGGGGCGCTTCACGCCGTACGCCGCCGACAGCACGGTGGACGGGGTGCGCACCGTGCGGGTCGGCAACGCGGACGGGGTCGAGCGGGGGCTCGGTCTCGGGGGTGAGCTGGCCTTCGGCCTGGCCGGAAAGGAGTACACGCTCCAGGTGTCCGTGGAGGACAACGGGTCTCTGTGGGCGGTGTTCGGCGACGCGACCGGTGGGGTGTCCAGCTACCGGTTCAGGTTCCTGCGGCCTGCCGCGCCGGACGCGGAGGGGCGCACGACGGTCGACTTCAACCGCGCGCTGCTTCCGCCGTGCGCCTTCGCCGACCACTTCATCTGCCCCTTCCCGCCGCCGGGCAACACCCTGGACGTCGAGATCGCCGCGGGGGAGCGGAACCTTATCGACCGCTGACTCGTCTGTAAGGGAGCCGATGACCCAAGCCCCGGTGGCGTACGAGAAGTACGGCAGCCGCCGGGGCCGGTCGCCGTATATCTGGCTGACGGCCGAAAGACACCTTGTGCGCGCTGTCCGCGGCCCGAATACTCCCGAGCAGCGCTTGTCAGGGGCACGGCGTATCCGGAATCCGGCTTGCCTGTTCTGCCCATTGGCTGCGCCTCACGGGCCCCAACCCACCGGGCCCACTGACTTCCCCCCGGGAGGAACAACAAGTGAGGAACAAGCGCACCACCCCCCGCAGCGGCATAGCGAGACGCACTCGTCTGCTCGCCGTGGCCACCGGACTTGTGGCCGCCGGCGCGCTCGCCGTCCCCGCTGCGAACGCCAATGACGTCACCACCTTCAGCTCGGCGCAGCTCACCAAGGCGAGCGACGCGGTGCTCGACGCGGATGTCGCAGGCACCGCATGGAGCGTCGACAAGGCGACGAACCGTCTGGTCGTCACCGCCGACAGCACCGTCTCCAAGGCCGAGATCGCCAAGATCAAGGAGGCGGCGGGCAGCAACGCCGGCGCCCTCAAGGTCGAGCGCACTCCCGGCAAGTTCAGCAAGCTGATCTCCGGCGGCGACGCGATCTACGCGTCCAGCTGGCGCTGCTCGCTCGGCTTCAACGTCCGCAGCGGCAGTACCTACTACTTCCTCACCGCCGGCCACTGCACCGACGGTGCGGGCACCTGGTGGTCCAACTCGGCAAAGACCACGGTCCTCGGGTCCACCACGGGCTCCAGCTTCCCGACCAACGACTACGGCATCGTCAAGTACTCGAACTCGTCGGTCACCAAGTCGGGCACGGTCGGCAGCCAGGACATCACCAGCGCGGGCAACGCCACCGTCAACCAGACCGTCACCCGGCGCGGCTCGACCACCGGCACCCACAGCGGCAAGGTCACCGGCCTGAACGCGACCGTCAACTACGGCGGCGGCGACATCGTCTACGGCATGATCAAGACCACGGTCTGCGCGGAGCCCGGCGACAGCGGCGGCCCGCTCTACGCGGGGACCAAGGCACTGGGTCTCACCTCGGGCGGCAGCGGCAACTGCTCCTCGGGCGGCACGACCTTCTTCCAGCCGGTCACCGAGGCGCTGAGCGCGTACGGCGTGAGCGTCTACTGATCCCCACGTACGACCGGTCTGCAGCCAGCAGCACGGGAGCCCCCGTCCGGGAAACCGGGCGGGGGCTCTCTCCTGTCTCCCGTCTCCCTTTGCGCGCCGTGCGGCGCTACCTTCGAAGGGCACGCCCAACACGCCCAATTCGGACCCCGGGGGGCCGGCATGGTCGAGGAGCTGGTGGCGGCGGGAGTTGCCGTCGGATGTGCCGGAGCGGTCTATGTGATGGCCGCGGCGCGTGTCGTCAAACAGTACGAACGGGGTGTGGTGCTCCGGCTCGGGAAGCTGCAGCGCGCGGTGCGCGGCCCCGGATTCACGATGATCGTGCCGTTCGTCGACCGGCTCCGCAAGGTGAACATGCAGATCGTGACGATGCCGGTCCCGGCGCAGGACGGCATCACGCGGGACAACGTCACGGTGCGCGTCGACGCGGTCATCTACTTCAAGGTGATCGACGCGACCGAGGCCGTGATCCAGGTGGAGGACTACCGTTTCGCGGTCTCGCAGATGGCGCAGACGTCGCTGCGGTCGATCATCGGCAAGAGCGATCTCGATGATCTGCTCTCCAACAGGGAGAAGCTCAACCAGGGCCTGGAGCTGATGATCGACTCTCCCGCCGTCGGGTGGGGCGTGCAGATCGACCGGGTGGAGATCAAGGATGTGTCGCTCCCGGAGACGATGAAACGGTCCATGGCCCGCCAGGCCGAGGCGGACCGCGAGCGCCGGGCCCGGGTGATCAACGCGGACGCCGAGCTGCAGGCATCCAAGAAGCTGGCCGAGGCCGCGCACGAGATGTCCGAGGAGCCGGCCGCGCTCCAGCTGCGGCTGCTGCAGACCGTGGTGGCGGTCGCGGCCGAGAAGAATTCCACGCTCGTACTGCCCTTTCCCGTCGAGCTGTTGCGCTTCCTGGAGAAAGCCCAGCAGGCGCAGCAGCCGCCGGTCGCGGTGTCCGAGGCACCCGCTGCCGCCGTGCCCGGGCCGCCTGCCGCGGTGTCCGATTCGCCCGTTCCCGCGCTGCCGGAATCCGTTGAGGCGGATGCGGAAGCCGGGGAGCCGGGCGTTCCGGGAGCGTCGAGAACCGGACAGGACTAGTCCTTACCCGCTGCCGATCACCTGCTTGCACCGGGTGTTTGCACCGGGGACCGACGTGGTGCGACGGCGTTGGTGAAGACACAGGGGGCGCACAGTGATTGTCGCGTGCGCGTCCTGAAGTAGACCTTGTGTGCTACCAGGCGGTATCGGGATAGTGGGCCGCACCATTTGGCATGGACGCGGCTTTATCAGCGTGTGCGACTCCGTGCCGGTACGCCTTCCGGCCCCCAGGTCCCCACACCGAACGGGCCGACCCCCCACAGGAGGACGTGACTTGAAGCACCGACGCATATCCAAGCGACGTGCCACCGTGGCAGGTGCGGGCATCACCGCACTGATCGCCGCCGGAATCACCTTCCAGACTGCGAACGCGAGTGAGAGTGCCCCGACCCCCACGCCGGACACCCTCTCGGTCGCGAAGGCCGGAAAGCTCGCCTCGTCGCTCGGAAAGGACCTCGGCCTCGACGCGGCCGGAACGTACTACGACGCCAAGGCCAAGAACCTCGTCGTGAACGTCCTCGACAAGAGCGCGGCCGACACGGTCGAGTCGGCGGGAGCCAAGGCGAGAATCGTCGAGCACTCACTCGCCGAGCTGAAGAGCGCCCGTTCGACGCTCAGCGACAAGGCGTCCATCCCCGGCACCTCGTGGGCGGTCGACCCGGCCACCAACAAGGTCGTCGTCACGGCGGACCGCACGGTCAAGGGCACTGAGCTCGACAAGCTGGGCGCGGTCGTGAAGGGGCTCGGCTCCAAGGCCGAACTCCAGCGCAGCAAGGGGGAGTACAAGCCCTTCATCGCGGGCGGCGACGCCATCTGGGGCGGCGGCGGACGCTGCTCGCTCGGCTTCAACGTGGTCAAGGACGGTGCGCCGCACTTCCTGACCGCCGGCCACTGCACCGAGTCGATCACCAGCTGGTCCGAGGAGCAGGGCGGCTCGGTCATCGGTGAGAACGCGGGCTCCAGCTTCCCCGACAACGACTACGGCATCGTCAAGTACAGCGGTGACACCGCGCACCCGAGCGAGGTGAACCTCTACAACGGCTCGACGCAGGCCATCAGCAAGGCGGGCGACGCGACCGTGGGCCAGAAGGTGCAGCGCAGCGGCTCGACCACGCAGCTGCACGACGGCACGGTCAAGGGACTCGACGCCACCGTGAACTACGGCAACGGCGACGTCGTCAACGGCCTCATCCAGACCGACGTCTGCGCCGAGCCCGGCGACAGCGGCGGCGCGCTCTTCGCGGGCGACACCGCGCTGGGCCTGACCTCGGGCGGCAGCGGTGACTGCAGCGCCGGCGGGGAGACGTTCTTCCAGCCGGTGCCCGAGGCGCTGGAAGCCTTCGGCGCGGAGATCGGCTGACAGATCGGCTGTGGGGCCGGTCCGCTGCGGTGGGCCGGCCCTTTCCGTCCACCCCTTTGTGAATGCATTCACAAAGGGACCTTCGGCCTGCCCACAGGGGCCTTTATCGGCTTCAGAGGTGCGATGCGCGGGTGTGCAATTGAGACATAAGCGAAAAGGTCTCAGCTGAAGGAGCCCTGCCATGGAGGCCAAGGAGACGGTGGACGGACTGGTCGAGGGAGCGCTGACCGCGCTCGACCGGTTCGCGTCGTACGACCAGGAGCAGGTCGACCACATCGTCAAGAAGGCGTCCCTCGCCGCACTGGACCGGCACGGGGACCTGGCGAAGCTGGCCGTGGAGGAGACCGGCCGCGGGCTCTTCGAGGACAAGGCCGTCAAGAACCTCTTCGCCTGCGAGCACGTCGTCAACTCGATGCGCGGCCTGAAGACCGTCGGCGTCATCTCCCGCGACGAACTGAACGGCATCACCGAGATCGCCGAGCCGGTCGGCGTCGTCTGCGCCATGACCCCGGTGACCAACCCGACGTCGACGACCCTCTTCAAGGCCCTCATCGCCCTGAAGACCCGCAACCCGATCATCTTCGCCTTCCACCCCGGCGCCCAGAACAGCTCGGCGGAAGCCGCCCGCGTCGTGCGCGACGCCGCGATCGAGGCCGGCGCCCCCGAGGGCTGCGTGCAGTGGATCGAGGAGCCCTCGATGGAGGCGACGGGGCTGCTCATGCACCACGAGGGCGTCTCCACCATCCTCGCCACCGGCGGCAACGCCATGGTCAAGTCCGCCTACTCCTGCGGAAAGCCCGCGCTCGGCGTGGGGGCGGGCAACGTACCCGCGTATGTCGCCCGCAGCGGCAAACTGCGGCGCGCCGTCCACGACATCGTGCTGTCCAAGTCCTTCGACCACGGCATGATCTGCGCGTCGGAGCAGGCCGTGATCCTCGACAAGGAGATCTACGACGAGGGGCTCACGGAGTTCGAGCGGCTCGGCGCGTACGTCGTCACGGCGGCCGAGAAGACCAAGCTGGAGGAGTTCGTCTTCGGCGCGACGGCCTTCGGCGCCGACTGCTCGGGCGCGAAGCTGAACGCGTCCGTCGTCGGCAGGTCCCCGCGGTGGATCGCCGAGCAGGCCGGATTCGAGGTCCCCGACGGCACGTCGGTCATCGTCGCCGAGTGCGCCGAGGTCGGCGAGAGCGAGCCGCTCACCCGCGAGAAGCTCTCCCCGGTCCTGGCCGCACTGAAGGCCGATTCCACCGAGCAGGGCCTCGAACTGGCCGCGCGGATGGTCGAGTTCAACGGCCTGGGCCACAGCGCCGCCATCCACACCGAGGACGAGGAGCTCGCCGAGGAGTTCGGCAGGCGCGTCAAGGCGGTCCGTGTCATCGTCAACGCGCCCTCGTCCTTCGGCGGCATCGGCGACGTCTACAACGCCTTCCTGCCCTCGCTCACCCTCGGCTGCGGCTCCTACGGCCACAACTCGGTGTCCAACAACGTCTCCGCGGTCAACCTGATCAACGTCAAGCGGATCGGACGGCGCAACACCAACATGCAGTGGTTCAAGGTCCCGCCGAAGATCTACTTCGAGCGCAACTCCCTGCGCTACCTGGGGGAGATGGACGGCATCAGGCGGGTCTCGATCGTGACGGACAAGACGATGTCGGCCCTCGGCTTCGTCGCCCGGGTGACCGACATCCTCCAGGCGCGGCCCGGAGCCGTCACCGTCCAGGTCATCGACGACGTCGAGCCCAACCCGGAGCTCGCGACCGTACGGGCCGGGGCCGCGCGCATGAGGGACTTCGCGCCGGACACGATCATCGGGCTCGGCGGCGGCTCGCCGATGGACGCGGCCAAGATCATGTGGTTGATGTACGAGCACCCGGAGATCGAGTTCGCGGACACCAAGGAGAAGTTCTTCGACATCCGCAAGCGGGCCTTCAAGTTCCCGGGACTCGGCGAGAAGGCGCAGCTCGTAGCCATTCCGACCACCTCGGGCACGGGCAGCGAGGTCACGCCCTTCGCGGTCATCTCCGACCCGAAGGCCGCACAGAAGTACCCCCTCGCCGACTACGCGCTCACCCCGAACGTCGCGATCGTCGACCCGGTCCTTGCGATGAAGCTCCCGGCGACGGTCACCGCCGACTCCGGTTTCGACGCGCTGACCCACGCCACCGAGGCGTACGTGTCGGTGTACGCGAACGACTACACCGACGGGCTCTGCCTCCAGGCGATCAAGCTGATCTTCGAGAACCTGGAGCGGTGCGTCGTGAACGGCGCCGGTGACCCCGAGGCGCGCGAGAAGATGCACAACGCGTCGACCGTGGCGGGCATGGCCTTCGCCAACGCCTTCCTGGGCCTGGTGCACGCGATGGCGCACACCCTCGGCAACACCTTCCACGTCTCGCACGGCCGCACCAACGCGCTGCTCCTGCCGCACGTCATCCGGCACAACGGCACCGTCTCCGGCAAGGCCACTCCGTGGCCGAAGGCCGAGGTCTACCGGGCGCCGGAGCGGTTCCAGGAGATCGCCCGGATGCTGGGGCTTCCGGCGGATTCCCCTGAGCAGGGGGTCGAGTCCTACGCCCTCGCGGTCGAGGAGCTGCGTGCCAAGTGCGGTATCCCCGGGTCCTTCCAGGAGGAGGGGGTCGATGAGGCTGACTTCATCGATGCGCTGCCCGAGCAGGCGATGAACGCGTACGCGGATCAGTGCGCGCCGGCCAACCCTCGTATGCCGATGCTTGATGAGATGCAGCAGCTCATGCGGCGGGCGTACTACGGGAACGGGCAGGCTGGTTGATCCCTGCGGGCCGTACGTGGCTTGTCGCGCAGTTCCCCGCGCCCCTTACGGGGCGCCTCATCGTTTGGGCCAGTACCAGAGCGGTTCGTCCAGGAGGCTTTCCCGGCCCGCCACCTCCGTCCGGCCCGACTCCTTGCACAGTTCTATGGAGTTCACGTCGACGCGGTGGCGGGCCGCCCCCTTGGCGACCGCTTCGGCCAGCGGCTGGGCGTGGGTCACCAGGACGACCTGGGTGTCCTTCGTCGCCGTGACGATCAACTCGGCCAGCGGGCGCAGGAGATCGGGGTGCAGGCTCGTCTCCGGTTCGTTCAGGACCAGGAGCGAGGGCGGCCGGGGCGTGAGCAGCGCGGCGGTCCACAGGAGATAGCGCAGGGTGCCGTCGGACAGTTCGGCCGCTCCCAGCGGGCGGTTGAGTCCGCGCTGGTGGAGCTGGAGCTCGAACCGTCCGCCGTGCTCGGCGATCCGCACCCGGCTGCCGGGGAAGGCGTCGTCCACGGCCGCGTCGAGCGCCCCGTGGTCGCCGATCTCCCGGATGGTCTGCAGGGCCGCGGCCAGGTCCGCGCCGTCATGGCCGAGGACCGGGGTACGGGTGCCGATGCGGGCGGCGCGGGCGGGGGCTCCGGCGTCCGTGCGGACGTGGTCGTAGAACCGCCAGGACCTGATCAGTTCGCGCAGGCGCAGCAGGTCGGGGGCGAGCTGCGGGTCGGCGAGCTCGCTCAGCATGCTGTCGTAAGGACGCAGTCCCTGAGTGCGGTGCCAGCCGCCGTCGGCGGTGCGGGTGCGCACGGCGGGACCCGCGCGGTCGCAGAGCAGCGCGGCGGGGCGCAGTACGGGTCCTGCCCAGGTGCACTCGCGCTTGATCTCCGGGTCGAGATTGAAGAGGGAGGGCTCGGCGCCCGCGCCCGAGGTGGGGATGGGGTGGCCGAAGTCGACCGCGTACCCGAACTCGTCGCCCGCGAAGCCGAGGCGCAGGGCGGTCGCCTCCGCCTTCGCGGGGCCCGCCCACAGCGCGGAGGGCAGTCCGCCCTCGCGGGCAAGCGCGGCCACCGCCCCGCCCCGCGCGGAGTCCGCGAGCAGCCGCAACGCGCGGTACAGGCTCGACTTGCCGGTGCCGTTCGCGCCCGTGACCACGTTCAACCGGTCCAGGGGGACGATCAGTTTGCGCAGGGAGCGGTAGTTCTCGACTGCCAGGGTGGTGATCATCGCTCCAGCCTCGCACCCGGGTCTGACAACGGCCCCGGGGAGCGGCCTTGGGCGCGGGCCGCCCGGCTCACCGGCGGTGGGAGCCGGTGTCCTCCTCCATCGCGGGCCGCTGTCCAGGCTGGCGATCTCCGCGCAGGACGGACATGGCCAGCGTGACGGCGGTGCCCACGACCGCCCAGGCGGCGAGGATCAGCATCGGTCCGGTGATCGCGTTGCCCTTGAAGTACGCGATCGAGCGGGCCACCCAGGTGCCCGCGCCCGGCGGCAGCCAGGGGCCGATCTCCTTCCAGAACGGCGGCAGCATCGGCAGCGGGAAGGCGCCGCCCGCGCTCGGGTTGCCCGCGATCACGACGAGCAGGACGGCCAGGCCGATGCCCACGATGCCGGTGAGCGACTGGAGGGCGAGCGTGATCATGCCGACCCCGAAGACGACGAGGGAGCCCAGGCCCCACAGGCCCATGATGCTGCCGGGCAGGGCGCCGAGGATCGGGCCGATGATGATCGCGCCGCCCAGGCCGCCCGCGATCGAGTAGAGCGCCATGACGCCGGTCCTGATCAGCGCGCGCGGGCCGTTGGCGGCCCGGGAGCCCGCGCTGATCGCCAGGATCGAGGCGCACAGGTAGCCGCCGACGCACCAGCCGACGACCAGGTAGAAGGACGAGAGGCCGTCGAAGTCCTTGGTGGACGCGGGGGCCACGTCCACGGTCTTGACCGTCCGCTTCTCGGCGCCGTCGACCTGGGTGGCGATCTTCTCCAGGGCGGTGGCGAGGACGGTGCCGCCGCCGGAGCCGACCAGGAGGGTGTCGGTGGTGCCGCGGGGGTCGACGATCAGGGCGCCGTCGATGTCGCGGTTGATGATCTGGTGCCGGGCCGCGGCCTCGTCCTTGACCACGCGGGGGTCCAGCGGTCCGCCGGGGAGCTTTTCGAGCTTGCCCGATGTCTCCTTTGCCGCAGGACCCGGAGCGACGACCCCGAAGGGCACGTCCTTCGGCTTCGGGTCGTGCAGGGCGCCTACGTAGGAGGCGATGAACAGCAGCTGCAGGGCCAGTACACCGATGACCAGCAGGGCTGCTCGCGGGGTGACGGCGCTCTTCAACTCATCGGTGAAACTCATGTCCCCCACGCTCCGTGGCCCCCGGTGTTCTCGCAGGTGGGCGGGGCCGAATGGGCGAAACGGGGTGTGGTTCGACTCGGGTGTCGTACATGCGTTCGAAACTTGGTCTATGGTGGAGCCGGGGGCTGTGAGGTCGGATCGGTTCAGGGTTTCAGGAGGTGCGTGTGCCAGGGTTCACGCATCTGCACACCGTCTCCGGGTACTCCCCGCGGTACGGGGCATCGCACCCGGAGCGGCTCGCCGAGCGCGCCGCCGAGCGGGGCATGGACGCCCTCGCGCTCACCGACCGGGACACCCTCGCGGGCACCGTCCGGTTCGCCAAAGCCTGCGCGAAAGCGGGGGTGCGGCCGCTGTTCGGGACCGAGCTCGCGGTGGGGGAGCCGGTCTCGGCGCCCGGTGCCCGGCGGCGGACCCCGGTGCGCGGCGGCGCCTTCATCGACGAGTCGACCCCGCGCGTGACTTTCCTCGCCCGCGACGGCGCCACCGGCTGGGCCGCACTGTGCCGCCTGATCACCGCCGCGCACCGCGGCGGCGAGGGGCAGCCCGTACTTCCGTGGGAGGAGAACCACGGCGACGGCATGACCGTGCTGCTCGGCCCCGCGTCCGACGTGGGGCGCGCGCTGGCCGCCGGACGCCCCGACCGGGCCGCCCGCCTCCTGGCCCCCTGGCGCGAGCGCTACGGCGACGCGCTGCGCCTGGAGTCCGTGTGGCACGGCCGCGAAGGCACCGGACCCGGTTCGCTGCGTCTCGCCGCCCGCACCGTCGGCTTCGCCGCCGAGCAGGGCGTGCGCCCCGTCCTGAGCAACGCCGTCCGCTACGCCGACCCCGGCATGGGCCCGGTCGCCGACGTGCTCGACGCCGCGCGCCGCCTCGTACCCGTCGACCCGACCAAAGAACTCGACACCGGAGAGCGGTGGCTGAAAGGCGCCGACGCCATGCTGGGCAACGCCGAGCGGATCGTGGAGGCGGCCGGCTTCCGCCGTGACACCGCCCACCGGCTCATCGAACAGACGCGGTCGGTCGCCGCCGAGTGCCTCGTCGACCCCGAGGACGACATCGGCATCGGTTCCGTGCGCTTCCCCGAGCCGCACCTCGTCGGCGCGGGGCGCCGCTCCGCGCAGCGCGTGCTCGCCTCGCGGGCGGCGGCGGGGATGGTCCTGCGGGGGTACGACCACGGCCCCCGGGCCCGCGGCTACTGGGAGCGGATGCACCACGAGCTGGACATCATCGCGTACCACGGCTTCGCCTCCTACTTCCTGACCGTGGCCCAAGTGGTCGACGACGTACGCGACTTGGGGATCCGTGTCGCGGCGCGCGGCTCCGGTGCCGGGTCCCTGGTCAACCACCTCATCGGCATCGCGCACGCCGACCCCGTCGAGCACGGCCTGCTCATGGAGCGGTTCCTGTCCACGCGCCGTGCCGTCCTGCCGGACATCGACATCGACGTGGAGTCGGCCCGCCGCCTGGAGGTCTACCGCGCGATCATCGGCCGCTTCGGCACCGAGCGGGTCGCGACCGTCGCCATGCCCGAGACCTACCGGGTCCGCCACGCCATCCGCGACGTGGGCGCCGCCCTCTCCATGGACCCGGCGGAGATCGACAAGATCGCCAAGTCCTTCCCGCACATCCGCGCGCGGGACGCCCGCTCGGCGATGGAGGAACTGCCCGAACTGCGGGCGGTGGCGGGCGAGACGGAGAAACACGGCCGCCTGTGGGACCTCGTCGAGGCCCTGGACGCACTGCCGCGCGGGATCGCCATGCACCCGTGCGGGGTGCTGCTCTCCGACGCCTCGCTGCTCGCGCGTACGCCCGTGATGCCCACCAGCGGCGAGGGCCTGCCCATGTCCCAGTTCGACAAGGAGGACGTGGAGGACCTCGGGCTGCTCAAGCTCGACGTGCTCGGCGTGCGGATGCAGTCGGCGATGGCGCACGCGGTGGAGGAGGTCGAGCGGGCCACGGGTGAGCGGGTGGACGTGGACGCGGCGCCGCCGGGCGACCCGGCGACGTACCGGCTCATCCAGTCGACCGAGACGCTCGGCTGCTTCCAGATCGAGTCGCCGGGCCAGCGTGATCTGGTCGGACGGCTTCAGCCCGCGACCTTCCACGACCTGGTCGTCGACATCTCGCTCTTCCGCCCTGGACCGGTCGCCGCCGACATGGTGCGGCCCTTCATCGAGGCCAGGCACGGCCGCGCGCCCATCCGCTATCCGCACCCCGACCTGGCGGAACCGCTCAAGGACACGTACGGCGTCGTCGTCTTCCACGAGCAGATCATCGACATCGTGAACATCATGACCGGCTGCGGACGCGACGAGGCGGACCGGGTGCGGCGCGGGCTCTCCGACCCTGATTCGCAGGGGCGGATCCGGTTCTGGTTCGCGCAGCAGGCGGCGGCGAAGGGGTACGACGCCGAGACGATCGGCCGGACCTGGGAGATCATCGAGGCTTTCGGTTCGTACGGCTTCTGCAAGGCGCACGCGGTGGCCTTCGCGGTGCCCACCTACCAGTCCGCGTGGCTGAAGGCCCATCACCCGGCCGCCTTCTATGCGGGGTTGCTCACCCACGACCCCGGCATGTACCCGAAGCGGCTGCTGCTCGCGGACGCGCGGCGGCGGGGGGTGCCGATCCTTCCGCTGGACGTGAACCGGTCCGCGGTCGCTCACCGTATCGAACTGGTGTCCGATCCCAGGGAGGCCTGGGGGCTGCGCCTCGCGCTCTCCGACGTGCACGGCATCAGCGAGGCCGAGGCCGCGCGGATCGCGGACGGGCAGCCCTACACCTCGCTCCTGGACTTCTGGGAGCGGGCAAGGCCCAGCAAGCCCGTCGCGCAGCGGCTCGCGCAGGTCGGCGCGCTCGACGCGTTCGGCGCCAACCGCCGCGACCTCCAGCTGCACCTGACGGAGCTGCGACGGGGCGCGCGCGGCTCCTCCGGGGCTCAGCTCCCCTTGTCCGGCGGGCGCAATACGGCCCCCGCCGGGCTGCCCGACCTGGACGACGCGGAACGGCTCAGCGCGGAACTCGGCGTCCTGGGCATGGACTCCTCGCGCCATCTCATGGGCGACCACGCGGAGTTCCTCCGGGAGCTCGGCGTGCTGACGGCCCGCCGCCTGCGGGAGGCCGAACACGGGGCGACCGTCCTGGTCGCGGGCGCCAAGGCGGCCACCCAGACCCCGCCGATCCGCTCCGGCAAGCGCGTCATCTTCAGCACCCTGGACGACGGCACCGGCCTGGTCGACCTGGCCTTCTTCGACGACGCCCACGAACGGTGCGCGCACACCGTCTTCCACTCCTGGCTGCTGCTCGTGCGCGGAGTGGTGCAGCGGCGCGGCCCGCGCAGCCTCAGCGTGGTCGGCGCGGCGGCATGGAACCTGGCGGAACTGGTGGAGCTGCGGCAGGAGGGCGGCCTCGAAGCGGTGGGGGCGCGCCTTGCCGAGCCGGGACCGCAGGGGCTGCCGGGACCGCAGGGACCGCAGGAGGCGTCCGGCGCGGCTCCGGCGGACGAGGGGCGCCGCATCCGGATGTCCACGGGCTACGAGATGCACCCCTGGGCCGACCTCCAGCCGCCCGGCGAACGGGCGGCGACAGGGCGGAAGTTGTGGCACCAGAGCCCGGGGAGTGCGGGATGAGCACCCTCTGTGTCCGGTTCCTCCTGCCGCCGATGTACGAGGCCGCCGTACCCCGGCTGCTCACGCTGCTCGGCGAGTTCAGCCCGGTCGTCGAGGCACTGCCGCCCGACGCCGCGCTCGTCGACGTACGGGGAGCGATGCGCTACTTCGGGCGTGACGCCGTCGAGCTCGCCTCGGTGATACGGGTGCGGGCGCTGGCCCACTACGGGGTGGACTGCGTGATCGGCGCCGGGCCGGGGCCGATGCTCGCGCGGATGGCCGTGCGGGGAGCCGCGCCGGGGGTGACCCTGGTCGTGGGATCGGAGCCCGGCGCCGTCGCTCGGTTCCTCGGGCCGAAGCCGGTCGGCGAGCTGCCGGGGGTGGGCCGCGCCACCGCCCGCACCCTGTGCGAGTACGGGCTCGACTCCGTCGGCAAGGTGGCCGCCGCACCGCTGTCCACGCTGCAGCGCCTCGTCGGCGCCCGGGCGGGACGGGAGCTGCACGAGACGGCGAACGGCATCGACCGTACGCGCGTCGTGCCGAACGCGGCAGCCCGCTCCCTCGGCGCCGAAAGGCCCTTTCTGCGCGATGAGTTGGACCCCGCGCGGCACCGCAGGGCGCTGCTCTCGCTCACCGAGGAACTCGGTGCCCGGATGCGCGACGAGGACCAGGTGTGCCGCTCCCTGACCCTCACCGTGCGCTACGCGGACCGCTCCACGACGACCCGCACCCGTACGCTGCCCGAGCCGACCGCCCACTCCTGCGCGCTGACCGGATCCGCGTACCGGATGTACGAGGCGCTGGGCCTCCAGCGGGCCAGGGTGCGCGGCATCTCGCTGCGCGCCGAAGGGCTCGGGCCCGCCGAACAGGCCGCCCACCAGCTGATGTTCGACCCGGTGGACGACAGGGCCCGCCGGATCGAGGCGGTGGCCGACCGGGCGCGGGCGAAGTTCGGTCCGGGCGCGATCGTGCCGGGGACGCTGGCGGCGTAGGCGCGGTGCGGGATCTCCGGTAGCCCACGGGTGTAGGACCGCGGGCCAATACCCCTGCGGGTAAAGGGCACATACGATCGGCGCATGGACATCGACCCAGGTCAGACCACGGCCGAGGAGGGGCAGAAGCGGCGCGTGCGCGGGCGCTTCTGGCCGCCGGTGCGCACGGGCCTGGCCTGGAGCGGCGCCGTCGTCTTCCCCGCCGTCACGTACGTCACGTTCTCCAACGGGCGGCAGGGCTTCGACCTCCTGATGGTCCTCGCGTCGCTCGTGCTCGCGGCCGTGGTCGCCTCGCTGCTGCGGACCAGACCGCTGCCCGCCCTGTTCCTGCTGCTCCTGGGCGGGGTCATGGCCACGATGGAGATACGTGCGGCGGAAATCAGTTATCTGCAGGTCATCGCCGGGGTCTGCGCCGTCGCGTATATCGCGGCCACTCGCCCGCGCCGTACGTCGGTCATCGCCGCTCTCATGGCGTTCACGGCACAGATGGGCTCCCTCTTCGGCTTCCCGCCCGACCGGGGCTGTGCTCCTCCCTATTCTCCGCAGGGCTGCGCGCCCTCCGGGTGGGCCGACAACAGTGACCAGAGCGCCCTGCTCGTCACCGTTCTCCTCGTCGCCGCCTGGATGGCGGGCAGTTCGGCCCGTGAGCGCCGCCTGCACGCCGACGCGCTGCGCGCCCAGGCCACGGACCGCGCCATCACCGCCGAACGGCTGCGCATCGCGAGGGAGTTGCACGACATGATCGCCCACAGCATCGGCGTCATCGCCATCCAGGCGGGTGTGGGCAGCCGGGTCATCGACACCCAGCCCGCGGAGGCCCGCAACGCGCTCGCCACCATCGAGACCACCAGCAGGGAGACGCTCGCGGGGCTGCGCAGGACGCTGGTCGCGCTGCGCAGGCCGGAGCCGGGCGCGGTCGGCGGCGGGCACGACGACGGGCACGACGACGGGAAGGCCGCCGCCCGCGACGCCTCCGCGCCGCCCCGCGAACCCGCTCCGGGGCTCGCCGACATCGACCGCCTCGCCGCGTCGGCGCGGGACGCCGGAGTCCGTGCGGAGATCCGGTGGCGGGGAGAGCGCGGGCCGCTGCCGCCCGACATCGACCTGGCCGCGTTCCGCATCCTGCAGGAGGCCCTGACCAATGTCGTGCGGCACTCGGGAGCGGACACCTGCCGGGTGACCGTCGAGCGGCGGGAGGGCGAACTGTCCCTGGCGGTGGAGGACGACGGCCGCGGCGGCCTGCCGGCGGGCACCGGGTTCGGCCTCGTCGGCATGCGCGAGCGCGTCGCCCTGCTGCACGGCCGGTTCACCGCGGGGCCGCGCCCCGGGGGCGGCTTCCGGGTGTCGGCCCTGCTGCCCCTGCCGGAGGCGACTCCATGACCGGCCCGATGACCGACTCCATGACCGGCCCCACCGTCAGGGTCGTCCTCGCCGACGACCAGCCCCTCGTCCGCGCGGGCCTGCGCGTCCTGATGGCCGACACTCCCGGCCTGGAGGTCGTGGGGGAGGCCGGGACGGGCGCCGAGGCGGTACGACTGGCCCGCGACGTACGCCCCGACGTCGTCGTGATGGATATCCGCATGCCCGGCATGGACGGCATCGAGGCGACTCGGCTGATCACCGCCGAGGCGGGGTCGACGCGTGTCCTCGTCCTCACCACCTTCGACGACGACGATTACGTGTACGGCGCGCTGCGCGCGGGAGCGAGCGGGTTCCTCGTCAAGGACATGGCGCTAGAGGCCATCCTCGGGGCGATCCAGGTGGTGGCCGCCGGGGACGGCCTGATCGCGCCGAGCGTCACCCGGCGCCTGATCGAGGAGTTCGCCGCGCGGCCCGATCCGGCGCCGCGGGCGCGGCGGACCGTCGACGGCATCACCGACCGCGAGTGCGAAGTGCTCACGCTGATCGGCCGCGGGTTCTCCAACGCGGAGATCGCGGCCGAGCTCGTCATCACCGTGGCCACGGTGAAGGCGCATGTGGCGCGGCTCTTCACCAAGCTGGGCTCCCGTGACCGGGTCCAACTGGTGATCATCGCCTACGAGGTGGGTCTGGTGGAGCCTCCGCGGTAGGCGCTCCCCGCTCCGGGCGCTCCAGGTGCTCCGGGCGGTCCGGGTGCTCCGAGTGCTCCGGAAGACCGTGCCAGTAACTGCTGGAAGTTTTGCCGACGCGCAGCTTCACACTTTTGCTACTCGCCCGTAATTTGTCGTGTGCACGGCATCCTCGTGATCCGGATCACAGGGCTCACTCATCGCAACTCCCTTGAGCCGCAAGGAGATCACACGATGCTGCCCTGGAGACGAGCGCTCAGAGCGTTCACCGCCGCCCTTGTCATGACGCTCCTCATGACGGGCGCGCTCACCCTCACCTCCGCCGCCACGGCGTCCGCCGCCCCCGCCGCCCCCGCCGCGACTTCGAGCGGCTGGAACGACTACGGCTGCAAACCGTCCGCCGCCCACCCGCGCCCCGTGGTCCTCGTCCACGGCACCTTCGGCAACTCGATCGACAACTGGCTCGTCCTGGCGCCCTACTTGGTGAGGCGCGGCTACTGCGTCTACTCGCTCGACTACGGCCAACTGCCCGGCGTGCCGTTCTTCAACGGGCTCGGCCCGATCGACAAGTCGGCCGAACAGCTCGACGGCTTCGTCGACAAGGTGCTCGCCTCGACGGGCGCCGCGAAGGCGGACCTCGTGGGCCACTCGCAGGGCGGCATGATGCCCCGCTACTACCTGAAGTTCCTCGGCGGCGCGCAGAAGGTGAACGCCCTGGTCGGCCTCGCGCCCGACAACCACGGCACGACCCTGCTCGGCCTCACCAAACTGCTGCCGTACTTCCCGGGCATCGAGGACCTGCTCACCACCAACACCCCTGGCCTCGCCGACCAGGTGGCGGGCTCGCCGTTCCTGACCAAGCTCAACGCGGGCGGCGACACCGTCCCCGGCGTGCGCTACACGGTCATCGCCACCAAGTACGACGAGGTGGTCACCCCGTACCGCACGCAGTTCCTGAACGGCCCAGGCGTACGCAATGTCATCGTCCAGGACCTGTGCCCGGTCGACGTGTCGGAGCACGTGGCGATCGGGATCCTCGACCGCGTCGCGCACCACGAGGTCGCGAACGCGCTCGACCCGGCGCACGCGACGCCGAGCACCTGCTTCTCCTGAGCCGGGAGCAGGGAGCCGCCGCAGCCGAGAGCCGCCGCTGACGGGGTCAGCGGCGGCTCTCAGTACGTCCTGCGCGGGTCAGCGGCCGTGGCGCGCCGTGCGGCGGCGGGCCGTGCCGAACATGGCCGCGGCACCGACGGCGAGTGCGGCGGCGCCGCCGATCGCGATGTACGGCGTGTTGCTGTCGCCGCCGGTCTCGGCGAGGTTCTCGTTGGCCGCGACGGGCTTCTGGTCGCCGCCGTTCACCTCGGGCTGGTTGGCGGCGGTGTCGTCACCGGCGGCGGTGTCGTCGCCCGCGGCCGGGGCCGCCTCGGTGGCCTCGGCGCCCGTCTTCGCGTCGGTGTCGCCGTGGCCGTGGTGCTCGACGGTGGACTTGTCGGCGCCCGCGGCGATGTCCTTCTCGGAGGGCGCGGAGGCGGTCGGGGCCGGAGCCGCGGCCCCGCTGCCGCCGCTGTCCTTGCCGAAGACCACGTCGGAGCAGGTGTAGAAGGCCTCGGGGGAGTCCGAGCGCTGCCAGACCGAGTAGATCAGGTGGCGGCCCGACTTGGCCGGGACCTTGCCGTCGAAGACGTAGTCGCCGTTCTCCATCTTCGGGTCGGCCACGTCGACGAAGGGCTTCTCCTCCAGGTCCGACCACTTCAGGGGCTTGGTCGGGTCGTACGAGTCCTTGGTGATGTACAGCTCGAAGGAGCCCTTGTGCGGGGCGGTGCCCTTGTAGTGGAAGGTGTGGTTGCCGCCGGACATCTTGCTGGACGGCCAGTCGGCGCGCGGCAGGTCGAGGCCCTTGTACTTGTCGTTGCCCGCGCTGCACAGCTTGCCGTCGGGGATGATCTCCTTCGACTTGCCCGCGGCGTTGGCGATGTTCACGCCGTTCCAGTCGTAGAAGGCCTGCGCGCCACTGGCGGCGACAGCGGCCTTGCAGGCGGCCGACGTCGGGGACTCCGGGCCCTCCTGGAAGCACGCGGAGACACGGCTCACCGGGTCCGTCATCGAACCGTGCGCGGCGGCCGGGGCGGCCGACAGGGCGGTCAGGGCGAGCGGGGCGATACCGGCGGCGGCGATCGCGGCGACCTTGCTTCGGCGTGCGGTCATGAGTGGTTCTCCTCAGCGGCGGTTCTGGGGGTGTGGGGGACACGAGACGGTTGCGAACGGCCGGTGCCGCCCCCCGATTGCGTGCGGCGCCGACGGTTCGTAACCGTCCCGGCGACGAGAAAACTAGCCGCTGAAATCCCCGGATTCGCCTGCTGGGAGGGGGTGATGGCGATCTTTATGGTCGAGTTAAGGGAGCCCTCAGACTCCGCTCAGGTCGTGCCCGAATTGCCCTGACGTCGGGGTCGAGCGGCCCGGTGGTGCTCCGGTTCCACCGGGCCGCACGAGGGCGCGCGTCAGGACCAGACGGTGAAGGAGACCGTGACGGACGCCTTCTTCCCGGCCGCGTCGGTGACCGTCAGGGTCGCGTTGCGGAAGCCCCAGCTGGTCGGGGTGCCGGAGATGACGCCCGTGTCCCGGGCGATGGTCAGGCCGGCCGGGAGCCCGGTGGCGGTGAAGGCGTAGGGGGCGGTTCCGCCGGTCGCCTTGAGCGGGAGGCTGACCGGGCGGCCGACGGTGAGGTTCTGGCTGCCGGGGGCGGTCAGTACGGGAGCGCCGGTGCCGGGGGCGGTCACCGTCCACGCGAAGCCGGTGGAGCCCTTCTTGCCCGCCGAGTCGGTCGCGGTGATCCTGACCTGGCTGGTGCCCGCGGTGGTCGGGGTACCCGACACGGTGCCGGTGGCCGACGCGATGGACAGGCCGGCGGGCAGACCGGTGGCCGACCAGGTGTACGGGGCGGTGCCGCCCTCGGCGCTGTTGCGCAGTTCGACCGGGGTGCCGGTGACGCCGTTCTGCGCGGAGACCGCGGTCACGGTCACCTCACCGGGCTGCGGGGCGGAGGTCGCCAGGGAGACGCCGAAGCGGGTGAGGGCCTCGTTCACCGGCTGGAAGATCGTGAACTTCTCGCCGCTGCCACCGGAACAGGTCGCGCTGCCGCCGCCCGAGTGCAGGCCGACGGCCTTCCCGCCGCTCGCGGTGACGTACGCGCCGCCGGAATCCCCGCCGGCCGAGCAGGCGCTGGAGTACGACAGGCCGTCGATCACGACGCTGCCGTAGTCCACGCTCTGGTCGACCTTGGTCACCTCGCCGCACTGCAGCCCCGTGGTCTGCCCGGAGTGGCAGATGGCGGTGCCGACGACGGCCTCGGCCGAGCCGGTGACGGTGATGTCGCCCTTGCCCCAGCCGGCGACCGTCGGGGCGAGGGCCCAGCCGGCCTGGTCGACGTCGACCAGGCCCATGTCGCCCTCGCGGGCGTTGACGCTGCCGGCGCCGCCCTTGTTCGAGGTGCCCACCCGGCTCCCGTCCTTGCCGTACGCGGCCTGGTTCACGTCGTTCGTGCAGTGCCCGGCGGTCAGATACGCCTTGCCGCCGTCCTCGCCGCCGTCCTTGCGGGTGGCGGCGAACCCTATCGAGCACGGGCTCTCACTGCCCGGCACCCACTTCTCGCCGCCCGTCACGTTGCCGCCCTGCTGGCGGGGAGCGTCCCCGGACTCGACCACCCGCACCAGGTCGCCGAGGCCGCTCAGGCGGGCCCGGAACGCGGCGGTCGCGGCAGTGGAGCGGGATGGGTTCACGGTCACATCGACCCGGTTGGCCCGTACGTCGGACCCCCAGGACAGCAGCCCCGGAACGCCCTTCCCCCAACGGCCGACCTTGTGCGCGGCGTCTCCCAACTCCGCCCGGGAGTAATGGACCTCGTGTGCCACCGCGCCCGCACGGCGGACGGCTGCACCGTCGGCTCCGGAGGTGACGGCGGCGTGCAGGCGGCCGTCGGCCGCGTCGAACCACATCCCGGCGACACGGTCACCGACCGAGCCGCGGACGGCGGTGGCGACCATCGCCGCATCCGTCTCGCGCGTGATCCGCGCGTCGACGCCGCGGGAGGACAGGCCGAGGTCACGTTGCATCGCCGCCCGTAGGCCGGCGGATATCCGGGGTCCTTCGGGTTCGGGGCCCGCGGCCGTGGCAGGGGCGGGCAGGGCGGCAAGGCCGATCAGGGCGGCCGTGGCGACGAGCCCGGTCAGCAGGGGGCGGTTGGGGGCAACACGCATGGTGGGGAGGTCCTTTCGGGACGGGGGGGCGCCGGAGACGGGTCATCACCGGCGGGCTGGTGCGTCCCGGGAGGGCATGCGGGGAGGCTGCTGCGGTGCCGCCGCCGGGACGGCCCACAGCGTCACCGCACCGAGCCGCGGGCGGTATCCGGGAAGACCCTTGCTTCACGCGAGCCGCATAGCGGACGCGGGGGAGGGGGCGTCGGAGGGAGCTTCAGAGGGCCCTCGCCGTCTCCGCGCCGGGGAGCGGTGGGGAGCGGTGGGGAGCGGTGGGGCGAGCATGTGTCAGGCCGTCAGGCTGTCGGGGCCGCCAGGCCGCCAGGCCGCCAGGCCGTCGGGCCATCAGGCCGCGGCCGGGCAGGGCGGGTGCGTGTCGGGGAGATCCCTTGCTTTGTCTTTGTGTGGGGCAGCGGCGTTGCCCGGCGTCCCGCGGGGACTTACCGTGCCCGGTGTGGACGCAGCGACGGGCGCCGATGTCGGGGAACACGCGGCCGGGGACGGCTGGGCCGCCTCGGTCCGCGCCGCGCTCGGACTGCTCGAACGCCACGGCCGCCTTGCCGTGACCGGCCCGTGGGGCGCGGGCAAGAGCGCACTCCTGGAAGCCCTGTCGGCCGCGCCCCCGGCCGCGACCCCGCCCCCGACCGCCCCCACCGGGTGGCGCCGACTGCGCGTCCACACCCGGGCGGGCGACGAGGACGTCCCGTACGGGGCGCTGGCGCAGCTGCTCGGTCCGGGCGACGGCCAACTCCCCGCCACCACGGCGTTGGCCGAGCTCCTCGGCCGGTCGGTGACGCACGACCCGGCGGCCCTCGCTCGATCCGCGCCCCGGAGCGGGGGCGACCTGCTCCCGGTCCGCCTCGCCCTGGCGGAACTGCTGGCCGCCGGGCCCCCGGCCCTGCTGCTCGTCGACGGCGCCCAGTGGGTGGACGCCGCCAGCGCGGACGCCCTCGGCTACTGCGTCCGTACCCTGCCCGCCGACCGCATCGCCGTCGTCGCCGCCGAACGCACCACGCGTCACCCGGCCGCCGCGGCCCGGCTGCTCGGCGGCCACCCGCACATCGTCCGAGTGCCCGCGGCCGACCTCACCGAGACCGCCGCGGCCCTGCACGGTCTCGGCCTCCCCGCGCGGTGGGCTGCGCCCGTGCACCAGTACTGCGGAGGCCACCGGGCCCTGCTCGCCACCTGCTACCGGGCCCTCGCCGAGACCGCGGGCCTCCCCGGCAGCTCCGCCGACGCCGCCCACGGCAGGGCGGACCTCCCCGGGCGGCCCCGGCAGGTCCGCGACCTGGCCACGGCCTGGCTCGCCACCGTCCCCGCGGACGTCCGCGCCACGCTCCAGGTCGCCGCGCTGGCCCGGCACCCCGACGCCGACGTGCTGCGCGAGGCCGGTCTGCCGCACGCCGATGATCACCTCGAACACGCCGCCCGCGCAGGCCTGTTCACCGTCGAGGAGAACACCTCGCCGGTACGGGCCCGATTCGCCGCCGAAGCCCTTGCGGAGGCGGCCGCGGAAGGCACCGGCACCGCCGGTGCCGCAGAGCGCCGCCGGATCCACTCGGCGCTCGCCGACGCCGTACGCGACCCGCTCCAGCGCGCCCGCCACCGGGCCCTCGCCCGGCACACGGCCGACCAGGCGACGGCCGAGGACACCGCTCAGGCCGCAGCGCTCGCCCGGCAGAGCGGAGAACGCCCGCTCGCCGCCGAGTTGATGATGCTGGCCGCCCGCCTCACCCCGGCCGACCGCCCCCGCCTCCGCCTCGACCGGCTCGCCGACGCCGTGGCGGACGCGGCCGCCGCCGGCGACGTCCGGCTGGCCCGGCAGGCCGCCGCCCGGATCACCGAGGACCGCGGCAGCCCCGCGCAACAGGTGCACGCCCTGCTCGCCGTCGCCGACGCCCACGGCCAGGACCTGGCCGAGACGGCACCCCTGCTGGCCACCGCCCGCCGCACCGCCGCCGGGGACACCGCCCTCCTCGCCGCCGTCGAACTGCGCGCCGCCGTCCAGACCAACGTCGCGGGCGGGGACGCCGCCCTGGCCCTGCACCACGCCGGCGCCGCGACCGAACTGGCCCGGGCGGGCGGCGACGTACCCCTCGAAGCCGCCGCCCTGACCATGACGGCCCGGATGGAGCGCGTCCTGGGCCGCCTCGAAGCGGCGCCGGTGACCCTCGCGGCGGCACTGGCGCTTGCCGTACCGCCGCCGAGGATCGGTATCCGCAACAGCCCCGAGTACCTCGCGGCCCGGCACGCCGTGTTCGACGGCCGGCTCCTCCAGGCCCGCCAGGACCTGATCGGCCTGCTCCCGGCCGCGCAGACCTCCGGGGAGGCCGAGGACCTGGTGGACATCTGGCGCAGCCTCGCCGAGGTCGACACCGGGCTCGGCTCCTGCGCCCGCGCCCTGGACTGGTCGGCCCGCGCGGTCCGGCTCACCGCGTCGGCGGGCCTGTCGCCGGGGCCCGCCTGGTACTCCGCGGCCCTGGCCCACAGCTGCGGCGACACCTTCCCGCAGGCCCTGCGGTACGCGGCCCAGGGCGTCCGCGCGTCCCGGCAGGAGCAGGATGCCCTGCACACCACACGGAGCCTGTGGATCCTGGGAGCCGTCCTCCTGCACACCGGCCAGGTCGAGCACGCCGCGGACGTACTGGCCGAGGTCGCCGAACTGGAAGCACGCAACGGGGCCGCCGACCCGGCCATCCTGCGCTGGCAGGCCGACGCCGTCGAGGCGTTCGCCGCCTCCGGCCGGACCGAGCACGCCCGCGCCCTCCTCGACCGGATGCAGGACACCGTGGGCCCCCACACCGGACACGCGGTGCTCCGCGCGGGGCTGACCAGGGCCCGCGCTCTCTGCCACCAGCTGTCCGGCAACAACGAGGAGGCGGTGGAACTCCTGGAGGACGCCGCTCGCGGGTTCGCCCGGCTCGGACTACCGGTGGAGGAGGGACGGACCCACCTGGCCCGCGGCCGGGTCGAACGCCGCCGCCGACGCGCCGCCGCGGCCCGCAACGCCTGGGAGCGGGCCCGGACCCTGTTCGAGACGGCCGGGGCACGCCCCTGGACGGAACTCGCCGACGGCCACCTCTCCCGCCTGGCGGGCCATCCGCCCGTCCCGGCCGGTGAGCCGCGCACACCGGGCGCGGTGCCGGAACTCACCGCACGCGAAAGGCGCCTGGCCGCACTGGTCCGGGTGGGCGCCACCAACCAGCAGGCGGCCCAGCAGATGTTCGTCTCGGTCAAGACGGTCGAGACGACGCTCAGCCGCATCTACCGCAAACTGGGCGTCAGTTCCCGCACCCAACTCGGCGCCGCCCTGCCGGACCGGCCCTGAAAACCGCGGCCACGAGCAACCGCTAACGCACCCACCGATACCGCCGCTCCGGCCGCCCCGTCCCGCCGTACCGAAGCGTCACCTCGACCCGCCCCGTGTCCGCGAAGAACTCCAGATAGCGGCGGGCGCTGACCCGGGAGAGCGTGCCCTCCTGCGCGCACTCCGTGGCGGACAGGCCGCCCGGATGTCCCCGCAGCGTCTGCTCCACCAGGTCCGCGGTGTGGGCCGCCAGGCCCTTCGGGAGTTCGCGGGAGCCGGGCGGGCGGGGGCCGAAGATCTGGTCGACGTCCTCCTGGCGTGCCTCGTCCAGGTCGTCCAGGCGTGCCCGCAGCGCCGCCACGTGCAGCAACTGCTCGCGCAGCGCCGCCTGGTTGAACGGCTTGATCAGATAGTGCAGCGCCCCGGCCCGCAGCGCCGCCCGCACGATCTCCGCGTCCCGCGCGGCCGTGATGAACAGGGCGTCCAGCGGCTGCCGGTCCCGGTCGCGCTCCTCTACGGCCCGCAACTCCCGTAGTACCGCGATGCCGTCCATATCGGGCAGATAGATGTCGAGGAGTACGAGATCGGGGCGCAGCCGCTCCACCGCCGCCAGCGCCTCCGTACCGCTGTGCGCCACTCCCACCACCGAGAATCCGTCCACCGCGGACACATAACGGCTGTGCAGTTTGGCGACCATGAAGTCGTCGTCCACGACCAGCACCCTTGTCATCGCCGCAGGCTATGGGCGCGACCACAACGACCACAACGTCCGTTGATTCCGGAAGAGAGACAGCTTCTTAACGCCCAGGCAACATGTGGGCCACCTCACAGGTATCCCCGTCCCCGCGGACAGCGGCCGGGTTCCCGCCCCCACGGGGAACCCGGCCGCACCAACTCCCCAGAAATGACTACGTACCGACAGGTGGTGGCACCCGTGCGCCTGCGCACACCCCTTGCCCTGCTCGGGGCCGCGCTGCTCGTGCTCGCCGGGCCGCCGCTGCTCTCCACGGGCAGCGGCGCCGAGACCGGCACACAGATCCCCGGCCTGCGCTTCATGGTCCCCAACACGCCCGGCGGCGGCTACGACATCACCGCCCGCACCGCGGCGAAGAACGCCGAGGACGCCGGACTCACCCACAACATCGAGGTGTTCAACCTGCCAGGGGCCGGCGGCACCGTCGGCCTCAGCCGCCTCGTGGGCGAGCACGGCAACGGCAAGCTCGCGATGTCCATGGGCCTGGGCGTCGTCGGCGCCGCACGCTCCAACGACTCGCCCAAGACCCTCGCCGACACCACCCCCATCGCCCGCCTCACCGAAGAGCCGGACGTCGTCGTGGTCGCCAAGGACTCCCCGTACAAGAACATCAAGCAGTTGGTCACCGCCTGGAAGAAGAACCCGGGCAAGCTCCCGGTCGGCGGCGGTTCCTCCCCCGGCGGCCCCGACCACCTCGCCCCGATGCTCATGGCGCGCGCCGCCGGGATCGACCCGAAGAAGGTCAACTACGTCCCCTTCGACGGCGGCGGGGAACTCCTCGCCTCGATCCTCGGCAAGAAGGTCGCCTTCGGCGTCTCGGGCGTCGGCGAGTACCTCGACCAGATCAAGTCGGGCGAGCTGCGCCTCCTGGCCACCACCGGACCCAAGCGGGCCAAGGGCCTGGACGGGCCGACGCTCAAGGAGTCCGGCTACGACGTGGACTTCACCAACTGGCGCGGCATCGTCGCCCCGCCCGGCCTCTCCGACGCCGAACGCAAGAAGCTCACCGGCCTGGTCAGGAAGCTCCACGACTCACCGGAGTGGCGCAAGTCCCTCAAGACCAACGGCTGGGACGACGCCTTCCTCACCGGCGACAAGTTCGGTGACTTCCTGGCCGAACAGGACAAGAGCGTGGTGTCCGTGCTGAAGGAGCTGGGACTGTGACGACCTCGACCACCGAAACCCCGCCCGAGGAGCACGGTGGCAGCGGCAGCGGCAGCCGCCGCGGCTGGCTGCGCGAGCACTCCGAACTCGGCGTGTGCGTCATGCTCCTGGCCCTCGGCGTGCTCGTTCTCAGTGACGCGCTCACGATGGACGTCGAGATCGCCCAGCGCGGGCCGATCGGCCCCAAGACCGTCCCGATCGTCGTCGGCATCGGGCTCCTGGTCGTCGCCGTGATCCTCGCGATCGACGTCCTGCGCGGCGGGCGCGGCGAGGCGGAGGGCGGCGAGGACATCGACCTGTCCGAACCCGCCGACTGGCGCACCGTGCTGCTCCTCGCCGGAGTCTTCCTCGGCGCCGCCGTCCTCATCGAACCGCTCGGCTTCCCCGTCGCGGGCGCCCTGCTCTTCTGGGGCGCGGCGTACGCCCTCGGCAGCCGTCACCTGGACCGCGACCCGCTCATCGCAGCCGGGCTCTCCCTCCTCACGTACGTCGTCTTCAACAACCTGCTCGGGGTGCCGCTGCCCGGCGGGCCGCTGATGGGAGTGCTGTGACATGAACGCCTTCAACTCCCTGATGGACGGCTTCGGCACGGCCCTCACCCCCATGAACCTGCTCTGGGCCGCCGTCGGCGTGCTCCTGGGCACCGCGATCGGCGTACTGCCCGGCATCGGCCCCGCGATGGCGGTGGCACTGCTCCTGCCCGTGACGTACGGCCTGGAGCCGACCGGCGCTTTCATCATGTTCGCGGGCATCTACTACGGGGCGATGTTCGGCGGCTCGACGACCTCGATCCTCCTGAACACGCCAGGTGAGAGCGCCGCGGTGGTCGCCGCCATGGAAGGCAACCCGATGGCCAAATCGGGGCGCGGCGCACAGGCGCTCGCCGCCGCGGCCATCGGCCACTTCGCGGGCGGCATCATCGGCACGACCCTCCTGGTGGCGCTCGCGCCGACGGTCGCGGAGCTCGCGGTCGACATCGGGGCGCCCGACTACTTCGCCATCATGGTCCTCGCGTTCATCGCCGTGACGTCCGTCCTCGGCTCCTCGCGCGTACGAGGACTCGCCTCGCTGCTCATCGGCCTCACCATCGGCCTGGTCGGCCTCGACCAGATGACGGGGCAGCAGCGCCTGACCTTCGGCTCGCTCCAACTCGCCGACGGTATCGACGTGGTGATCGTCGCGGTGGGCCTCTTCGCGATCGGCGAGGCCCTGTGGGTCGCCGCCCATCTGCGGCGCACCAGCGGCGAGGCGATCCCGGTCGGCCGCCCCTGGCTGGGCAAGTCCGACGTGAAGCGCACCTGGAAGTCCTGGCTGCGCGGCCCGCTCATCGGCTTCCCGTTCGGCGCGATCCCCGCGGGCGGCGCGGAGATCCCCACCTTCCTCTCGTACGTCACCGAGAAGCGCCTGTCCAAGCACAAGGACGAGTGGGGCAAGGGCGCGATCGAGGGGGTCGCGGGCCCCGAGTCGGCATCCTCGGCGTCGGCGGCGGGCACCCTGGTCTCCATGCTGACGCTGGGCCTGCCCACGACGGCGGTGGCGGCAGTCATGCTCGCGGCCTTCCAGCAGTACGGCATCCAGCCGGGCCCGCTCCTCTTCGAACGCGAGCCGGACCTGGTGTGGGGCCTGATCGCGTCCCTCTTCGTGGGCATGGTCCTGCTCCTGGCCCTGAACCTGCCGCTCGCCCCGGTCTGGGCGAAGCTGCTCCGCATCCCGCGGCCCTACCTCTACGCGGGGATTCTCTTCTTCGCGGCGGTGGGCGCCTACGCGGTGGGCGGCGAGGCGCTCGACCTGGTGATCCTGCTGATCATCGGCCTGATCGGCTTCGGGATGCGCCGCTACGGACTGCCCGTCCTGCCGGCCGTCATCGGCGTCATCCTCGGCCCGAACGCCGAGCAGCAGCTGCGCCGCGCCCTGCAGATCAGTGACGGCAGCGTCAGCGGCCTGGTCGACACGCCCTTCTCGATCACGGTCTACGCGATCATCGCGGTGATCGTGCTCTGGCCGCTCCTGAAGAAACTGCTGGTGCGGGGCAGGAGGACTGACGTAGACGTAAAGGCATGACCCCGCACACACCCGACGCCATCCACCCCGGCATCCGCCCTGCGACCGCCGCCGATGTCCCCGCCGTGAAGGCGGTGACGGACGCGGCCTACCACCGCTACATCGAGCGCATCGGTGTCGTGCCCGTCCCCATGGAGGCGGATCACGCGGCGGAGGTGGCGGCGGGGCGGGTGTACGTCACCGGGGACCCGGTGATCGGCGTCCTGGTCCTCGTCCCGCACGAGGACCACCTGTTCCTGGACAGCATCGCGGTCCACCCCGGGGCCGCGGGCCAAGGGGTGGGCCGCCGTCTGCTCGCCTTCGTGGACGAGCGGGCGCGGGCCCTGGGACTGCCCGAGGTCCGGCTCTACACGAACGCGATGATGTGGGAGAACCAGAAGCTCTACCCGCGATACGGCTACGAGATGGTGGAGCGCAGGGTGGACGGCCCCTACGACCGCTACCACTACAAGAAGACGCTCTCCTAGGACGAGGAGCCCCTCCGGCGTCTCGCGCCCCGGAGGCGCCGGATCTCACCCATCGGGCCACCAGGTCCGCTGGATGTCCTTGCGGACCTCGGGGCGCTCGCGGGGCCGCTCCTCGGCCTCGAACTTCTCCCGGATCTGCCGATTGGTGGGCTTCCCGACGGTCTTGTGCACGGTCACACGGCGCATGGCTGCCTCCCTGTACTACCGATGTCCAAGGTGGGACGTCTGTAGACCTCTGCCGGGAGGGTTTCTCATCGAAGTTGAATTGTCAGTGGCGGGTGTCACCATCACCGGATGACGAACGACTGCGACGAGGCCCCGCCCCCGCCCGCACCCCGCCGCCACAAGGAGGTGGTGGACGTCCACCTGATCCTGCGCCGCGGCGACGAGGTGCTCCTCGCCCGCCGGGCCAACACCGGCTACGGAGACGGCTTGTTCAACGTCCCCTCCGGCCACGTCGAGCCCGGCGAGGACGTCCGCACGGCCGTCATCCGCGAGGCCCGCGAGGAAATCGGCCTGACCCTCACCCCCCAGGACGTCAGCGCCGAACTGGTCCTCCAACACCGTGGCCCCGGCGAGGCCCCCCGCATCGGCTGGTTCTTCGAGGCGACGTACGGCACGGGAGGCGAGCCCTTCAACGCGGAGCCCGACAAATGCGACGAACTGACCTGGCACAGCATCGCCACCCTGCCGGACGACATGGTGGCGTACTGCAGAGCGGCCTTGGAGGCCTGGCACGCGGGGGAGAGGTTCGCCCTGCACTGGCAGGAGGAGGGGGACGCGGTGGGGTATGAGAGGGGCGGGGGTGAGCGGAGGGTTGCTCTTGCGCCCGCGCGGGGTGCTCACCATGTGGAGCTCTGGGTACCGGACTTCGCTGCCGCCGAAGCGTCGTGGGGCTGGCTCCTCGGAGAATTGGGGCACATCCGTGAGCAGCGGTGGAAGCACGGTGGGAGCTGGCGGCGGGGCGCGGCCTACGTGGTCCTCGAGCAGTCACCGGACATGCGGGGTGAGGGCCATGACCGGACGTTGCCCGGTCTGAATCACCTGGCGTTCCACGTGGCGAGCAAGCCGGAGCTCGACCGGCTGGTGGCCCGGGCTCCGGGGCATGGGTGGTCGCTGCTCTTCCCGGAGCGGCATCCGTTCGCGGGCGGGGAGGAGCACTGCGCGGCGTATCTGGAGGACGGAGCGGGGTTCGAGGTGGATCTGGTGGTCGGGGGCTGATGCGAAGCCGGTGACCTTACGGTGCGGGGGCGGCCGGGGAGAGGGGCGCTCCGGCGCGGGCCAACGCTTCCAGGGTGTCCAAGGCGGACAGGGCTGCCGCAGCGGCTTCGGGGTCCCTGGCCGCCAGGCCGCTTTCTGTGAACTCGTCCTCGTCCAGGCGCAGGATCGTGGTGCCGTCCGCCGAGCACCACAGGTCGAGGTCCAGGTCCTCCACCGTGAGCGTGGCGCCGTCCCGTACCGCGGGGCGGGTCACGTCGCAGTACCAGCCCTTCAGGACGCCCGTCGACGTGCGGACCTCCTTCACGGCGTACCAGCGGTCGCGCCAGTAGTGCTCCGTGAAGACATCGCCCGGCTCGAAGCGTACGAAGCCGAAGTCCCGTACTCCGGCCGCCGCCCACGGCGCGCGGACCGTCACCACGGTGCCGTCGTCCGCGACGACCTCCGCCGGGTAGCGGATCTTCGTGCGGCCCGCCTTCGTCAGGATGACGTCCACCCGGTCGGTCCGTGCGTCAGCCGAGGCTTCGGACATGGCGTACCTCCGTTGCGCAGATCTCGTAACCGAACCACTTGTTGATCGCCAGCATCGGCTCGTTCCCGGCGTCGTTGCCGGTGAACGCCTCGGTGCAGCCGGCGGCCCTCGCCCGGTGCAGGGAGTCGTTCTTGGCGAGCTTGGCGAGGCCGCGACCGCGGAACGCGCGCGCCGTGCCGGTCATGCCGCTCGCGTAGCGCGAGGCGTCGTCCGTGCGGGCCAGCGTGAAGGCGGCAGGGCGACCGTCCACCACCGCCACCGAGGTCAGCCCGCGGTCCACCAAGGGGTGGTTCCAGGTCTCGGCGAGCCAGTGCTCGTAGTCCGTGAACTCCGCCGCCACATCGCTCGGTTCGTCCGCGACGCTCTCCGCGTCCAGGTCGAAGAGGGCGCGCGGGTCGTCCCCGAACTCCGCTCCCGTACGCAACTCCACTCCCGCGGGCAGCTCCTGGCGGGGCGGCAGGGTGCCCTCGGCCAGGTCGAGGCGCAGGAAGTGGGCGGAGCGGCTCGCGCGGAAGCCGCGGCCGACGGCGAAGGCGAGGTTCGCCGGTTCGTCCAGGACCCAGGAGAAGACCGTGACGGCACCTTGGTCCGCGAGGTACTCCTGCGCCGTCCGCAGGATCAGCGAACCCGCGCCGAGCCCGCGCCGCTGCGGCAGTACGTATACGTTGGCGAAGCCCTGGCCCGGCTCGGGGCTTTCGTAGGCGATGCCCACCTGCGCCGTGCCGATGATCTCCCCGTCGGCCTCGGCCACCAACTGGCGGTACCGGCTGTCGGGATGGGCGTGCGCCAGGTCGAAGAGGACCGAGTCGGCGGTGGCGAGCATGGCGGGCACACAGGCGCGGCGGACGACGGCGAAGGCCTCGGCATCGGCTCTGTCACCGGGGCGCAGGGCGCGGACTAGAACGGTCATGAGGTCGCACGCTACGCGCGGGGTGCGCCGGGGTGCCTCTTATTTTCCGTGGGTGCGGGACAATCGCCGCGTGACTTTGAAGATCGAGATCGACGGTGGCGCCGGTGCGGGTGGCGTGCCCTCCTACGAGCAGGTGCGGGTCCAGATCGCCGAGCAGGCGCGGGGCGGGGCGCTGCCGGTGGGGTACAAGCTGCCGACCGTGCGGGGGCTCGCCCAGGAGCTCGGGCTTGCCGCCAATACGGTGGCCAAGGCGTATCGGGCCCTTGAGGCGGACGGGGTGATCGAGACCCGGGGGCGGCACGGGACGTTCGTGGCCGCGGCCGGTGACGCGGCGGCGCGGGAGGCGTCGGCTGCCGCACAGGCTTTCGCCGAGCGGGCTCAGCGGCTCGGTCTTTCCGAGGCCGCCGCGCTGGCCGCCGCGCGGGACGCTTTGCGCGCGGCTTACGGGGACTCGGGGTGACTTCGGCCCCGTAGTGCACGGCTGCACGCGTCCCCGTTGTCACCGCACCCGTGCTGATGCGGGGTGAACCGGCGGGCGGGCGGAGAGAACCGCCGCGCAGCGGCGGCTACAGATAGAGCCCGGCGTCCGCCCCCTCGCGGGGATCCGGGACCGACGTGGGGGACGTACCGCGCCGCAACGCGTACAGCTCCGCCAGAGTCGCCCCCTCGCGGGGAACCCCCTCGTCCGTGCCGAGCCAGTCGACCGACTCGGCACGGGTCAGGCCGCCGACCTCGATGCGGGCGAGGCACCGGCCGGGGCGGACCACCGCGGGGTGCAGCCGCTCCAGGTCCTCGTTCGTCGTGACGCCGACCAGGACGTTGCGGCCCTGCCCGAGCAGCCCGTCCGTCAGGTTCAGCAACCGCGACAACGCCTGCCCGGCGGTGTGCTTCGCCTCCCCCCGGATCAGCTCGTCGCAGTCCTCCAGGAGCAGCAGCCGCCAGCGGCCCTTCGCCGTACCGTCGTCCTCACCGATCGCGATGTCCATCAGATAGCCCACGTCACTGAAGAGACGCTCCGGGTCCAGGACGCAGTCCACCTGGCACCAGTCGCGCCAGGACCGCGCCAGCGTCCGCAGCGCCGACGTCTTGCCGGTGCCCGGCGGGCCGTGCAGGAGCAGGAGGCGGCCCGAGATGTCCTCGGGCGTCGTCTTCATCAGGGAGTCCATGGCCTCGGCGACCGGCGCGGTGTAGTTCTCCCGCACCTCTTCCCACGTACCGGCGGCGATCTGCCGCGTGGTGCGGTGCGGGCCGCGCCTGGGAGACACGTACCAGAACCCCATGGTCACGTTGTCCGGCTGCGGCTCGGGCTCGTCCTGCGCGCCGTCCGTCGCCTGCTTCAGGACCTTCTGCGCGAGCTCGGCACTGGTCGCCGTCACCGTGACGTCCGCGCCGCGGTTCCAGCGGGAGATCAGGAGCGTCCAGCCGTCGCCCTCGGCCAGTGTCGCGCTGCGGTCGTCGTCACGGGCCGCGCGCAGCACCTTCGCACCCGGCGGGAGCAGCGTGGATCCGGACTTGACGCGGTCGATGTTGGAGCTGTGCGAGAAGGGCTGCTCGCCGGTGGCGAAGCGGCCGAGGAAGAGGGCGTCCACGACATCCGACGGGGAGTCGCTGTCGTCTACGTTGAGCCGGATCGGCAGGGTGTCCTGAGGGTTCGCAGACATGCCGCCATGATCCGGCACACAAGTGCCCTCGTGCATCCCGGTTTAGGCACTCCGTCGGGCTCCGCCGCGCTCCGGCGTACTGCGCCGGGCACGGGAAGGCTTGAAGGCGCTCTCGGAATGCCCCGAACCCATGGCAACGGAACCTGTCCTACCGCCAACTGCCCCGGTTACGATTGCCCCTGATGGGATGTCATGGGTGGAATTCGGGGGCGCAGCGGTGGCGGCTCACCGCGCTGCTCGGCGTAGCTGTGGCCGCACTGGCCCTGATCCTGACCGTCATCACCACGCTCCCCGGTGACGACACGGGCACCGAGGGCACCACGCGCGACGGGGACAAGGTGCACGGCACCCCCGAGATCCCGCCCGGTGACGCGAAACCGGCCGTCGGCTGGGGCTTCACCCACACCCAGTACAGCGCGGACCACGGCGAGAAAGCCGCCAAGCAGCGAGCCGAGGAGATGCTCGCGAACCAGCCGCGCCCGCTGCCGCAGATCCAGCACATCATGGGCTGGGGCGCGAGCAACCCCGAGCCGGTCAAGGGGCGTTACGACTTCTCGGAGATGGACAGCCGGATGGACTTCATCCGCGCCACCAACGGCACGCCGGTCGTCACCCTGTGCTGCTCCCCGGACTGGATGAAGGGCGGCAAGCCCGGCGCGGACAACACCGACTGGAGCCAGCAGTCCCTGGAGACCGCTCCGGAGCCCGCCCACTTCAAGGACTTCGCAAAGCTCGCGGCGACCGTGGCCAAGCGCTATCCGGACGTACGGCACTTCATCGTCTGGAACGAATTCAAGGGCTTCTGGAACAGCGAAGAGGCCCGCTGGGACTACGAGGGCTACACCAAGCTCTACAACCTGGTCTACAAGGAGCTCAAGAAGGTCAACAAGGACATCATGGTCGGCGGCCCCTACCTCGTCATGGACAGCGTCGACCCGCGCCAGACCGAGGGCGCGTCGACGGAGGTCAAGGGCGCCTGGGGCCGTATGGACCAGCGGGTCCTGGACGCCTTCGACTACTGGAACAAGAACAAGGCGGGCGCGGACTTCGTCGTCGTGGACGGCTCCAGCTACACCGTCGACGACGAGATGCTCCCGGACGAGTTCAAGGCCACCGAGAAGTTCACGGCGGTCGGCAAGTGGGTGCGGGAGCGCACCGGCGATCTGCCGCTGTGGTGGTCCGAGTACTACGTGGAACCGGGCGACAGCAACGACAACCGCGACGACTGGTCCGAGCCCCACCGCGTCGCCGTGCAGGCCACGGGGCTGATGGCGATGGCTCGCGGCGGCGCGAGCAGCGGCTTCTACTGGAACCCGCAGAACAGGGGCGAGGACTGTGCGGGCTGCCTGTGGCGCTCCACGGAGCTCGACGACGGCGGCACGGAGCTGCCGATGCTGAAGATGCTCTCCCGGTTCAGCGACGCGTTCCCGCCCGGCACGGAGTACGAGAAGGTCTCCGTCGCCGCGGACGACGTACCGAACGTACGCGTCCTGGCCAGCAAGAAGACGGTGCTCGTCGTGAACACCCTGGACCGCCCGATCGACGCGAAGATCGACGGACAGCGGTTCACGATGAAGGGATACGGGGTGAAGTGGTTGGAGCGCTGACCTGTCACGCCATCGTCAGGAACCGCTGGATCAGCGAGGCCAGCAGCACCGCGAGCAGCGGCAGCGAGAACCAGAAACTGCTCTGCAGCCAGCGCAGCTGCCGCACGCTCGGCTCCACCGCCACCCGCACGACCTCACGGGTGGCGAGCAGCAGGACCAGGGCGATCGCCGCGAGCGCGCCGACCACCGACCAGGGGGTCCAGGTGATCTGCGGGCCGATCGGGCCCGGAGCGGCCTTCTCGACCGTGCCGGTCGGCTGCTTGCGCAGCGTGTAGAGGGTCGCGTCGTCGTTCGTGAGGACCTTCTTCAGCTCCAGGCGGTCGTCGAGGTTCGCCATCAGCCGGGTGTCCCAGGACCGCGAATAGCCCACGTCCATCTGGAGATAGACCGTCTGACTCTTGTTGATCATCAGATACGAGTTGGGGCCCGCGTCCTTGAGCGCCTTCACCAGGCTGGAGACCAGGACCGGGTCGGCCGGGGCGAGGGTCGGCACGTACTGCACCTTCTCCATGTCCCGGGTGCCCCAGGGCATCGCGGGCGTCACGTTGTTGATCGTGTCGTCGCTCATCCAGAGCAGGCGCACCGTCGGATCGTCGTGTTCGTACACGTAATCCATCGCGGCGACTTCTCCGGCCCGGGTCCGCTCGAAGGGTTCGTTGCCCCAGCGCGCGACCAGGAAGCCGCCCATCAGGACGAGCCCCGCCATCAGCGCGGCGATCGGCGCCAGGCTCACCCGGTCGCGGTCCCGTTCCTTCGCGGTGATGCCCGCGCGCGGGAACAGCGCGAGACCGGCGAGGAGGGCGGCGCCCGGCAGGGCGAACATGAAGACGCGGAGCGCCATCTCGCCGCCGTACGACTGCATGCCGAAGCCCAGGAACGGCACGAACGTCAGGACGAGCAGCGAGCGCTCGGTGTACTTGTGGTCGCGCCGCCGCCACCAGCCGTAGCAGGCGAGCGCCATGACACCGCCGGCAAGGGCCACGCGTGCGTAGAGGACGAGCTGATGGGTCGAACTGCCGCCCTCGATCCGGCCCGACACCGACGACGACACATTGCCGCCGACGCCGCCGATGCCGCCGAACAGCTCGTCGAAGTGCCCCGACCAGTACGGCTCCGCCAGGAAGCCCAGCCAGACGGCGACGAAGACCGCGAAGAGGATCGGGAGGCCGCGCAGCTCCGAGCGGCCCACCAGGACGAGCACGGCAAGGACGCCGAGCATCACGAACGGCGTCAGCTGGTGCGCCGGGACCGTCGCCGCGAACAGGGCGATCAGGATCACGAGCAGCACCGCGCGCTGGCGCCGGTCGGCGGGCTCGACTTCAAGCTCGCCGGGGCGGCGCTTGGCCCACAGCACGTGGGGCGCGCGGAACCAGACGAGGAGCACCGCGACGAACACCAGATAGAGCAGGTACGTGAAGCCCTGCGGGGAGAAGTAGTCCTGGCCGACCCAGCCGCTCAGCGCAAAGATCCACACGCCGGCCCACTTGGCGCGCCAGGACGCCCGCATGGCGCGCACGAGCAGCAGCATCGGCGCCAGATAGAGCAGTTGCATGGCCAGCGGCCACCAGCGGATGACCTCGGTCATGTCCGAGATGCCGCACGCCTTCGCCACGAACGTGGCCGCGGCGAAGAATCCGGGCCAGCTCCAGCGCGCGTCCAGGTCGGGCACCGCGGAGCCGGTCCTGTCGATGTACTCCATGAAGCCGAGGTGCTGCCAGGCCGTCGCGAACCGCGGCTCGTCCTCCAAGACGGCGGGCAGTGCGTGCAGGCACACCACCGTGGCGATCAGGGTCGTCAGGAGCAGGGCCTGGTGCGGCCGTTCCGTCCAGAGCAGGGAGGCGAAGACGACGACGAGCAGGGCTGCCCCGAGCAGGGTCGGCGTGGGCAGGACGGAGATGAGCCCGAGCCCGCCCATCCCGTCCAGGTCCGCTTCCGTGATGCCGAGCGCGGGCAGCCAGTACAGGGCGAGCGCGAAGGCCAGGAACAGCGCCATGAAGAGGGTGCGGCGCCCGGCGAGCGGTTTCGGGGCGGCGGGGGGCCCGGGCGGCGCCTGCGGCGCGGGCGCGTCGGTGCCGGGCTCCTCCGCGGGCGCCGTGACGGCCGATGACACCGAGGGAGGGATCGGCGAGGGTGGTGCGGGCTCCCGTGGTCCCGGCGGAGGAGTTCTCAGCGCCCAGGTCGGCCGGTGCTCCATGTCGTCCCCCTCGTCCCCCGTACCCGCGGGCCCCCCGCCAGCGGTTTTTCCCGACGCGGGCTTCCCGGAGGCCGACGTCCCCCCGACCGGTGTCCCCCCGACCGGTGTTCCCACATCCGGCGTACCGGCATCCGGCGTCCCGGCATCCGGCTTCCCGAAGGAGGCCGCCCTCCCCGAAGCAGACCTCCCCGCAGCGGACCTGCCGAAAGCCGGTGTCCCGGCAGCGGGCGTTCCCGGCCCCGGACGCACGTCGGGCCTGCGCTCCGGATGCTCGAAGTCGGTCTGCACGGCCAGCTGCAGCGTGTCCGAGTCCAGTGTCTCGCGCAGCGCCCAGGCGGGCCCCCGCCGTTCCTTCCGCTGCCCCGGCACCTCGGCGGGGGACGGGGGCGTCACCTCGGGCGTCCCCAGATCGGCGAGGTCGCCGTCAGGGGCCGCGTCGGCCGGCTCGGAGGAGGGAGCTCCCCGCGCCACCCGGTACAGCTTCGGCGCCGCGATCGCCACGATCACCGCGAGGCTGGAGATCTCCGCTACGCCCGCCCCCGTGAGCCCCATCCGCGGCAGCAGAAGCAGCGTCAGGCCGAGCACGAGAACGCACAACAGGCCCTGCAGCCAGGCGATCCCGGACGTACGGCTCTGCGCGCGCTGCACCGCGAAGTACGTCTCCATGACGACCCGCAGCGCCGCGCCCACCGCGAACCAGCGAAGCAGCGGCGTCGCGGCGTCCGCGTACCCCTGGCCGAAGACCCGCAGGACGTAGGGCGCGCAGATGAAGAGCAGCCCGCACACCGGCAGCATGATGCGCGCCATGCGGCGCAGCACGGCCCTGGTGTTCGCCGCGAGCCGCGCTGGGTCGTGCGCGCCCTCGACGGTCAGCGAGGCGCCCATGTTGATGGCGAGCAGATTGACCGTGCCGCCGATCGTGGTGGTGATGTAGAAGTACGCGTTGTCGACCGAGCTGACCTGCGAGGCGACGATCACCGGCACGAGATAGACCACGGCGAGCGAGAAGAGCGAGCCCGTGTAGTCGCCGGCCAGGAAGCGGCCGATCTCGCGCAGCGTCGGCGGCTGCGCCTTGTCCCTGGTGGCCTTCACGTGCTGGGGCACCAGGCGCCGGAACACCAGCCAGCCGAGCGGGATGACCGACACGGCGATCGCGGCGACCCACGACACGAAGACGCCCGCCGTCGGGATCGCCGCGGCGATCGCGATGAGCAGGCCCAGCTTGACGACCGAGAAGATCGTGTTGCCGACCGGTACCCACAGGGCGCTGCGCAGCCCCGTGAGCACCCCGTCCTGCAGGGTGAGCAGCGACCAGGCGACGACCGCGGCGATGAAGCCGAGGCCGCTCAGCGGGCCGTGCAGGAATCTGTACGAGGGCCCCCACAGGTCGAGCGTGAGCAGGAAGATCAGCGCGGCGAACGCGACGACCAGCGAACTGCCCGCGTACGTGCGGAAGATGAGCCTGCCCGTCGCGCGCCCCGCGACCGGTATGAAGCGGGCCAGGGCCCCCATCAGGGTGAGGGCGGTGAGGCCCGCCAGGAACTTCATGGCGGCGATCGCCGCCGAGCCCTGGCCGACCGCCGACTCGGAGTAGTACCGGGCGGCGGCCAGCCAGAAGCCGAGACCGAGCACGCCGGAGATGCCGGTGTTCAGCATCAGTGCGTAGGCGTTGCGGAACAGCGGACTTCCGCCGCCCGGGCCGCCGCCGTTGCCGGGCAGGCGCATTCTGCTCATCCTGCCCGACTTGCCGGACGGCGGCTGCTGTTCGGTCATGGGAGGCCCAGAGACGTCTGCCCGGGCGGTCGACGTGTCAGACACGGGTACGAGTTGCCTTCCGGCGGGCCTGTCGGGCTCTGCGGACCACGGCGTACCCCTTGGTGAGGGCACAGTCCTTTGCGAAATTGCGGGTGATCGCACGGCCCTCGACGAGCCGCTCGAACTCCTCGATGCCGGTGGAACGGCGCACGGTCACCCGCTTGAGGGCGTACGGCCCCTGGGTGCGGCGCGCGAGGCCGTTGTTGACCGCGAGCGACTGGGCGAACCCGGCGCCGCGCACCGTGCGCCGCACCCGGCGGCTGGAGTAGCCGTACGGGTAGGCGAAGGAGGCGGGCCGGGTGCCGAGTTCGTCGGTGACGATCTCCCGGCAGCGCAGCAGCTCGAACCAGAGGTCGTCGTCGTCCAGCTGGTCGAGCTCCGGGTGCGTATGGCTGTGTCCGCCTATTTCCGTGCCGGCCGCGGCCAGTTCGCGCACCTGGTCCCAGTCGAGCATCAGATCGAGGCCGCCCCCGGTGTCGTACGCCCCGCGCAGCCAGCCCGTGGAGACGAACAGCGTCGAGGCGAAGCCGTGCTTGGCGAGCACGGGCAGGCCGTGCCGGTGCACGCCTTCGTAGCCGTCGTCGAAGGTGATCAGGACCGGCTTGCCCGGCAGCGGGCGGCCGGGCGTGCGCCAGATCGCGCCGAGGGCGGCCGTGGTGAGCGGCGTGAAGCCCCGTTCGCCGAGCAGTTCGAGCTGGTCGGCGAACGCCTCGGGAGACACGGACAGATCCCGCGTCTCCCGCGTCGGCTTATGGGAGATGGAGTGGTACATGAGTATCGGAACCGGCGCGTTCATGACGGCCCCCCTCGGCCGATCGGTGCCGTGCTCATGCCGCAGCCCCCTCACCGTCCGCTTCCTTCCCGATCTCCACGACCGAGAATGTGGCGCCTCCCCTGCGCGCGCGGACACTGCCGAGGACGTACCCCCCGGCAGCCGTGACCACGCCCGCCACAATGGCCCCAGCGCGCCCCGCGCCGCCCGGACGCGCGAGCAGCGCGTCACGCAGCCCGCGCCCGACACCGGCGGGCAGGACACGCGTGGTGTAGCGCCGCTCGGACTCAAGGCCCTTGCCCGCACCGACACTTCGGGCCACGAGCGCCTTGGAAAGGCCCTCCGCGTACGTCCGCGTGCGGAAGTACGCGAAGCGCTCCCGGGCGGCCGGGACGCGGTGGTGGATCACCGCGCGGTCGTCGATGAGGAGGATCGCGTCCGGTCTGGCCCGGCTGAGCCGGATGCACAGCTCCGTCTCCTCGCCGCCGAGGGGGCGCTTGTCGCCGTCGCGTCCGATGCCGGTGGCGAAGCCGCCCGCCTCCTCGAAGGCGGTGCGGCGGAAGGAGGCGTTGCCGCCCAGGACGTTGCGCACCCGCACCCGCCCGCCCGGCAGCCCTTTGTACGTACAGCCGACGACCCAGTCGAACTCCTCGGGGAACCAGGCGGGCCTGCGCCCGGCCTCCCAGACGGGCATGGTGCGCCCGCCCACCGCGAAGACCAGCGGGTCGGCGTACCCCTCGGCGAAGTGGCGCAGCCAGTCCCGCTCCGCGACGGCGTCGTCGTCCAGGAAGGCGATGATCTCGCCGCCGGAGGCCGCGATCCCGGTGTTGCGGCCCGCGGAGAGGCCGCGGGGGCCCGCGTTCGCGAGCACCCGCACCTCCTCGGTCTCCTTGTACTCCTTGGCGAGCCGGTCCAGGAGCGAGGCGTTGTGATCCACCACGAGCAGCGTCTCCAGGGCCGCAAGGGACTGCGCCCGCACCGAGGCGACCGCCGCGAGGATGTCCTCCCAGCGGTCTTCGGTGTAAGCGCAGATGACGACCGAGATGCCCGCCACCGTGCTTCCCCCGTGCCGGTCGGCAGAGCTCAAGACACCTCTCCCTGACGCGTGCGGGCGGGCACGCCGCGGGTGCGGCGCCGCTGCCCGCGGCGGTTCGAGCGCTCCGTGAGGATCACCTTCAGGACCCGCAGACCGTCGCGCACGGCGCTGAGGTTGCTGACGCCGTGGATGCGCAGGTACTCGTGGCTGGGGATCTCCTGCACCTTGAGCCCGGCCTTGACGACCCGGATGTTCATCAGGGTCTCCACCTCGAAGCCCGTGCAGTCGAGCTCTATCTTGTCGAGGCAGTGCCGCCAGAAGGCGTTGTAGCCGTAGCACAGGTCGGTGTAGCGGGCGCCGAACTTGGCGTTCACGACGGAGCACAGGACGTGGTTGCCGAGCTTGCGGATCGGCGTCATGTCGTCCGTGGCGCCGCCGTTGGCGAACCGTGAGCCCTTGGCGAAGTCCGCGCCCGAGACGAGGGCGGAGACGTAGCTGACGATCTCGTGCCCGTCGGCCGAGCCGTCCGCGTCGACCATCACGATGATGTCGCCGGTGCACGCCTCGAACCCGGTGATCAGGGCGTCGCCCTTGCCCTTGCCGAGCTGTCGGACGACCTTCACGTCCGGCCACAGCTCCCGTGCGACGGCGACCGTGTCGTCGGTGGAATTGCCGTCCACAAGCACGACCTCATGGATCCAGTCGGGCAGTGTCTTGAAGACGTAGGGAAGATTCTCCGCCTCGTTCATCGCGGGAATCACGACACTCACCGGCGGTGCGATCGCCAGGTGCGTGGAAATCGGTCGGTAGTTTACGGACAGCGCCGGCTTGTCTAACGGATCCTGGCCCGGCTCGGCGGCCGGGCGCACAACAGAACTCACGAGTCTGATCCCTCTCGTCCGGTGGACCGCCCACCCCCGGGCAGTCCCGCTATGTATCCGGTTCGAAAGGGGGGTTCTCACTTACGCATGACGAAATGGATCTCCGTGCACGCCAAAGTGGGCTGGCATCGCGCGGGACGTGACTCGGCAATGATTCGGTCACCGAGCACGGCACCCCCCTACCGCGCCCCGCGCCGGAACCACCGCGATCTTGAGCCCTCCCCTAGATCGCATTACGTGATGGACCGATGCGGGTGGATGTACGACGGTATTGATGATTGAGACCGTATGGCAAGACCTGGAACGTGGCCTCACGTTTTTTATGATTTGGCCTGTCTTGGCGGGCACATTCGGAGCGCCCTGTTCCTACTTGGTGACCTTTATTCCTTCTTTCTTGATCGGATTCTTCCCACCTGTTTCAGCAGCTTGTCGGCGGGTTCGAAGAATTCCGGCCGCGACAAGACCGTGTTGCGCAGCGCCCTGACCGGAGCGCGCCGCGCCCGGTGACCGATCGCTGCCGGATGGCGCAGAGCCACCCACCCCTCGGACACGGTGAGTTCGCGCGTCTTGAGGGAGTCCTTGTACTGCTTCTGGCCCCGTCCGAGATCGAGATAGGCGATGCCGTCGGCGGCGGCCGCCTCGGCCATGCGCAGATGCATGATCAGGCCGGGTGAGTACTTGGCGTACGCAGGGTCGTAGGCCGGGAACCACTGGGCGATGACCCGCTCGGAGCGCATCCCGAAGTGCGCGGCCACCGGCACCTCGTCGACGTAGAGCACGGAGAGCAGGCCGGCGAACTGATCGAACCTGGTGTGGAAGAGCTGCCCCACGAGCTGCTTGATCCAGGCGTGCGAGAAGCGGTCGCTGCGGCCCGTCCTGCGGTACTGGGCCGACTTCCACTCCATCAGGGTGCGAAGGACCGCCGGGTCGCGCTCGTCGTGCACGTAGCGCACGGTGCCGTGGTCGCGTGCGAGCCTGCGCTCCTTGGCGAGCGTCGAGCGGGTGAACTTCGGTGACTTGGCCTTGAGCTGGCCGAGATATGCCTCGTACCCCTGGTCGATGTCCATGACGGGGGAGGCGAAGGAACCGGAGGCGCCCGCCTCGAACGGCCCCTGGCCGCCGGCCAGATGGTCGAACTCGTACATCGCGAGCCCGCAGGCCCGCAGGAGCTCCCGCGCGTCCCAGGTGAAGCCGGGCCGGTGCACCAGGCCCTGGCAGTCGGAGACGCCGAGGCCGATGGCCCGGCCGATGCCGGTGATGGATCTCTGGAACGGGAAGAAGGCCGCCGGCTCACCGTCTTCGCGCACGACCGCGATCCGCACCCCGCGGCGCCAGTGGCCCACCGCGAGGGTGAACTCGGGGGAGAGGAAAGGATTGGCCAGCTCCGGCGAGCCGTGGAGGTGCGCCTTGGACTGCAGCGCCGTCCAGGCCACCCGGTCCGCGGCGGTGAGTTCTCCGGGGCGGTGCACGGTGATGTCCACGTCAGGAGGTCCGCCTCGTCGGGGTACGGCGTCGCAACCTCCGTACCAGTACCAGCAGATGGATGAGCGAGCCGATCACGGTGATGGCCACGACTCCGCCGCGTACCGACCATATGTGCAGGGCCAGCATCGCCTGGGCCACCAACAGGTTGACCGCGACGGACCCGGAAATGGAAGCCAAGATCCGGCCCCATGGCTCAAGTCCGCGGAGCGCGGCGGCGATCGCGGAGCCCGGAGCGGCCAACAGGAAGAAGAGGGTGAAGGGGGCGCGCAGCGGCGATTCGATGTCGGTGAGCGCGAGCATCGCGCCGACGGCACCGACCGCAACAGCCGTACCCGCGAGCAACGGCAGCGCGTCCTCGTGACGGATCGGCGTGCCCGATGAGCCGCGTGCGGTGTCTGATGACGGTGCCTTGATCCTGATGGTCTGCATTGGCGACTTTGCCCCCCGACGCGCCGGATGCCGGGCTTCAATGTCGCGCAGTCCACGGCGGCGCGTCAAGATGCGGAGGGAGTGTGCAGATGTTCCCCGTAGGGGCCTTAACGGGTGGGCAACTCGCCGTGCGGGCAGGGGAATTGCAGGCGAACTTGTTGACATGAACACTACCGGTGGCCCGGGGGGAGTGGTACCACAGTCGTGGCAGAAATCCTGCTAAGGGAGGTTCCATGAGATTGTCCCGAATCACGGCATACGCTTCCTCACTCCTCCTCGCCGCCGCCTTCGCCCTCACCGGGGCTACAGCGGCCGGTGCAGCCCCGTCCGACCAACAGGCCGCCGCCACCGGCTATGTGGCACTCGGCGACTCCTACTCCTCCGGCGTCGGATCCGGCGCCTACGACAGCGGCAGCGGCAACTGCAAGCGAACCCCGCGCGCGTACCCCGCGCTCTGGGCGGCCGCCAACTCACCCTCCAGTTTCAATTTCACGGCTTGTTCGGGTGCCCGTACGGGTGACGTTCTCGCCAACCAGCTCGGCCCGCTCGGCTCGGGAACGGGTCTGGTCAGCCTCACCATCGGCGGCAACGACGCGGGCTTCGCCGACGTCATGACGACCTGCGTCCTGCAGTCCGAGAGCAACTGCCTGGCGCGGATCGCGACGGCACGCAGCTACGTCGAGACGACGCTGCCCGCCAACCTCGACAAGGTCTACTCGGCGATCAGCGCCAAGGCACCGGCCGCCCGGGTCGTCGTGCTCGGATACCCCCGCTTCTACAAACTCGGCGGCGGCTGTATCGCCGGTCTCTCCGAGAAGGAGCGCAGCGCCATCAACAGCGCATCCGACTTCCTCAACTCCACCACGGCCAAGCGCGCCGCCGACCACGGTTTCGCCTTCGGGGACGTGGCCGCCAAGTTCACCGGGCACGAGATCTGCTCGGGCGACGCGTGGCTGCACAGCGTGAACTGGACCAACATCGGCGAGTCCTACCACCCCAAGGCCGCGGGCCAGTCCGGCGGCTACCTTCCCGTGTTCGGGGCTGCCGCGTCCTGATCCGCCCGGCCCGGCGCTCAGGTGTTCGGCGCATAGGAGGAGGAGCCCCCGCCCGTCGTCGGGGGCTCCTCTTCGCATTTCACCGAGTACGTCACGGAGTTGGAGGTGGCCTCCACCGGGCTGCGCACCTCCACGCTGATCGAGTTCTGATACGTCGAGCCCGGCTCGCCCGTGACCGTCTCCGTGTGGTGCACCTGCTTGGTCCTGCCACCGCCCGAGGCGAAGCTGAGCGTCTTCCAGCCGGGGTCGCTCGGCTCGCCCGACTTGGTCACCCAGCGGTAGTCGACGGTGACCGGAACGCGCCCCACCGTGAAGGTCGCGGTGAAGGAGGGGGCTTGCCCCGCCGCCGGCGGACAGACGCCGCTGTACTGCGTGTACGAGCCGGTGACCGAGACCTTGACGGACTGCGGCGGGTGCTTGGTCGAACCTCCGCCGTTGCCGTTGCCTCCGCCGTTCGTGGAACCACCGCCGGTGGAGTTGTTGCCGTTGCCGTTGTTGTTCGAGCCGCCGCCTTCGTTTCCGCCCGACGTACTGTTCCCGCCGCTCTTGCCGCCGTCCGAGCCGCCGTCGCTGTTGCCGCCTTCGTTCCCGCCGCTTCCGTTGCCGCCGCCTTCGGAGGAACCGCTGCTGCTGCCGCCCCCGCCTCCGTCGTCGCGATTGATCAGGGCGTACGCGATGCCGCCCAGAGCCAGTGCGAGGGCGATCAGGCCCGCGGTGAACGCGAGGACCGAGCGGCGCGAACGCGCCGGCGGGACGGTGGTGGTCGTGGTGACGACGGGTTCCTGTTGATCCGGTGGCGGCGGAAGCGGCGAGGGGGATTGCTGTTGCTGCTGTGACGTGACGGTCGGCATGTACGGGAGGGGCGTCTGGATGCTGGGGGTACCGCCCGCCGCGACGAGCCGCAACTGGTTCTCGGTCTCCGCCGCGGAGATCCGGGCGGCGGGGTCCTTCCGCAGCAGCCCCTCGATGGCCGGGGCCAGCGGGCCCGCGTTCCGCGGCTGCGGCAGCTCCTCGTCGACGACCGCGCGCAACGTACTGAGCGGGGTGTCCTGGCGGAACGGCGAGCTGCCCTCCACGGCCGCGTAGAGCAGCACTCCCAGCGACCACAGATCGGACTCGGGTCCCGGCTTGCGCCCCAACGCACGCTCCGGGGCCAGGAATTCGGGCGAGCCCACCACCTCACCCGTCATGGTGAGCGCCGAACTGCCCTCCACCATGGCGATCCCGAAGTCGGTGAGGACGACCCGCCCGTCGTTCGCGATGAGTACGTTGCCGGGCTTGACGTCGCGGTGCAGCACACCGGCCTCATGGGCGGCCCGCAGGGCGGCGAGCACCTCGGCGCCGATGCGGGCGGCGCGCTGGGGCGGCATCGGCCCTTCCGAGTCGAGGATGTCGGACAGCGAGAGTCCCCGCACGATCTCCATGACGATCCACGGGCGCCCGTCCTCGCTCGCCACGTCATAGACCGTCACGACATTGCGGTGCGGGATACGGGCCGCGGCCCAGGCCTCCCGCTCAAGGCGGGCATACAGCCGCTCGACGTCGCCGGCCGGGAGCCCGGCGGGGGCGCGCACTTCCTTGACCGCGACCTCGCGGCCCAGGACTTCGTCGCGGGCCCGCCAGACCGTGCCCATGCCGCCTTCGCCCAAGGGGGCGATGAGGCGGTAGCGCCCTGCGATCACACGCTCGTTCCCGCTCACGGGCGTCCCCCATCCGCAGCCGTGCGATTCTCCACAAAACTACCTCAACCGAGCGCTGTTGCCGCCCCTTTGAACACCAATCCACACCCCAGGGCGACCACGACACAGGCCGAACCGAGCGGCAGGAAGCGCTGAGTGGCCCGGTGCAGCCACCGGGGCCCGCGGACCACCCGCCGTCCGGCGATGGACCCGACCCGTACGACGAGGAACCCGGCGGCCGTCAGCGTGACGGCGAGCCCCACCCCGTACGCGAGGACGAGCAGCAGTCCGAACCAGGCCTCGCCCAGGGCGGCGGCGCCGACGAGCACGACGACGGCGGAGGGGCTGGGCACGAGTCCGCCGGCGAAGCCGAGGAAGAGGGCGCCGCGGAGGGTGGGCGGTGCGTCGTGGGTGTGATGGTGATGCCCGTGTCCGTGGTCATGTCCGTGCTCGTGTCCGTGTGCATGTCCGTGCCCGTGGTGATGGTGGTGCTGGCGGGCGTGCTTGCGGCGCCGCCAGGCTCTGCGTATGAGCAGGGCTCCCGCCCCGGTGACGAGGACGCCGCTGACCACTCCGAGCCAGGCGATGACGGACGGGGCCGCGACCGAGCCTCCCGCCACCAGCAGCCCCAGGGCGGTCACCCCCAGCGTGTGCGTGACGGTCACGGAGGCGGCCAGGGGCAGGACGTCCCGCAGAGACGCGTGTCCCCGCGCGGCGGCGGTCGCGGCCATCAGCGTCTTGCCGTGCCCCGGCGCGAGGGCGTGCAGCGCCCCCAGCAACAGGGCGGTGGCCAGGGCGAGTCCGGCGAAGCCGGGGGTGAGGTCGTGGCGGGCGACGAGTCCGGTGAGCGCCTGCGTCCACCGGTCCGCGCCGCGCGGCAGCACGGAGGCCGGTGCCTCCGGCCGCTCCTCGCTCAGGGCGGGGCCGCCGGGAGTGATCCGCAGGGCGGCCGAGTCCTCGCCGGGCGGTGAGTCGAGCAGCCGCTGCGGGTAGCGCGTGAGGCGCTTGGAGACGGACTTCTCCGGTACGTCCGACGCGCTCAGGGTCATCCGGTCGCCCTGCGCGGTGACTTCGCGCCAGCCGGGGCCCTTTTCTCCCGCTGCCTCGAAGCGGGGGGGGGGGGGGGGGGGGGGGGGGGGGGGGGGGGGGGGGGGGGGGCCCCCCCCGCCGGGGGGGGGGGGGGGGGCCCCCCCGAGCCTCACCCCCGAGGATCGTGGATCGTGCCCCCGCCCGCGTGGTCGGCGTGGCGCTTCAG